>CALXYD010000005.1 GCA_944392865.1 uncultured Alphaproteobacteria bacterium
GAAAAAGACAAAGACTCGTCCACGATGTATATTTTGGATAAAGACAATACGGGCAACGGAATTACTTGTTTTGAAGACATTACGGAAATCCCGATGAAAGGAAACGGCGACTTCAGAAGCGAAGAATGTGTCAAACTGTTGCAACAGGCGGATATTGTGATTACGAATCCGCCATTTTCTTTATTCCGGGAATATGTGGCACAACTGATGAAATATAAGAAAAAGTTTCTGATTATCGGAAACATGAACGCCATAACGTATAAAGAAATTTTCCCGCTTATTAAAGAAAACCGATTGTGGTTTGGCTATGGATTTAATTGTTCCATGATTTTCAAAACAAAATATCGTAATACCCTGGAGGCGAATAGAAAATATGTGATTTCCAAAGGTTATAATCCCGATGAAAATTACATCAAAACGCCTGCTGTTTGTTGGTATACAAATTTGGAAACAAGCAAACGGAATGAAGTAATTAATACCGGCAAGAAATATTACGGATTTGAGAAGACGTATCCCAAATACGATAATTATGATGCGATTAACGTTGATAAAGTAAATGATATTCCAATGGATTACGATGGGGTTATGGGCGTGCCAATAACCTTTGTTGATAAATATAATCCTGAACAATTTGAGATTTTGGGGTGTGCTGATTATACCGGAAGGTATGGATCCGACGAACTTGGAGTGAAACGTATAGGTGAAAAATGGTTGAAAAAGTATCGTGAACAAGGGGGACGAGGACACTATACCGCTAATATGACAAGTCTTGTCTATTATAGTAATCAGGGAGAAGCTCAACCTACATTTAAACGCATATTAATTAAAAGGAAAAAATAACATGGCAATGAAGACATCGCAGCCGGATATCCGAATCCGGGATTTGGTTAAAGGCTATCAAGATAAAGGCGAAAACGGCGTGGTCGCTCTTGACGGAAAACTTAATGTCCGGCCGGCTTTTCAACGAGCATTCGTGTATAATCCGGACGACAGGGACAGGGTTATGCTCTCAGTTTATAATAATATGCCGTTAAACAGCATGTATTGGGCTATAAACCCGGATGATACGTATGAAGTTATTGACGGCCAGCAACGGCTTATTTCTATCTGCCAGTTTATAACCAACGATGACGGAAACGGGAATCCGGTCGCCATAGACTTTAACGGGCGGAATACTCAGACTTTTGAAGGCTTATCCGCAGAAAAACAAAAAGAAATACTGGATTATCGCTTACAGGTTTATGTTTGCGAGGGGACTGACGATGAAAAACTGGATTGGTTCCACACCATCAATATCGCCGGAAAACAGATGACAAACCAAGAACTACTGAATGCCAACTATACCGGAGATTGGCTGACTTCTGCCAAACAATTTTTCTCCAAACGCCACAATAACGAGGCTATCAATATGTCTTATTATGACAATGATGACCGAAAAACCTTGCTAAGCCTTTCGGCGGATAAAGTTTTAGGCGATATGGGCGGACTTGGCGATAAAGCGAATCGCCAGCTTCTGCTGGAACTGGCGCTTAAATGGCGGATTAACGCGGAAGAAGGTAAATATCCGCAAATAAAAGACTATATGGGCATACACCGTTTTGATGATAATGCCGGCGAGCTTATCGGTTATTTTAAAAACGTTATTGCATGGGTTAAGCAGACTTTCACGGTTTACCGCAATGAGATGAAAGGTTTGGACTGGGGAATCCTGTATAACGCATACGGCAGAAAAAAATTTAATCCGGCTGAAATAGAGAAAACACTCAAATACTTATATGATTTGTATGATATTGACCCGGACGGACTGAAAAAGAAAGGTTTTTATGAATATTGCCTTTCCGGCGACAGGACTTTGATTTGGCATCGCGCTTTCAGCGAGCGACAGCAAAAACAGGCCTATGAACGGCAAAAAGGAAAATGCGCCAGATGTGGCAAAACTTTCGCCTTAAAAGATTTGGAGGGGCATCATAGAATCGCGTTTGCCGATGGTGGCGAAACGACAGTGGAAAATTGCCTGATGTTATGCAAGGACTGCCATACCGATTATCATGCGGAAAGCAAATAAGATAAAGAGAGGGTTTTGCGCCCTCTCTTTAATCTTTCCTTTATTTGGCAGATTAGGCCGGAGAAACAATCATAAACATCTGCTTGCCTTCCAACTTCGGCGCGGCATCTACCTTGCAGACATCTTCCAGGTCTTCCAGCAACTTGTTCAGCACTTCTTTACCCATATCATTCGCGCTCAATTCACGCCCTTTAAAGCGCATTGTAAACTTTACCTTATCGCCCTGAGCTAAAAACTTTTTGGCTTGTTTGACTTTGACTTCATAGTCGTGCGTATCAATCATCGGGCGAAGTTTCAATTCCTTAATGTTTACGACTTTTTGATTCTTCTTGGCTTCATTTTTCTTTTTTTGCATTTCATATTTGTATTTGCCGTAATCAAGAATTTTGCAAACCGGCGGATTGACTTGCGGGGATATTTCTATTAAATCCAGACCGACTTCCTGTGCGGCTTTTAACGCTTCCGTTACGGACACGACGCCAAGGTTTTCCCCGTCATAATTGATTAAACGAACTTCTTTTGCTTTTATTTCCCGGTTAATGCGCGGCCCGTCACTTTCCCGTACTGGCGCATTTCTGTTTTCTGTAGCTATGGCTGCCTCCAATTAAAATTAATGTTTCGGCGTATATGTTAATCTAACATATTATTTTTCGCAACAAAAATCTGCAAAATTATCGGTAAAAATCTTTATATCCGCCGCTTTGCCGTAAGAAGCGTTTTTTGCAGCCAGATATTGGCCAAAACGTTTTCTTTTACCTGGTAATAGTCCGAATGGGCAAACAGAACTTCGCCCTGCTCTTTATCAAAAGCAACGCCGATAAAACCTTTTGCCAGCAGACCGTCTATAATATCCAAGCGCTCGTAAGGCAATGATATTTTCGGCTTAAAACAGGATAAAACCGTTTCCTGCCCTATCGGCTTGTGCAATAAGGATATTTGCCCGCCATCCGAGGGGTCTATCGCGGTGGCGAATAAATTAAAGCGATTGTTGAAATAAGGCGACATATTCCATCTGTTCTTACGGTCAACAATAGACGTGCAATCTGTGCAACCGAGCTGCTCTGCCTGGTTTAGGCGATAATTTATCATTATGCTATTTAAGGCGTTGCCGCGATACGCCGGCAGAACCGAATCCGCACCCAAAGAGCCAACAAGGCTATTGCCGGCATTGCGGGACGGGGCAAAAAAATCATACGATGCGTTTGGCAACTCCTCTTCCAACTCGTTTCCGGTGCGGCAAATTTTTAAATACGACATACCGACCAATTCATCGCCGACAAATACGCCGTTATAATAAAGTTGCGGTTTTTGAAACACCTTATAAAAATATTGTTTTGAGTGTTTATGAATAAAGCACTCTTCACCGCGGCGCAAGTTCTGATATATATTTTCAGAGAGCTTTCCCATTGCCGGCGCGTCTTCTTCCCCCAGCGGGCGGATAATGAAACGAATCGGGCGTTCTTGTATCTCGCCGTTAATTTTATTCAGCGCGCCCTGCCATATTTCTTTATCGTTTATGCGGTATGTTTTTATTTCCGACAACATTTTTCCTCTTTTTCATAAAAAAGGACGGGATATTCCCGCCCAAAAGATTTATATTACAGTTTTAATCAGCAACACAAACCGCCCGGCGGAAATAATATTCCCGTACGCTTCTGCTTGAGCTGTTTTATTGCCAATCCGTTTAACATTTTTACTCCTCAAAAAGTTGCAGATAAAGTATAATACATCTGGCAACCTGTCAACAGATTTTATATATTTGCGGTATATTTGACAGCGAGGAAGCATGATAGACATTACAAACATTACCGAGGACCAGGCAAAGCAACAACTTGAATATCTGGCAAAAGAAATAGAAAAAGCCGATATTGCGTATTACCAAAATGATGAGCCGTATTTAGATGATGCTTCTTACGACAGGCTTCGCCGCTTAAACGATGCCCTGGAGGCGAAGTTCCCGCATTTGATACGCGATGACAGCCCGTCTAAGCGCGTCGGGGCGATGGTTAAGAGCGAATTTAAAAAAGTTGAATTAAGCGTCCCAATGTTGTCATTGGCGGATATTTTCAGCGAGGGAGAGCTTAAAGATTTTATTGCCGGGATAAAGCGCTTTCTTAACAGCAGCGAAGATATTACTTTTACTTCAGAACCTAAGATGGACGGGCTTTCTTTTTCCGCGTTATACCAAAACGGAATATTTGTGCGCGGCTCAACGCGCGGCGATGGGCGAATCGGCGAAGATATTACTGATAATTTGAAAGCAATTAAAGGATTTCCGTTGTTTTTAAATAATAAAGTGCCGGAAATTTTTGAGGTGCGCGGCGAAGTTTTTATGTCAAAAAAAGATTTTCTGGCGTTAAATCAAAAAAATGAGGCGGAACATAAAAAAACTTTTGCGAATCCGCGAAATGCGGCTGCTGGTTCGTTGCGCCAGCTTGACGCGCGCATTACCCGCGAGCGGAATCTCAGTTTTTTGGTGTATACCTGGGGCGAAGTATCGGAAATCCGGTGGAAGAGCCAGGTTGAATTTCTTGATTATGTTAAGACGCTCGGTTTTCCGGTCAACCCATATAATAAAGTCTGCCGCAATGACACGGAGCTGCTGGAAAGCTTCGAATCTTTGATGGAGAATCGGGCTGACCTGCCTTACGATATTGACGGTATTGTTTATAAGGTCAATGACTTGGAATTGCAAAAACGACTCGGCTTTCTGACCCGAACGCCACGATGGGCGATTGCGCATAAATTTCCGGCAGAGCAGGCTATTACGCGCTTAAACAATATCCGTATCCAAGTCGGAAGGACGGGCGCATTGACGCCGGTTGCCGATTTGGAACCGATAAATGTCGGCGGGGTTTTGGTTTCGCATGCGACTCTGCATAATGAAGATGAGATAAAGCGCAAGGATATACGAATCGGAGATATGGTAGTTATTCAGAGAGCCGGTGATGTTATACCGCAAATTGTTTCGGTTTTAACAGAGAAGCGGACGGAAATGTTGCCGGAATTTCAATTTCCGACGGTATGTCCGGAATGCGGCGCTCATGCTATCCGCGAAGAAGACGAAGCGGTGCGGCGGTGCACGGGCGGACTTTCCTGCCCGGCGCAAGCGGTGGAGCGTTTGAAACATTTTATTTCACGCGAGGCCTTTAATATTGAAGGACTCGGCGATAAAGTTATTGAAGATTTTTATAAAGAGGGGATTGTCAAAACCCCGTATGATATTTTTACGCTTGAAGAAAGAAACCGGCCGGCAGATTTATTCTCAAACACGCCGGCGCTTAATTTGGAAAACAGAGAGGGGTGGGGGATAAAATCTGTTCGCAAGTTGTTTGAGGCGATAAATAAAAGCAAAAAAATAAGTCTGCAAAAGTTTATTTATGCTCTGGGTATTCGGCTGGTCGGAACGGCCACCGCCTATTTAATTGCAAAGCATTATCATTCTTTTGAAAACTTTATGAACGCTATGATTGCGCAGGATTTACAGCTTTTAATCAGCATTGACGGAATCGGCGCGGCAATGGCGCAGGATATTGTTGAATTTTTCAAGGAACAGCATAATTTGGAAATTATCCGTAATTTGCTTACTGTTGTCAGTATTGAAGAATTTGAGGGAATTGCAAATACATCATCAGAAATCTTCGGCAAAACTCTTGTTTTCACGGGAACATTGACAACGTTGACCCGCAGCGAGGCGAAAAGCAAGGCTTTAGCTTTCGGTGCAAAGGTTTCCGGTTCGGTTTCTACCAATACAGACTATGTTGTCGCCGGTGAAAATGCAGGTTCAAAGCTAACAAAAGCGCAAGAGCTGGGAATTAAGATTATTTCCGAAGAGGAATTTAATCAGATGACAGCACAGGTTTAGGCGGAGCGTTTTTGGGCGTTCTTTTGCGTTTATAAAAAGTCTTGTAGATGTCAATAAATACGACGTTGAAGTATATCGGCAGAATTGCCATTACATATAGCAGCGAATCTATTTTATACTTTAGGTCAATGTAATAAGACAAGGCGAACAGCGCGCTCATAATTACAGCGCATAAAACAAAATTCCAGTAATTGCCGCGAGTCTTTTTGTAGGCATCCATAATTGAGCGGCTTTTGCCAATCAACGACGAAATCCATGCCAGATAGGGACGGCTTATCGTATATGGCGAAAGAAGCAGCATTAGCAAATAAAACGATGATTTTCCGGGAAGCGAATCGTGACTTTGCAAAATAGCCATATATTGTTCAAAGAACTCCAGATACTTATCGCGAAAGCCCATAAAAAGCGGGATATACGGCGCAACGACCAACAATAAATAAATCAGAATATTGATGAACATTATTTTGCTGGCAGGAATTAGCCCGTTGAAAATGCGAATTAGGGAAAAATACGGCGGGTGCTGTTGGATATGACGGACAAAGATACACCAGAAAACATAATAGGCAACAAGCCATAAAATGCTCAACGAATTTGTCCAACCGTTTGGAATTAGGCGAAAAACATAAAGAAAGGCAAAGTTTGCCATACACCATAGCAAAAAAGTGCGTTTGAAGAGTAGCACAAATTTTGCACTACTCTTCAACGAAGTAAATAAAGAGATTTTTTTTATCTCTATATTTGCAGATTTACGCTTGGTCTTCCTCAAAATCCGCCTCTTCTTCCGCATTCGGGTCATAATCTATGCCCAACTTGGACAATATGTCTTCGTTTTCATCCGAACGCTGTGCAACAATCCAATCCGGCACCCACGGCGAGTGCGGTAATTTGGACATAGCCAACATTTTTTTATCCAGATAAAAACGCGGCGCATCAGCCATAATCGGCGTTTCAATAGCACCTTGCATCAGGACAACCTGTTTTAACATCGGCAAACTCAGCAAATCATTGGCACTAATGGCTGAAACACCTTGTAATTGGTAATTAACATTTTTAGCAAACGGATTATACTCTTTAGCCAGACTTCCCTCATTTCGGCTATATGATGTGGTTTGCACGGTTTTGTTACCAATCATTTTGGAAAATCGCTGTGCAGTTTGTTCGTTGTTTTGCGACAAGATGACTTTGCAGGCCGTTGTTGAGATAACCGTTTCAAGGTCATCTTTTCCGTATTTACCGGAAATTTGCCCCAAATCTTGGCCAATCAACAGATATGACACTTTTTGACCACGTCCGACCGCCGGCCCATCAATAACCGCTTTCAATTTCGGCATTTGCGGAAACTCGTCGAGCACGAATAATGCAGGGAACGGTCCCATTTTTCCATCGGAACGATTAACGGAATTTGGCGGATTGGAAATCAGATATGCGCTCATCAGGTCTACAAACGTCGCACTAATCGGGTTCAAAGCCTGTGCGTCAGTCTGGTTAACCGAAAGATAAACCGAAATCGGTTTCCATTCGCCGGTTACCGGGTCTTTCATACCGCGTAAATCCTTAAATTGAATATCCGAAAAACTGGTTCGGGCAACAACGGCAGAGTTTTTGAAAATACCGATACCGGTTAAACCGGTTGACAGCACGGAGCCGCGCTCTTTATCCGGCATCGCACTCAAGGCGCTCAATTCGGTAACGCAACGGCGAGAATAGCCGTAGTTGTTGGCTTCTTCCACCGCGGCATCAAGCAAATCGCGCATTGGGTCAGCCATTGCAGCCATCTGGTCGCCTTCTTCCAAGCGGCGCTTGATTTCATTGCTTTGCTCTATCTGGGAAGAGGTAATCCACTCCAAAATCATTGCCAGACACGGTTCGTGGTTAATCCATTTTTCAGGCAACAGATTCCATGTTCCTATCGGCAGATAGTTTTCTATGGTTAAATTTCCGTTCTGTAAATCCTGAATCGCACGAGCAGCATTTGCGCGGAGGCCGCCGATACTCATATCATCATAATATTTTATCAGTTCGGCTTTGTCTTCCGCGGTCATTGAGCCTTCGTAAATTTTTTGAATAAACTTCTCATTCGCCAGCGCTCTTTCACATTTGGAAGAAATAAAGTGAATAAAGCCGCAAAGCGCGCTTCGTCCGGTTTTTGACCAGTGCGGGTCAGCTCCGCCTTTTGGGTCTTCCACAAGCGTATTGCACATCGAATCGACATACAGGTCGCGTTCTGGTCCCGGAGCAGGCAAGGCTCCCGGCGAAAGAGGATTCCAACTCGGATAATATTCTCCGGTCGCCGGATTGTCTTCTTTACCCCAGTTAATAACGAATACCGGGCCAACCTTGTTACGCGCGCCGGTTGTCTGATAGCACAACTCGGGCTTCGGGTCATTAACGATAATACTTAGGCGTTCAGAATTGAAAATTGTCGGAATAACGACTCCGGCGGTTTTACCAGTTCCCGGAGGAGCGCAACACAAGGTGGACAGAGTTTCTTTTAACTTTAACATTCTCCCTTGGAATTTGCCGACAACCATACAGAAACCGTCAAAACCAAGCAAAGGCATTCTTTCAATATCGCGGAGAGTGGCAATATGCGCCGAACCGTGAATGTTTGACTGGAATTTATACGGACATTTAACACCGCCAACCACGAGTATCAACGGAAACGACACGAAAGGCAATATCGGTAGCCACATACTGAAGCGAAATTCGCCGTTATAACGGTATGCCGTTCTAAACCAACGTAAATACCATTCCCATAGGTAGCCAAAATCCGCAAAGGATTTTTTAAAGAATGTACCGGCGATTTCCGCACTTTTTTTGGAAACGCCGCTTTGGGCAAAAAACGCCAGTATCGGCGCCGTATACATGAATATCAGCGTAACGACAACCGAAATTACAAACGTAATTGTCATCCAACGCACGGCGTTGTCGTATTCTTCCCACTCTTTTCCTCTTTCTTTTGCCATATTTCCCTCAACAATTAAAAATTACGCCAAACTTCTGATTAGCTTCTTTAGTTTTTCCAAAGTGTTTTTATCGGTTTTTTCTTCGCATGTATCCAAAGATTTGGAAAACAAGCGAATTTCTTTCGGACTGCCGCGGTTAATCCGCGTAACGTTTATGTTCATATTGTTCCATATTTCAAACATATCTTCCGCGTTGATAATGTTGCCGGCCTGCACAATAACATAAGCAACAATTTCAAAATTCATATCGCCAACTGCCAGTTTTGTTTTTAATATATCGCGGGCAATATCAACCTGACGCACGGGAGATATGCGATGACTGCTCTCAGAGAACCATAACGGCTCCTCATCATTAAATTTTTCTTCATCCGCCAGCCAATCGCCCATTTCTTTATCTATCAGACATAAAAACAGCTGTGTTTTGGAAACGGCGACATAATCAACCGTAATGTCTTTGATAATCGCCGATGGAATAACATCAAACCCTTTTTGGTTAAGGACATCCAAAACCGGCGTATGCGACTCTTTGATTGGGGCATTGGCCGGTGCGGGCTGAGCTTTTGGTTCATTTCCTTTATGGTGGTTTTGGTTGTCTTTTCTGTTTTGTTGATTGCTGTTTTGCTGATTGTTGTTTTGTTGTGCGCCAGATTTTTCTGGATTTTTGTTATTGACCGGCGGATTGCTTTTCGGTTTAGATTCTTTAACTTCAACAGGGACTGCCTCTATCGTTTTAGGTTCGTCAACCATTAAAGCAGACGGGATTTCATCGTCTGCAAACTCCGGCTTTTTATCTTTCTTTTCAAAATCAAAATCCAAATCAAAATCATCTTCCTCAAAGTTAAACAAAGCATGATTTACCGGCGCTTCGGCGTCTTTTTTGCCCGGAGTATATGCTGAGGAAGTTCTGCCGCCCGATGACATCAAGTTGTTATTTATATTGGATTGCATAAGGGTTGCGGAGGGCAACGGCTTTTTAACCGGCACCTTTTTGATAATCGGCGTTTTTTTGACGACTTTTGTTTCTTCGGCAACAGACTTTTTCTTTACAACAACCGGCGCTTTGGTCTTTAAGGTTACCTTACGATACAAATATAGGGGGCTTAGGATAGTCCTTTTTACAGCTTTCTCCCATTTTACAAGACATAAGCCCACCCAGCCGGCCAACCATAGAGGAATTGAACTTACCAAAATCATAAAAAAGCCAACTTCGGAATTTGTTATCGGCGCGCCGCTGTTCCATTTAGCACTCAAAAGGTGCCAATGTTCCCTCATAAATATATCAAAATGCCAGTTTATCAACAATACCACACGTATACCATCTATGAAGACGATACTCCACAGGTAGCCGACTATTAACGTTTTTAGTATTATTATCAGTGGTTTCAAGTTGTTCTCCGGCTTTTATTTTTCCTATTGTAGCGATAAATTGGTTAATAAGATATTATTCTTTTTCATTTTCCTCAATTTTTGCGGCTATTTGCTTTCGCAAATCTGACACCATATTTCCGTTAGCGGACTTATTTTCCTCTTTGATTTTTTCATCAATGATTTCATCCAGGGTTTTATCTTTGCCGCCCAAATTTTTTATGGTAACGTGCTCAACTTCCATAATCTTCGGACGGGTTAACCGCCGGTATAATTTGCTTATCGGAAGCGTTATAAATTTTACCAGCCCGAATTTGTATAATTTATAACTTAATATCAACCCGATAATCGGCAACAAAAACAATGAGGCGGCTAAGCTGCAATCTTTGAAAGTATTAAAGACGCCGCCTTTTTCCCAGTATTCATATATAAGTTCGTAGGACTTATGGTTAAATATTTCAAAATTCCATAAAATTTTGAAAAGAAACTGGCTTATATAGCCTAAAACAACAAAAACGATTACGGCAATAACTAAAAATCTTACAAATTTTTTAATTTTTTTCATATTCCCTCTCATTAACGTCCCAGATTGTAATCCCTTATAGCCTTTATAAATTTATCTTTGGTTAAGACAAATTCATCTTTTTGTTGTGCTTCCGCCCGGCTTCCGATAGCTTGGTTTTCCAACATATAATCATCAATGGCGTTATCTATTTTTTCTACGGCCGTGCGCGCATTTTTCATATTCATTTTCTGGCCGATTTTTCCGGCATTGATGACCTTATCGGTTGCTTTTTTTGCCTCTTTTCCGGTTTCATTGACAGATGTCAGATATTCTTTTATTGTTTCTTTTACTTTATCCGGGTCATTTGGGTAGGTTTCGTGGATTTTATCAATATTTTCCATCAGCTTTTTATATTTAATCTGGCTCTTTTTAAGAATATGCCCTTTAATCAATTCTTCATTACCCGCCAATCCCTTACTTTCTTTTTGAATTTCTGTAAGTTTATTTAGAGCTTCTTTTTTTAATTTTTTCCCATTGTTTTGATCTGCTATCAGCGACTCCATTTCCTGTAATTTCAGATTGACGCTTTCATTAGCATTTTCCTGCGCTTCTGTTTTTAAGATATTTAATCTTGCCGTTATTTTAGCTCTAAGCGTATCAGCATTGTTGCCGCTGTCTTTTTTTATGTCTTCTTCCAATCCGCTTAAATTTTCGGAAAAAGCTGGTGAAATGGTATTTTTCGCCTGGTTAACCACTTCTTCTATGGTCGCTAAGCGAACAGCCAACGTAAACAGCTTTTCTTCCTTGGCAAAACGTCCCTTTACAACATCGGCACTCACGCCAAAACCATATTTTTCAATAAATTTTGCTTCTTCTGACTGGGGATTTTGTTTTGCTTTGGCATAAATTTGCTGCAATTTCGGATAGAAAGGCGGCATCTGCCCCCATAATGTCCACTGCGGTTGGACACCGTTATATTCTTTGTCAAGATTTTCATTGAGTTCAATAAGCTTTTCTTTTTCCTGAGCCAGGTTATTCATTCTTTCCTTATAAAAATCATCTCCAATCATATAAATATTTTTAGATTTCTTATCTTTTTCTTTTTCAACAATATTTTGCCCCGAGCGGTAAGGCATAAACAACACCCATTCGGCAAAATCCAACGTGGTATCAACGACCATATCTACGGCTGTCAGATAAAAAGCCATGATATAGTCATTCCAAAAGACTTCCATAATATTATCACCGCCGGACTTTCCTTTGGAGCCGCCGCGCTCCCTTTTAGGCGGTGTAATATTACCCTTTCCTTTTGATTTTACAGTTCTTTCTTCATCTCTGGGAGCTTTAGTATCAAATTCTCCGGGGTTAACATCATCATACGCGCGCGATACACCGTCATAAACTATCGGGCGAGGCGGCGTTTGCGGCTGATTATCCTCTTGAGGCTGCTCCGGTTCATTATTTGTATCAGGCGTGTCGTTACCGCTATCGGTATTGTCGCCCTCTGTATTATTTCCTCCGGGAGTCGTATTGGAGTTATCACTGCCTGTCGGCGGTGTTTCTTGCGGCGGTGTTTTTTTATCTCCCGAGGTGCGGGCTCCTTCTAAAATTTCCGCTACTTTTTTATCAATATCCTCTAAATTTTTAGCAATGCCTTCTCTCGGGTTCTTATCATTTACATCAACCATTGTTTCCTCCATATCAGGCTCGTTTTGCTTTATATTCGGTATATTAACACAAAATGCGGGGCTTGTCTACTTTAAAGCTTAAAAGTTAAGGGCAATCTCCGATATTTTTATTACACTTTTAGTTTTTTTATAAAATTACCGATTTTTTGGTTTGCTTTGATACCATCTTCCGGCGTGACTTTGATTAAACCAAAAAATTTCGGACGGATTTTATCAAATTCAATCGGCGAAAACATGGCCGGATTCTTCGTCAGAGCTTTGAATGACCCTTCAGCGTCTTTTGCGGCAACCCGAAAATAATTTCCTATTAGTTTGTCTACATCAATAGGGAATTTCTTTTCTTTCAGTTTTTTGATAAATAAAGTTTTTCTTTGCTGCAACTCCATATATTCTTCATACAACTCGCGCTTAATCCTGTTTTTCTGGGCTATTTCTTTCTTTTGCGCATAGCTTACTTCGCATATCTCCATATTTATCAAAATCTCTATATATGAAATAATCGCCAATTGCAAATCTGTATCATTGAGGCTCTCGGCAAAGGTCAAATATTCTTCATCTCCTGCATCTTTGGGTAACTTTTTTAAGCTTTCAGGGTCATAATGATTGATGAGATCCCAACACTCTAACATATACTGGGCGATTTTTTTGCCTACGCTCGGCTTATAGTTCGGAGATAACATTTTTGAATTATAATCAGTTGTCGGCATTTTCAGATTTTTTTTATCTGCCAAGGCATATATTCCGTCTTGAAAATTTGATACAGCGCGCGCCAGTTCGTGTTCTTCGGCCTTTAGTCCATCGTTATCAGCTGTTTGGTTTGCTGTAACCGCCGATACGGCAGATTGCGTTGCCTGTGTTTGTGCCTGAGGCTGGTTTGCTGATGTTGTTGAATTTTCATTCAAATTCAGATTCTGCAAAAAGTTTTCCAATCCTTCTGCTTCCGCCTTATTTTGCTTTTGTGGCGTTGGTGTTTGGTCGGCAACTAATGTGGCTTGTAGTTTTTTTTCTTGTTCCTGATCCTGTTGTATAAAATCGTTCAATAGTTTTGCAAATTCATCTTCCAGACGCACCTCTTTTTTTTCTTCCGTCTGTTTTTGAGGTTCTTGTCCGGTGTTTGTGGTTATAAACGCGTCTAAAGTATTTTCATCACTCATTTTTATGCTCCTTTTTTACGTTTATTTTCAAAATTTCTTTTTTGGAATTTTCATCTATGACGATTAAACTATCCCTATCAGAAGATTTTACCAACACATATATTTTATCGCCATTTACGGTATAACCGCTAATTTCCGCATTTTCCGAGATAGTCAGGACGGCTTTTTCAGAAGACTGCTCCGTCTTTATTTTTTTGCCCAGTGCCGTTACAAATATTAAATATGTGCAGTAGATGATTCCTATGCCCAGCACCAACGACACAGCTTTGGCTATTTTTATTTTTGACATTATTATCCCCTTGATTTCTCTTTTGCTTTAGTGTATTTTAAGCTTAATGTGTGAAAATATATTTAATATGCTTTGATGAATAGTGATTTTTTTTATACCGCTCCGATTGACGAGGCGCATTCTTTGATGCGGCTTGATAAATTTATTGCTGATGAGTTTTCCGATTTTTCGCGTGCACAAGCGCAACGGCTGATTGAAAGCGGCTGTGTTTCAACCGGCGGTTTTATTATCACGGATAAAAATTACAAAACGAAACAAGGCGAGGTATATCAAATCATTTTGCCGGAACCGACAGAAGCCGAACCCGTGCCGGAAAATATACCGTTGGATATTCTTTATGAAGATGCGGATATTATTGTTGTCAATAAACCCGCTGGTATGACAGTTCATCCGGCTGCCGGCGTTTTTTCCGGCACGTTGGTTAATGCCCTATTATATCATTGTCACGGAAGCTTGTCGGGTATCGGAGGGGTGGCTCGTCCCGGTATTGTCCATCGGATTGACCGCAACACGAGCGGCGTTTTGGTTGTTGCAAAAAACGATACCGCCCACCGCGAATTAGCAAAACAATTTGAAAATCATTCTATCGAACGGACATATTATGCGGTTGTTTACGGCATACCAAAGCCTGAAAACGGCACTATTTGCGGAAATATCGCCAGAAGTCCCTATGACCGGAAGAAAATGGCGATTGTCGCAAACGGCGGAAAAAGAGCTGTTACACATTATAAAGTTTTAGAACGATTTAAGCAGGCGGCTTCCCTTATCCAATGCAATCTGGAGACAGGGCGGACACATCAGATTCGCGTTCATTTATCTTCTATCGGCTGCAATCTTATCGGCGATGATGTCTATGTTAAAGCAAAGAAAAGCTGTGTTTCTCTGCCGGCAACAATTAAATCATTCGTTAATTCTTTTCCGCGACAAGCCCTTCACGCATATTCCCTGGGGTTTATTCATCCTGTTTTGCATAAGGAAATGTCTTTCACGGCAGATTTTCCGAATGATATTAAAGAACTTCTTGAAAGACTGCGATCTGTTTAGCAAAATATAACTTTTAGTTTTAATTTTCTTGTAAGTACCTGATTTTTTCTTTAGAAAAATAGAACCATTGTCTAGGTTGTGGAAAATTTTTTCTTGAAGTATTCTCGCTTTAGTCAACTTTTAGGAGAAGAATTATGGAAAAACAATCTACTCTAAATGGACTTGACTTTTCACCTGAAGAAAATCTTTCACGTTATTTGCAATCTATTAAAAAATTTCCCCTTTTGACTTCTGAAGAGGAATACGCTCTGGCGCTGCAATACCAAAAACACCGCAACAAAGAAATCGCTTATAAGCTCATAACATCACATTTACGTTTGGTGGTTAAAGTTGTTTCAAAATACCGCGGCTACGGTTTGCCCATCGGGGAAATGATTTCCGAAGGAAATATCGGGCTAATGTATGCGGTTGATAAATTTGCCCCCGAAAAGGGATTTCGTTTTTCAACATACGCTCTTTGGTGGATAAAGGCCTCCGTTCAAAAGTATATCTTAAATTCATGGTCTTTGGTTAAACTCGGAACAACTGCCGCACAAAAGAAATTGTTTTTTAATTTGCGAAAAATTAAAAACCGCCTCAATCTGATTGATGATCGGGAAATGTCGCAACATATTTTGAACAGCATTGCCAATTCCCTTGATGTCAGCGTGCAAGAAGTTACCGATATGAATATGCGGCTTAAATCCCACGATGGCTCATTAAACACCATTATTGACGGCGATGCAGACGGAACAACCGAATGGCTTGATTTTATTTCAGATAATAAGCCTACGCAGGAAGAAAGTCTGGCGCACAGCGAAACCGTAAAATACCGGCGCAAAATGTTTTATAAAGCCTTATATGTTTTAAATACACGCGAAAAAGATATTCTTTTTAAGCGACGGCTTTACGATAAAACCATTACTTTAGACGATTTGAGCAAAACTTATCATATCTCTAAAGAACGGGTTCGGCAAATAGAATTAAACTCTATCAGAAAAATAACTAAAGCCATAGAACTTATGCAGTAGGGCTTGAAAGCTCCGCCCGACTTATTATCTATTTTGCAAATTTAATTCTTGAAAAAGAAGGACAGAGCAAAATGGAACAGCAAAAAGAACGGAAAATTTATTTATGGCTATTGGGAATTTTGTGTTTGATTTCTTTAGGGTTGAGTCTTTGGGTTTTCAAGTTGACCTCAAATTCTGCCGTTCATCCCGTTCCGCCACGGAACAGTCTTGTTCTTGATGCTCGGCCGGTTATACCGCAAAATACGGTTATAAAATCCAGTTATGTCGGTTTTGCGGAAGCGATAAATCAAGTCCAGATTATTCCGTATATCAACGGATATTTACAGAATATTTTTGTTCGCCCCGGACAATTTGTTGAAGAAGGAGCCCCTTTACTATCTCTAAATCCTGACGAGTATAAGGCTCAATTTAATGCGGCACAGGCTGCTTTATTGCAAAAGGAAGCGTCTTTAAGTTATAATAAAAATTATTATGACCGTGTTCAAAAATCCGGTAAAAACGCCTTTTCAGACAACGAACGCGATAATGCAAAAAATAACTATCAGCAATCTTTAGCGGCAGTTGAAAATGCAAAAGCTGCTTTAGAATTGGCGAAAATCAATCTCGGCTATACCTTTATCCGGGCGCCGATTTCCGGTTTTGTCGGCAATTTTTCACTCAGCCCCGGCGATTATGTCGCCCCTAACGGAGAGGCGTTGCTAGACATTGTTCAGACAAATCCTATTCGTGTCGTCTTTTCTTTAACAGACAAGAATTATCTTGATCAGATGGATTCACAAACCTCACTTTTTAAAAACTCTGTTATACGCTTAAAATTAGCTAACGGCAAATATTTTGAAAACGAAGGAATCTTTAAATACACTGATAATAAGCTTGACAAGTCAACCAATTCTTTGGCTATTTATGTTTATTTTAAGAACGACAATAATGAACTTTTGCCGAATTCTTTTGTTACCGTTGAGATTTTCCAAACTTTTAAAAACACCGTTATCATAGAAAAGAGCTTAATAAAAATGGAAAAGGACGGGAATTATCTAGCCATTGTCCGACACAATACGCCCTTAAATGAAAAAGTTGAAATTATTGCAGAGGAGGACAACAAATATATCCTAAAAAACACATTTGAGCCCGGTGATTTGTTGCTGCTAACCCCTTTTAAGGGAAATACCGGCAATACGGATTTGCATTTTAATATTATTCGCTAGGTATTTAGTGGAGGTTATATGTTTTCAAAATTTTTTATTGACCGCCCTCGTTTTGCAATGGTTATATCAATCATTTTGATTATTCTAGGCAGTTTGGCGATAAAAGTTTTGCCGATTTCGCAATTTCCAAGCATTACGCCGCCGCAAATAACGGTGCAGACATCTTATCTCGGCGCAAATGCACAAGTTCTATCCGACACAGTAGCAATCCCGATTGAAAATCAGATGAACGGTGTTGAAAATATGCTTTATATGTCTTCCACCTCAGATGATAATGGGTCTTATACTCTTACGGTTACTTTTGATGTCGGGACGAATCCCGATATTGCCCAAGTTAAAGTACAAAACAGGTTACAACAGGTAAACAGCGAACTTCCCGACGAGGTTATTCAAAATGGTCTTGACGTATCGTCTGAAAATGCCGATATTTTGGGTTTAATCGTTTTACGCTCGCCAAAAAATTCATATAATGATTTGTTTTTGAGCGACTACGCGTATACCAATATTAAGAATCCGCTGACTCGCCTGCCCGGTATCGGTCAAGTTCAGATATTCGGTCCGCAATACAGTATGCGGATATGGCTTGATGTTGATAAAATTACAGCGCTCGGACTTAGCAGCTCGGATGTTATTGCTGCGGTAAAAAATCAAAATATACAGGCGGCGGTGGGAAGTATCGGCGCGGCGCCAAGCCATAAAGATACAAATATGGTTTTATCGCTGACGGCTCAAGGTTTATTAAATAGTGTTGAGGATTTTTCCAATATTGTTGTGGCAACATCGGATAATGGCGGAATTGTCTATTTGAAAGATGTGGCAAGGGTTGAGCTGGGGCAGGATTCTTATAATATTAACTCTAAATTTGACAATGCGCCGGCAGTTATTATTTCGCTTAACCAAACGCCGAATACGAATGCTTTGCAAACAATGACCTCGGTGCGGGAAGAAATAGAAAAACTCGCCCAAACTTTTCCTGATGATATGGAAATTAAAATCGCATACGATTCAACCGATTATGTACGCGCTTCCATCAACGCTATTATTGACACGCTGTTTATTACCTTTGGTTTGGTTGTTTTGGTTACTTTCCTTTTTTTGCAAAAAATCAAAACCACTTTAATCCCGTTGATTACCATTCCGGTATCATTATTTGCTACGTTTATTGTTATTTTCCTTCTAAATTTTGATATTAACATATTGACACTTTTTGCAATGATTCTGGTTATCGGATTAGTGGTTGATGACGCTATCATTGTGGTTGAACGCGTGCAGTATCTTATTTTGAATGAGAAATTAAATGCTTATGATGCGACGGTCAAAGCCATGCAGCAAATCGGCAGCGCGATTATTGCCACGACGTTTGTCCTGCTGGCTATTTTTATACCGGTCGGGTTGATGGCCGGAATTACAGGGAAAATATATCAACAATTTGCCGTCGCCATTTGTGCCGCGGTTGTGTTTTCCGCTTTTAACGCCCTTACTTTAAGCCCAGCTCTTTGTTCTTTATTTTTTAAATCCGAAAAAAACGATTCGGTTTCTGTTTCTTTTCGCCTATTTAATTCCGGTTTGGATTTCTTAAAAGATATTTATGTTAAAGTTGTCGGATTTTTTGCCCGATATTTGTTGCTGACGCTGATTGCCATTTTGGGCGCTATTGTGTTGATTGTTTTTTCTTTCCAGATAACCGCTACGTCTTTTTTGCCAGAAGAAGACCAAGGAATTATTTTTGCCAACGTCCAATTAGACAGCACAGCCAGCATTAACCAAACCAACGATGTTCTTAATGAAATGAGCGAAAGAATCCTGGCCATGGAGGGGATAAAATATGTTATTACCGTTGCCGGATACAGCCTTTTGGGCGGCGGCGGCGAAAATGTCGCTTTGGCTGTTATCGGGTTGCAGGATTGGGCAAAACGCACGACTAAAAAACTTTCTATTGAGGGTATTACAGCCGCTTTAGAAAAAGAATTTGCTTCTTTTTCATTAGCAGATTTAAACTTTTTTGCACCACCATCTATTCCCGGAATCGGGCAAAGCAACGGCCTTTCTCTGGAACTTGTAGCAACTGATACAAATGTAACATTTCAACAGTTGGATTCCGCTTTAAGAAAATACTTACTGGCAGCAAACAGCACGCCGGAGATTTCTTATGCCTTCAGCACATTTACCGCGGATACGCCGCATATTTATCTTAATATTGACAGAGATAAGCTGCAATCCTACAACATTCCTGTTTCGGCGTTATATAATACTTTGCAAAGTAACCTTGGCGCTACATATATTAACAACATCACGTTAAGCGGACAGGTTAACCGGGTTATTTTGCAGGCGGATTTTGATTATCGTAACAGCATAGAAGATGTAAAAAATCTTTATGTTAAATCTTCTGCCGGAGATTTAATTAAAATCGGCAGTTTTGCCGATGTTTCTACAACTATTTCACCAAAGATATTATACCGGTATAATCTATACTCTGCGGCTGGTATTACGACTCAAGCCGCAGAAGGCTTCAGCAGCGGGCAGGCAATGGACGTCTTGGAAAATTTGGCAGAATCGGTTTTGCCACGCGGTTTTGCAATTAACTGGACAGGATTGTCTTTGCAGGAATCCGAAACGCGCGGGCTGGTCGGCATTCTGATTGCTTTAGCGATTGTTTTTTGCTATTTGTTCTTGGTGGCGCTTTATGAAAGCTGGATGTTGGCTTTTTCGGTTATGTTTTCAACCGTTTTTGCCATTCTCGGCGCTTTTGCCGGATTGCATTTATTTCAACTCCCGCTCAGCATTTATGCGCAACTCGGTATCATTTTGCTTATCGGACTGGCGGCGAAAAATGCTATTTTAATTGTTGAGTTTACAAAAAACTATCGTGAACAAGGATTTAGCATTATTGAAGCGGCCAAGAAAGGTGCCAGTGAGCGTTTCAGAGCCGTTCTAATGACAGCGATGACTTTTATCTTAGGCGTTTTGCCCATGGTCATTGCAACAGGTCCCGGTGCCAGTTCTCAAATATCTATCGGTGTAACCGTTTTTTTCGGGATGATTATTGCAACAACGGTCGGAATTGTTTTTATCCCGGCGCTATTTGCCCTGTTTGAACATATAAAAGAATATTTTACACCGCATTCTGCTGTGCAAACTTCCGCTTCTGTTGTCGCAAAAGGAGAATCTTATGAGTAGGTGTTTTTATGTTTTTGCAATCCTATTGCTTTCCGCGTGTAAAGTGGGCAATGATTTTGAAATGTCTTATCCTTTTTCAGATAAAGATATTCAAGAAAATTTAAATCTCTCGGCCGATACTTCCGCTGTTACGCCTACATGGTATAATATTTTTAATGATTCTGATTTAAATACACTGCTCACTCACGCTTTAAATAAAAATCTTTCCCTTAAACAAGCTCTGGAAAGACTGCAACAATCCAGATACTCGTTGATGATAAATTCAAAAAATAATTTCCCAATGATTGATGCTTCCGGCGATTATGAATTCAGCAAAGCCAGTAACAGCCACGATTATCGGACAGATGTCAATACTTTTAATGTCGGCTTAGACGCCTCATGGGAGGTTGATATTTGGGGGAAAGGCGCTTATATAACCGAGCAATATTATGAATTTATGCGCAATTATCAATATTCCCTTGAAGATTTAAAAGTTTCCATTACGGCAGAGGTGGTCAGCAACTATATAAATTTACGAATGGCACAAGAAAAATTGCGTATTGCCTTGGCCAACCTTAATTTACAACAGGATATTTTTGAAACCGTGCAACAAAAATTTGAGGCAGGAATTGCCGATAAACTGGCACTTAACCAGGCGATGTATGTGGTTGAGACGACTAAAGCACAAATTCCGCCGCTAAAGATACAAGTTGAACAATTTAAAAACGCTGTTGCACTTCTTTTAGGCGTTATCCCAAGCCAATTACCGGTTAATTTAGATAAATACAGGAAGAATATTACGGCGAAGGCTTTTCCTTTCAATACAAAAAAATTATATAATCTTCCGCTAAATGTCATCCGCAGCCGTCCTGACGTCAAAGCTGCCGAATCGCAAATAAGAGCGCAAAATGCAGCCGTCAATGAAGCTATTGCCAATTTATACCCTTCGCTTAGTTTAAGCGCTTCGTTTGGATATATTTCTTCAAGCGGACATTCTTTATTTAACAAACATAATCAGGATTACAGTTACTCACCGACGCTCAGCCTGCCGATATGGCACTGGGGGCAGTTGACGAATAATATTGAATTGCAAAAGCATATAAAAGAAGAATATTTGCTTAATTATAACGAAACGATGCTTACTGCGCTTACGGAAATAAAAAATGCCATTACCGCGGTTGAGCAAGCATACACGGCCGGTTCTCATAGCAAAAATTCTTATAATAAAATGCAAAATATTATGAATTTGACACAAACGAAGTATAAAAACGGGCTGGTTGATTTTACCGATGTTGCCACCGCGGAGCAAAACCTTTTAAATGCGCAAAATGCTCTTATTGACAGTAATGCCGCTATTTTACAAAATTTGACAGCTTTTTATAAAGCAAGCGGAGGCGGATATAATTTTGGAAATTAAACACATACATTGACAGCACCTTAAAAAAATGGTATATTTTTTATATATGTTTTTTTGAGGCTAAAAAATGGATATACGGGAGAAAGCTAAAATATTGCGCGCTTTATCGGAGACAAATATGCCTTTTCTGCCGGCAAAGCCTGTTGTTTTAAATAATTTTCCTGATGACCGAAAAAACGATATTGAAAAGGCAATCAAAAATAATGCCGAACATCGTGCCGAACGGATAAAATCGGATGGAATTCGGCAATTTCTAGATGTCGCAAATTATAAAGTGGATATTGATATAAGCCCGATGCTTCCCGGGGATATTGTTTTTAATTCTCATACAGATTTTTCCCAGGCGAAGCTTCCAATTGATTTTAACCCTCAACATTTTATGGAGGCAGGAAAAGATGCCGGACAGGGTATTCACAATTTACATAAAGCCGGAATTACAGGAAAAGGTATTAAGATAGCCATTATTGATGAGGGGCTTTCTGACCACGAAGAATATCATGGAAAAATTATACATTACGAACAGTGTGATGATTTTTCTGCCGGAACTTTGCATGGTTCTGCCGTTGCTTCTTTGGCTGTCGGAAATAAGTGTGGTATCGCGCCTGATGCCGAAGTTTATTTTTTTGCCGAAAAATCTAATTCATCTTTCCGAAAAGAGAGAACTGTCGGCGGAATACCCAAAGCCATAAAACGCTGCATTGAAATAAATAATTTATTGCCCGAGGATAAAAAGATTTCTGCAATTTCCTGCTCGCAGGCGTGCGATCCTTCCATGAAAGGATATGCGGAATTTGAGCAAATGCGGCTTGAAGCAGAAAAAGCAGGAATTGAATTTATCAGCGTTTTGTTATTTAAGGAAAAAGGATTGTCTTATGGCGGTTATAACCGAGATTTAAACAAAGACCTCAACAGTCCTGACAATATCTTTGCACTAGATGTTCCTTTTATTGATGCACGTGCCAAATCTGATTGGTTTAGCGGCGATAAGAATCAAACTTTATTGTTTCCAGTAGAACACAGGACGGCCGCATTGAATACAGGTTACAATGATTATCAGCACTATGCTTTAGGCGGGTATAGCTGGATTATTCCGCAGATTACCGCAACATACGCCTTAGCCAAGCAGGTTAATCCGAATTGTACCCTGGAACATTTATGGGATATCGGCTTAAAGACCGGCGTTAGACGCGACGACTTGCCCGGTATAGGGCTTCAGCCGGAAAAGCTTATTCGGGAATTGCAAAAAGAATATTTGCAAAGCAAGCGACTCGCTTATCTAGATGATAAAGAAGATAAAGAAAAACGAATAGTTTCTTCTTTGGTATACAATAAGATTTCCGGAAAGAATCTTTAATTATGGATATGTGCTGTCTAACGGGGCATCCTGATTAACGCTTTGCGGTTTATATACAAACAAATTGCTTGTTCCCGGAATGTCGGTTGTTCTTTCAACATAACCTTTTCGCAGCATACATTTTTGATATTTGCGCGGGCTGACATCCGTATCATCACGGACGGAATTTACCGTTACGGGCATTGCGCCCGGGTATGGAACAAAGCTCGCCCAAACACCGTGCTCTTTATGCCATTTTACCACGATATTATATCGTTGTTCTTCCGTGTAGAACCAGCTTTTGAAATTCGGCCATAACTTAAAGGCTTCGGCTTGCCGCATACATTCGGAATGGTCGCGGGCAAATTTTATACCACCGGTATTGTATCTGTCCCAATGAAAGACTACCTGGCCTTTTCTCCCGCCGGAACAGGCGGTAAGACAAATACACAGCAGCGATATAAATATTTTTTTCATCTTTTAAAAATCCAAGTCTGAATATGTTGCAGAGGGCGTTATGCCTTTAATCGTGTCTTTCAATATATCTTTAAAACTCGGGCGAGATTTTATTTTGGCATACCACAATTTTGCATTTTTGTAATCATTCCAAGGAATATCCCCAAGATAATCTACGATAGAAAGCTGGGCTGCTGCCGACAAATCTGCCATTGTTAATGTTTTTCCGGCGAGATAATTATTTTTATCGGCCAAATATTCTATATATTCCATGTGATAATTAAGATTATTCAGACCGGCTTTGAGAATCTTGGAATTTGGCGCCTGGCGGTATTGGAAGCGCTTTATAACTTTTTCCGCCACGATATATTTATAAACCTCATTATAAAATTTTATATCAAACCATTCCATTAAACGCCTGACTTCAGCGCGTTCCAGAGTGTCTTCAGGAAAAAGCTTATATTGGGGGCTACATTCTTCCAGATATTCCCCTATCGCATAGCCGCCGGATATAACCTTGCCATCAAAAACAAGTATCGGCAACTCACCAGCCGGATTGATATTCAAAACTTCTTGCGATAAACTCCACGGCTCCTCTTCTTTCAAAACAAATAGCATCTTTTTCTCTGCCATAATCAATCTTGCTTTGCGGGATTGCGGCGAAACGCTATGATGTATTAAAAGAACCATTGTAAAAATCTCTCCTTATGCAGTTTGTATGTTATCGTTTAAATTTTCATTTTTCAAGCTTTTGTTATTCTGACATTTCTTTAGAATCCGTTGTTGTTGAGACGGGTGCATTCTCTTTTGATTCTGATGATGTTTCCGGTGTTGCTATTTTTATATATGTTGGCGGAACAATACCTTTGGTATTTTCTTTATAGATATCAACGAGTTCCTGCAATGCCTCATCTCTGATTTTTTTATATCTCTGGCTTTTAAAATACCGTTTCAAATAAGCTATACGCGGATGTCTGGCCACCTCAGGAAACGTTCTAATAAACATAGGTATTTTCCAGACAGCATCTTTACTGAAGACAACATAATCCCTTATGCCTAATTTATATGCTTCAATAATGCCGGGATAGTAACTGCCGGCGATATAATCCGCTTCACCGCTAAGCAATGCTTTGTAAGCTTCTGGAAAATCTTTAACTTGCTTTATTCCTAAATTCGCAAATTCTTTTAGGATAAAACTTGAGAAATTGTCTGTTGCGGCATATACGCCTTTATAATTTTTCAAATCCTCTTTGTTATTCATATTCGCCTTTTTTTGTGCGGCTGTTATGATATGTATCTGATTTTCAAAAAAAGTCGGGTAAATATATTCGTTTTTTGAATATGGGATATTTTCATAGTATACGCCAAAAACAGTATTTGCTCCCGAAAATGAATCAACTATTTTCTTTTCAAAATTTTCTATACTTGTCTGATAATCACGCGGATAATAAAAACTGATAACAATGTGTTCTTTTTTGGCTAAGTCATCAAATATCTTAGTAAAAACAGACCCCTGTTCATAAGATGACACAGGAAAATTATTTGGGTTTACCAATGCGACAATATTATATCTGTCTTTCCATCCGTATTGGGCGTCATCAAAATGATAATAGGGTTGGTTGTAGCCAAATATCTCTTTTCCTTTTAAGGAAATAATGTCTTCTGCTGCATTTGCGGACATTCCCCAAACCACCGATAATACGCATACCATTATTTTTATAATTTTCATTATTTCCCCCTTGTCAAAAAAGAATCTTTATATTTTTAAAGTATAGTGTTATTATGTTAAAAAATAATTTATTCTCTTAAAGTTTGCTGTTTTATATCGCAGGTGTGGCATTGTTAAACGAAGATACAGATATAATTTATAAAAGTTTATTTCTTGACCGGGCAATACCTCATCATATCTCCGTGTTGGTGTCAGGAGCTGAGCGTATTGGCACTTCCTGGTGTGCTTTAAATTTGGCTTATGCTCTTAATGCTGCACAAAAAAAAGTTTTGCTGGTTGACGGAAACGGCAATTTTGCTAATGTTTCTTCTTATCTTATGTTGCAAAATTCTTCTTATCTGGAAGAATATACGCAAAGTAAAAAAACGCTTAATCAGCTTGTTTTGGCATATAAAAACAAGAATTTTCATGTGTTGACAGCTGAGCCGGGAAACAATTATTTATCCTCTTTACCTCTCGGACGGGTGCAAATATTTGCCGATGATTTGCTCATTTTGGCAGAAGACCATCTGCATACCGTTATTGACCTGGGGACAGAGCTTACAAATAAAAATTTAAGTTTATGCCAGATTGCCGACAACATATTGATTATGTGCTCAGAAAATAACGCAGACCTTATCCGCACTTTTGATTTAATCCGCTTTATCAATGATACGTCTATTTCTGCTAAGTGTAATTTAATAATTAACAAAGTAAACTCTTTTGAAGACGGATATAAAGTCTATGAAAAACTAAATAAAGCCTCCGACCGTTGCGGTTTGTTTTGCCCGGATTTAATCGGCATAGTCAGATTTGACGCCAGAGTTCGCGATACCATCCGCAACAAGGAACTTTTGCTTTCCCGTTATCCGACATCTGAGGCTGCATTGGATATTTACGGTATTGCAAAGAAATTAGACCAGGAGATAAATAATGGCAACTAAACCAAGAACATACGACAGTTTGGAATATTATAAAATCTTGAACGTTTCACCTCAATCTTCCGAAGATGAAATACGCCAGAACTATCGTGAATTAGCAAAATTCTGGCACCCGGATCATAATGACAATCCGGAAGCGGTTGATATGTTTCAAAAAATTTCGGTTGCATACGATGTACTTAAAGATGAAAAGAGCCGTTTACGTTATGTCTTATTATCTATGATATATGGCAAAACAGATTTTCCGGATATGAACGCCTTATGTATTTTAAGAAATATGCGCGGACAAGAAGACATCAATATACGAGCGTTGCACTTGACAGAGGTAACCGGAAAAGGCCTATGGCATAATAAAATTGACAAGATTTATTATTGCAGTCCGGTGGAGGCTTCCGGCGTGGTCAGAAAAATAACAAAACATAACTGGTGTTACGGCTTTTTAGGCCTAAGCGCTATTTTTGTGAATATAACGGCACTTTTTAAGAATATTGTTTCCTTGTATCGGACAAAAGATAATTTTACTTTATTCATACATAATGCGCTTGCCTATGAAAGCGAGGGCAAAATGGCTGAAGCTTTGACATCTGCGTTAATGGCAAAAGAGTTTGCCTCCATGGAGCAATTGTCTTATTTAAATAAATATATTCAAAATCTTGGAGATGTTACCCCCTTAAGCATAAAAAAATGGAATATCGGCAAACTGAAACGAAATCAGATGACTTATCCGATAATTTTATTATGTGTTTTAGGTGTTGCGTCCGGCTTGGCTTATATGAAAAAAGTTGATGAAGAAAAGCAAAATAAAGTCAGCGTTAAAGAAGTTGTTGTTTTTAATAACGGGCAAAAAGTTTTCAGCGATGTTGCGGTCGCAAAAATTTTTGACATTCCTGTTGATATTTATGATAAAAGCAAATTATACCATACGACGGCGGAAACACAGGCAATGCATGGCGCGGATAAAAGCTTTGACGTTTTCGCTACGGTTGCCTCCGGAACAACTGTCCGCCTAACCGGTTACACCGGCGATAAAAAATGGTACAGGGTAATGTTTGACAGCGGTGAAATGGCTTTTATTGAAGCGAATAAACTAAAACAAGGTATCGGCAATGAGATTCCGTTATGGAGCAAAATTTATAAAGAATAAACAAAGGAAAGAAAATGGCACTTAAATTTGAAATTTTAAAAACACATAACAAATCCCGATTAGGGAAGCTTTATACGAAGCACGGAATTGTTAATACACCGGCTTTTATGCCGGTTGGCACCTGCGGCACAGTTAAAGCGATGTTGCCGGAATCTGTTGAATCAACCGGGGCTGAGATTATTCTCGGCAATACTTACCATCTCATGTTACGCCCGGGAGCTGATTTGGTTGAAAAGATGGGCGGTTTGCACAAATTTATGAATTGGCCTCGGCCGATTCTGACCGATTCGGGCGGGTTTCAGGTTATGAGCCTTAAAGGTTTGCGCAAATTGACCGAAGAAGGTGTCAGCTTTAAATCCCATGTTGACGGCAAAATTTTTTTTCTGACTCCCGAAGAATCCATCAACATCCAGCATAAACTTGATTCCAATATTACAATGAGCTTAGATGAATGTACGCCTTTTCCGGCAACTTATAAAGAGGCGCAAATATCCATGCAGCGCTCTATGCGTTGGGCAAAACGAAGCAAAGATGCGTTTGATAATCGGGAAGGATATGGCATTTTTGGCATTCAGCAAGGCAGCGTTTTTCGCGATTTACGGGAAGAATCGGCGGAAAAGCTTAAAGAAATCGGTTTTGACGGATATGCCATCGGCGGTTTAGCGGTTGGTGAGGGGCAAGATAAAATGTTTGAAGTTCTTGATTATGCCCCCGGAATGTTGCCGGAGAATAAGCCTCGCTATCTGATGGGCGTCGGCAAGCCTGATGATATTGTCGGGGCAGTATTGCGCGGCGTAGATATGTTTGATTGTGTGATGCCGACTCGTTCAGGACGAACGGCTCAAGCTTTTACCGAATATGGGTCTATCAATATTCGCAATGCACGTCATCGCGAAGACCCGCGTCCGGTGGAAGCAGGTTGCGATTGCCCCTTATGCCGCAATTATTCGCGCGCTTATATTCACCATTTGCAAAAGTGTAATGAAATTCTCGCGGTTATGCTGTTAAGTTGGCACAATATCCGTTATTATGAACGGTTAATGCAAGGCATACGCAAAGCTTTGGCTGAAGACACCTTAGATGAGTTTGCAAAAGAATTTTACCGAAAACAACAGCAGGGCGATATTGAGCCATTGGCTTAGTTGCTAAAATTACCGCGTATTACCGAGGAGAGAAACAGATGGCCAGACAGAAGAATTGTGATAAAGAGGATTTATTTTCCGCATTTCTTAAAGAAAACGAGAAAGACGGTATTCGGGTTTTTGTTGCCGGCGGGTCACGCGGCGGACACAATCCGATATATGTCAAGGAGGCTTATACTCTGGGTAAGAAAATTGTTGAGATGGGCTTCAAACTTGATTTCGGCTTGTCTAATTCCGGTATAATGGGAGCTGTTGCACGCGGCGTTATGGATGCGTGGAATGAAAAACAACATTGTGTTTCACCGGCCTTTCCCATTCAGGGCATTACCACCGCCGAATATTATAAGCTTTACGACTCCGATGATAAAATGTTTAAGCATATCAATGTTATTTTCGCCAAGACGCTGGAGGAACGAAAACGCCGGTTGTTAAATGCGGATTTTGTGGTCTTCGCGCCGGGCGGGGTGGGAACGCTTGATGAATTGGCATACGACTGCGTGGCCATGCAAGACGGTTTGTTGCAGAAAAAGCCTTTTATTCTTTACAATATCAACGGCTATTTTCACCATTTGCTGGAATTTCTTAAATCTATCTCTAACAAAGGTTTTTCGGATCCGGTGCCCTTTGTTGTGGTTGATAACGATTTTGAATTGGAAGTTGCTTTTAGCTTATTAAAAAACAGATATGACAAGTATTGTGACGGCGACAAGGTTTATGATAATACTCGGCAGCTGGTTTATGAACTTCCCTATTTTATCCGGCAAAAGCAACTTTCCGGTAAAGAAGTTATTGATATAATCCGCGATGTTTGCAGTATTCGCGGATTAGGCAACGATGATGAAAAAGCCGAGTTAGATACAAAAATAGAAACGGCGTATCTTGAGAAAGAAATTGAAAGAATGTATGACAGGTTGGCTAAGACAGGGAGAGATACATCTGTTGTCAGTTACAAATTATCCCGCCTCAAACGCCGGCAAAATAAACTTTAGTTTTGCTTTTACTTAAAAAAGCGATGGGTTTTTATCTTTATTTACTAATACTTCTGCGGCGGCACGGGCTTCTTTGGTAATTTTTTCACCGGCAAGCATACGGGCTATCTCTTCAATTTTACCTTTAGAATCAAGCTTTTGCAGTTGAGTTGTGGTTATATTGTTTTCTGTTATTTTTTCCACCTTATAATGTTCATTGCTAAAAGCGGCAACTTGTGGCGAGTGGGTAACAACCATAACCTGCACGTTTTCTGCCAGGCGCGCCAACCGTTCGCCAACCGCTTCGGCCGTTGCTCCGCCAATACCTGTATCAATTTCATCAAAAATCAATGTTTCCTGACTGGAGGTTTGTGCCAGATTGACTTTTAACGCCAGCATAAAACGCGACAATTCGCCGCCGGAAGCTATTTTATTTAAAGCGCCCATAGGCGTGTTCGGATTGGTGGAAACCTCAAAACTGACACTATCCCACCCATTTTCCGACCATTGATTTTCATCTTTTTGGATTATTGAAGTTTTGAATACGGCTTTTTCCATTTTCAGCGGCGGAAGTTCTTTCATAATGCTTTTATCAAGTTTTGCTGCGGCTTTATGCCTTTCTTTGCTTAATTTTTCCGCCATCTGGGTATAATTGTTGCGCAAACTCTCAACCTTCTTTTTCAGCTCTTGCAGGCTGTCTTCCCCTTTTTGCAGGTTTTGCAGCATCTCCGTCAGTTCTTCCTGTTTTTCAGGCAATAAATCTATTTCCGTCTGGTGTTTTTTGGCGACATCACGGAGCGCAAACAATCTTGTTTCAATATCATCCAATTCATTTTGATTGAGCGAGATGTCTGCCGAATCGGCTTCTATGCTCTCCACCGCGTCGTTCAGGCTATATAAGGCCGTTTCCAGATTTTGTTCAATATCCGCGTATTTATTATTTACAATTTCGTTAGCACGGGCAATAGCGTTTTGCGCTTTGGTTATCTGTTCTAAAACCGAATTGCTGCCATTTAAATATGAATAGGCTGCGTTTAGTTTTTCAATTATTTTTTCGGCATTCATCAACTCGCTGCGACGCGTGCGCAAGGTTGTTTCTTCGCCTTTTTGCGGCGCTAATTTATTAAGCTCATCTACCCAATGTCTCAGATTTTCTTCATCCTCTCTGGCTTTTGTTAAAGCTTCCTGTTTGTTTTTAAGCGCTTGAGAGGCTTCTTTATAGGCGCTGAAAGCCTTTTGAACTGCTTGCAGTTCTTTTTCGTCTTGCCCATATTCATCTAAAATATGGCAATGCGTCGCAGGATTGAGGAGTCCCTGGTTATCGTGCTGACCGTGAATTTCTATCAGGTTACGGCTTAATTCCCGCAATAATTTTAAGGTTATCAACTGGTCGTTAAACATTATTTTGCCGCGGCCATCCGCTGTTATGCTACGCTTAATAATTATATCTTCGTTCGTATCAATATCCAAATCATAAGTTTTTGCCAGTTCGTAAATTTTATTATTCCCGGATACGGAAAAAACACCGGTTACCGACAATTTATCGGTTCCGGTTCTTACAAGAGAGGCTTCCGAACGATTGCCAAGCAAAAGCCCCAAAGAATCGAGCAAAATAGATTTTCCGGCGCCGGTTTCCCCGCTTAGCACCGATAATCCTTTTGAAAAATCTATATCCAAACTGTCAATTAAGACGACATTTCTTATAGACAATGTTTTAAGCATTTACTGTATTTAGCCCTTATTTATCAGTTTTTCTGCCATTTGTGCCCATTTGCTGTCCGGATAATTGCGGCGAAGTATTTCTTCTTTTTTATCGGCTTCATTATCCAGTCCCAAAATTGTGTAAATCTCCACTTCACGATATAATGCTTCTTCAATCTGATTGGTCGTCTGGTAAACATCGGTTACCGTAGAGAATCGATTTAGGGCGGAAACGTATTCTTTATTTTCCAAGTAATAGCGACCTACCGCCATTTCATGTCCGGCGAGATGGTCTTCTATTAACGCCATTTTCGCTTTTGCGTCGGCCGCATATTCGCTGTCCGGAAACATTGCGATTACCTGTGAAAATGTGTCATACGCGTCTTTGGTTGCGGACTGTTCTTTTTGTGACGGCGCGATTTGGTCATAATAACAGACGCCTTTGAGATAGAAAGCATACGCTATATCTTTGTTGCCGGGGTGCAAGCGGATAAACCTATCCAACGCGATAATCGCGTCATCATATTTTTCATCTTTATAATAGGAGTAGGCGCTCATAAGTTTTGATTTGGTTGCCCATTTGGAATAAGGGTGTTCCATTTCCACTTTATCAAACGTTTCCGCGGCTTTTTGATAAGACGTTTTTTCCAGATAGTCATACGCTTCATTATACAGCATTTCCGCCGTTTTATCTTCATCGCTGATTTCCGGCGTTTCGGTTGAAGCGCAAGCACTAAGAAACATCAAGAACATTACCGGCAAAACAAAGAATATTTTTCTCATCTTTTACTCCCCTTACAGCAACTCATAATTTTCATTTGAGCTAAACAACCGTTTTAAGACTTCATTATTATGAAAGTGTCCGCTCTTGTTGGCAACAACTTTTGCCAATATATAATAGCCCGATGTATATAAATCACCTATGGTATCCATTACTTTGTGGTTTACACACTCATTTTGCACGCGAAAGCCGCCGGGATTTAGGATTGTATCACCGTCAAGCACGACAGCATTATCCAAAGAACCGCCTTTTATCAAACCGACAGAGCGCAGGTAATCAACCTGATATTTTTCACAAAATGTCCGACATGGCGCTATCTCTGATGAATACACGTCTAAAGAAATTTCTTTATCAAACGTTTGATGCCCGACAATTTTAGAAGGAAACTCTATATCAAAGCAAATATGGAGCGAATCGGCAGGAAACAACGATATACTTGCCCCTTTGCCGTCTTCATAGCGGATTTCTTTTTTTACCTTTAAAAATTTGCGCGGCGCGTTTTGTTTTTCTAATTCCTCATTTTTGAGAATCCGTAAAAACTCCTGTCCGCTCCCGTCGAGAATCGGAATTTCGGGATTATTTATCTCAACTAACGCATTATCTATGCCCAGAATATAAAAAACGGACATTATATGCTCTATGGTGCTGACGATATTTTGCGGCGAGGTTCCCAGACAAGTACAATTACGCGTATCAACAACGTTTGAATACAAGGCGCGAATCGGCATTTCACCGGCAATATCACGACGAACGAATCGGATTCCGTAATTCTCCGGCGCCGGTTTTATTACCATATTTGCAGCACAACCGGAATGTAACCCTATTCCTTTAATTTCAACAGGTTGTTTTAATGTATATTGGTATTGCATAAATCCTCCTAAAATAAAAAATAAGGTGGTCTATAAGCCGAGTTCTGTCCTTCTCATTTGCTTTACATTGCTGCAAAGATTTGAAGTGGCAGCTATTCATCTGGATCGAATGTTGCCATTCGATTCGAGCGACCTACCTCTGGAGCAGGGTGGAAACGCCCCATGTAACAGCCTAAACTGCCCTCCTAACTTGGTCTTGCGTCAGACAGGGTTTACCGAGCCAAAGGATATTACTACCCTTGCGGTGAGCTCTTACCTCGCCTTTTCAACCTTACCAAAACGTGTTTTGGCGGTAATTTTCTGTGGCACTATCCCTTAGATTTCTCTAGCCGGACGTTATCCGGTGCCTTGTTTCCATGACGCTCGGACTTTCCTCACCGATAAAATACCGGCGCAGCTGCCCGACCACCGTGAATTTGGTTTAGCACATAAGAAAAAAAAATCAATATTTTTAAGGCTTAAACGTCATTTTAAAAAAAAATTTACCATTTTTTAATTTTTTGCTTGTTTTGTTTAAATTTTGTGTTATTTTGTCGATGTAATTTTCTAGAACTAATAGCGACTTGGAGTTTTTTAATGAACAAAAATAAGCTCTCGGCAATAACAATAATTTTTGCTTTTGCCTCTATTTTTAACATTTCTTCAGCCAAGGCTGAATGTGATGGCTTTTATCTTGCTGGCCGTGCAGGCTATGCAGAATATGAAATTGAAGACGACCGTGGCGGCGTAAGCGCCGACATATCCAACTATGTTGTGGATAAGAAACGTTTTATCGCAAGCGGCGCTCTCGGATACAGACATGAACATTTTCGGGCTGAGCTTGAATATATCTGGCGCGATAAAAACAGCGGCAATTTATCCAGCTTTTCAAGCGCCAAATTCGAATCGCAATCTTATATGTTTGTTGTTTACTATGACTTTTTCCCATATTCGTGGTTTACACCTTTTGTAAATGCAGGTATCGGATGGTCGGACAGCAAAGTGAGAATCGTTAATCCTTTGATGGACACTAATCAGAAGGTTGATGCGACAAACTTTACCTGGTCTTTAGGTGCCGGTATCTCCGCGAAAGTTACTAATCGCCTAAATATTGATGTCGGCTATCGCTATTTTGATATGGGCGACTTAGATGAATTTAACGGCAAAACCAATGTTACCGACCAAGAAGTGTATGTTGGTGTCAGGTATGTTTTATAGTCTTCTATAAGCAATTAAAGCCGCGACGGACTTGCCGCGGCTTTTTTGTTACCAATAAGCTCTTGCAATATTTATTTGATAGCTTTATTGTAGCGGCGAAAACGTTATTTTCAGGAGTATCTCATGATGGCTAATAACTTATTCGGAACTGACGGCGTTCGCGGTGTTGCCGGCGTTTATCCGATGAATGTGTCTTTTGCCCTGCGTCTGGCAAAGGTTTTGAGTCAAAAGGCTTGTTTAAATACAAAGACCGTTGTTATCGGCAAAGATACCCGAATTTCCGGCGATATGATAGAAGCAGCATTGTGCGCCGGTTTTTCCTGCTCCGGAATTAACGTTATTACGCTCGGGGTTGTTCCGACTCCGCTCGTTACCTTAATGGTTGGCGAGCTAAACGCAGATATGGCGGTAATGATTACAGCCTCACACAATCCTTATCAAGATAATGGGATAAAACTTATTAACCGCGACGGCTATAAATTTCCCGATGAATTTTATGCAGAAATTGAAAATCTTTTAACTTCAGAAGAAGATAATAATGCAGCAATTTCGTTCGGCAAGATTATTCACAATAGCGAAGTTATTGAAAACTATATTGACCGTATGCGTAAAATAGCGCCTAATTATAAAGCACTGCAAGGGTTACGCGTTGTTATTGACTGTGCAAATGGAGCGTATTCCTACATTCTGCCGCAAACATTTAAGGATTTGGGTGCCGGTATTATTGCCATCAACAATCAACCCGACGGATATAATATCAACAAAAACTGCGGTTCACAACATACTGAACAATTATCGCAAACAGTTGTTGGCGCGCATGCCCATTTTGGTATTGCGGTTGATGGCGACGGCGACAGGATTATTTTGATTGATGACAAAGGAAAAATTATTGACGGCGACCAGTTGCTTTGTTTCTTGGCGCAATATTTGAAAAAGCATAATCTTCTTAAAAATAACAATGTTGTCGGGACAGAATGGGCTAATTTAGGCCTAGGCGAGTATTTACGAAATAATGGATTTAATTATTTTCAAAGCAAAGTCGGCGAAAGGTATGTTATTGATGTTATGAAAGAAACATCTTCAATTCTTGGCGGCGAGCCTGTCGGACATATTGTTTTATCCGATTATGCCAAGAGCGGCGATGCTCTGGCGACAGCAATTATTCTTTCGTTGGCTTATCTTGAATACGGCAAACCTTTAAGCGAGATTTTCCCTATTTTTACCCCCTACCCTTGCCGGATTGAGAATATACGTTTTTCCAGCAGGTTATCTATGTTGGAGAGTGTTGAACATGATGATGTTAAGCAAGCCCTGACCGAGGCGAAACGTTCTTTGGGTGAAAACAGCACGGTCATCGCCAGAAAATCCGGCACAGAGCCGGTTATCAAGCTTCGAATCGAGGGTAAAGATGAGGTTTTAGTCAAGCAAATAACCGATAAATTAAAAAAACTTATTATTCAATACCTGAACTAACGTTTCAAAAGGGAGATTTACTCCCTTTTTTATTCGGTTATCTCATTTAAGCTATGCAGACTTTTCTTTATGCTTTCGTCCTTTATAGTCAGGGTCTTAAAGTTGTCCAAACCATTTTCTATTTTATTTTTTATTTGCTTTTTATTGATTTCCTCATTGTCTTCTTTTTGCGATAACGCCTGTTTCCATTGAAAAACCGCCTCATTTTTCCGCCCGCCGCACCAATAAGCGTCGCCCAGATGGTCGCTGATGACGGCATTTTGCGGATTTAATTCCGATGCCCTCTCCAAATACATAATAGCGTTATCATAATCGCCGGTTTTAAAATAGACCCAACCGAGGCTGTCAATTATCACGCCGTCTTCCGGCGCTTTTTCATACGCTTCCAAAATCATTGATGCGGCCATATCCGTATTGATATTATATTTAAGCCAGCTATATCCAAGATAATTAAGCACTTGTGGATGACGGTTACTTAATTTCAGCGCTTTTTTCAGATTTTCCTCCGCTTTTAGCCATTCTTTATTTTTATCATACGACACTGCAAGCGCATAAAACATCGGCCAATATTTATTACTTTCATAGTATATTGAATTAGCGGCTTCGGTATAATATTTAATAGCTGCCGGCTGATTGTTGCTTATCCGCAAAATATCGCCCAGATTAAACAATATTTGAAAATCATCCGGATTGTCGCGCAACAATTTTTTCAAAATTTTGGTAGCTTCGTCATATTTCTTTTCCGAAGAAAGATTATTGGCTTTTTTCATTTGAGCCGGATAATACAATTCCGAATCCTTACCGATTGTATCATAGTATTTGTTTGCATCCGCCAACATATAACGCTCTTCAAATATATCAGCCAAGGCAATTTTAGCCACATCGTTGTCCGGGTTGAAATATTGCGACATTGCCATATAGATTTGTGCGTAGTCATAACCCATCGGAACAGATTTGAACAAAAGACCAATTTCCAAAAAGACCTCGCTTACGCCTTTATTTGCGGTTGTAATCAACTTTTCGGTACTTTTATCGCCTTTTTCTATTTTTTCCCGCAAGCTATTCAGCATTTCTTTTATATTACTGGTGCCGTAATATTTGGCTATCAAGTCCAGCGCCTGTTTTTTATCTCCGGTACGCACCATAAAATTGGTAATAATCTGCAATGCCCGAAAAGACATATCATTTGCTTTATCGTTAATGATGATACCGTAATTTTTCTTGGCTTCTTTCGTATCATTAAAATAATCGGCAATCATACCTTTGTGCAAGCAGTAAACCGTTTGCATATCTTCAGATTTTTCCAGTTTTTTCAGCTCATTCAACGCTCCGGCGTAATTATCTTCCCCGACAAAACTCCACGCATTAAATAGTGGGGCTATGAGCTGTTTATAAGTTTTTTCCTGAATACCATTCACTTCCGCGCGAGCATATTTATAGTTGCCGTGTTTAAAAGCATATACGGCATTGATAACGTCAATAAAGTTATTTTCATCTCCTTTTTGACGGGCGATATTGGCATATTTCCGCGCTGCCTCTATTTTGCCCTGTGAAGCCAAGATAATATAGGTTTTGCCAAGCAAATCGGCATTATCCATTCCCTGTTCAATGCTTTTTATGTAATATTTTGAAGCTTTGTCATAATCCTGACGCAGATGGGCAACGCGTCCAGCCAGATAATTGCCATACGGGGTATCCATTTTTTGCAGAAAAACCGTTTGCCGGCGATATTCCGGCAGATTGATAAAATTGCCGGTGCAGGAATTAAAAATGCCTATTCCGCTTAGTAAGGTTATGATATAGCTTGCTTTTAACATCACTGTAGAATCCTGTTTTCTTGCTGTATTTTATCAGATTTTGTTTAAGTTTAAACCAAATTTATTATATTTGTGTAAATAATTGCTAGCTGTTGCAATAAAAAGTACTTTATAGTATAAGCTTTATTATGATGGAAACAATGGCAGACATAGAAGGATTACTTGACTGGTATATAATGGCCGGAGTACAAGAGACTTGCGGCGATACGCCCGGTATATCCGTTTCTGCCGAACCTATAATTACAAATTCCATTCAGACCGGACCGCAAAAACTTTTTCAATCTTCGGCCAATACGGTTAAGGCTATGCCCATGGCGGCAAATATTTCTGCCGCTGGCAATACGGCTGCCGTGAAAAATGCCAAAGATATATGCGGCAAAGCAACATCTTTGCAGGAATTAAAAGAAATTATGCTCCAGTTTGAAGGATGCGGCCTTAAGAACACAGCTGCGTCAACTGTTTTTGGCGACGGCAATCCCCACGCACGCCTTATGCTTATCGGCGAAGCGCCCGGAGCTGATGAAGACCGGCAAGGCAAGCCTTTTGTCGGGCGGTGTGGCAAGCTTTTGGATAAGATGTTTGCGGCCATGCAAATAAAACGCGAAGATTGTTATATTACAAATGTTTTACCATGGCGTCCGCCCGGGAACAGAACGCCGACCGATGATGAAAAAGCGGTTTGTCTGCCTTTTTTAATCCGGCAAATTGAGTTAATTGCACCGGATTTTATTCTTTTATTGGGCGGAATTGCCCTTAATTCGGTGATGAACACACCTGATTCCATTTCCCGAACACGCGGCAAATGGATGACATATCCGGTTTCGGCGGAAAAAAGCGCGCAAGTTCTAGCGACTTACCATCCGTCTTATTTGTTACGCTCGCCGGCGCAAAAAGCTAATTCGTGGGCTGATTTGTTGCGTTTAAAAGCAAAAATGAGGGAAAATACCAACGATGGAAATTAAATTTGATATTCTTCCGAAAAGATTTTACACCACGGCAAAAGTTTGGTGTTTTTTTGCCGAGTTAATAAAAATTAAACACTCTTTTGATTATGATACAATTACATATATGAGATTGTGAGGTTTTGAGATGAAAAAAGTTACAAAATTTCTGTCGGTTTTGTTAAGCGGAGCTGTTTTGCTGTCTGCGGTTAACTCTGTCGCAGCAACGCCTGAGCAGCCGCAAGCACAGACAAAGCAACAAAAAAAAGATGCAAAGGAGCCGACAACGCGACCTGATGCCGTTATTTTCAAAATCCATGATATTGAGCCGGTTTTAGAGGACGGTGTCGTCAAGGGGTGTAACTATATGATTACTCTCTACAACAGAACCTCTATTAACTTCAGAACATTTACCATCAATTTGAATTGGCCGGATAAAGTTGATGAGCGGTTTAAGTTTGACAGGTATGTCGAATCCATTCTCGGCGTGGAAGAGGCAGAAAAGCAATATGCTTTATTCAGCAAAGAAGAGGCTACAAAACCCGTTCAAACATCTGTAACCGTTAATGCGTTTGGCGCGGACAAGCAGATTTCGTTGCGTTCTTATATGGATAACGAAAAATGCTATCTTATGTTGAGTGATGCGCAATTTACCGTTTCGCCGTGCGACATTGCACGCAATATGGATACTATCGGCAGTTTTGGCGTTAATGCCGAAGAAAATAATTGCTCCAGCCTGTTTCAGTTTGTCAGCACGGAGAATCCCGAATATTTTGGCGAGTTTAAGAATATTTCTGCCACGGAGGAAGCTGCACAAAGCGAATCGGCTGAGAGCCGTGAATTGTCGGACATTGACGTTATTATCAACAAAATTGTCGAGAATCTCGGGACTTCGGATAAGACTCTGACCAACATTTACTAAATCGGAGTGAATTGTATGCGTATCGGAGTCGTATTTGTAAGTTTGTTTGGAGCCGTGTGGTTTTGCGGTTCTGTGCAAGCGCAAATTTTAGATGATGAGTTGCCGGCTTACGCACCTGTTCAGGAAGAATCGGCAGATGGTTTATCTTTAGATGATACAGATAATTCCGAAGCTCTTTTTGATGAGATGTTTCAAGAACATTCCGAAGAAGAACGACACCCTGACAGGGTTGGCGCTTTTGAAAATGCGGTAAACAGAGTCGCAAAAGCAGCTGAGGAAGCCGGTGCGCTGTCTGTTGACCCCGCTCTTAACAATAACAAGATTTTACCTCTTTCCGGTGAGATGTTGATAGGTATCAGCAAAGGGAGTTTTAAAGTTTTCCAAGACCCATTCGGGCGAACGAGATGTTCTTTTGCGGTAACGTTAAAATCTTCGCTTGACCGTGAAATCAATACGATGGGTGTAAGACTCATTTACCCACATAGAGCTTTTGCTTTTATTTTCAAAGATATAGCAGCAAATGGCGCTAAAGAGCAGTCTATCACAACCGGTGGCGATATTTGTTACAATCTGACAGGCGTGCCCGACATTGAGGTTAATTTGTGCCGGATTCGCCGGACAATGGACAATGAGTGTGTCAAACGGCTAAAGTGGTCTGACGATATAGAGATGCCGAAAGAAGAATAATCTTTTTCCTTTAAAAAAGTTCTTGCAATACCGCTGAAAATGCGGTATTATTTTGTCTAGAAACAAAAATTATTTATATATATGAAAGAAAAAATTTTCTCGTTCATTTGGGCAGGGATTTGCGCCCTTTTGAGCGTTTGGCTGCTGGTATATCTGGACGCCAAAATCAATTTTTCGGAAGACTACTTCTTCCCCGTGATTGTTGACACAATACACGGCTGGGGGTGGTCAGTCCGCAGAGTATTGTTTTTCAGCTTATTCCTCGTTTATTGGCTGACGGGACTGCATAAGCTGTTCGGAAATTGGATGCTGACGATTATAGGGCTGGTTGCCTTCTTGATAATAGCGGCTTTGGTTATTATCGGCGGTTGCTGGTTTATCGGTTGGTTAGCGTCATTCTTATAAAGTAAAGAGTTGTTTTTGAGGCGGTTCCCCTTAAAAACGACTCTTTTTTGTTTGATTAGTTGATTTTTTACAATTATATGTTAAAGCTGGTTTTGAAAGAATTAACTATCATCAATGGGGAACATTATGGATACAGGGGTTGTTACCGAAACTGTCAACCAGCTTTCTATGTGGGATTTAGTTTGGTCTTCGGATTTAGTTACCAAAGCGGTTATGATTGGCCTGATTGCCGCGTCAGTTTGGTCATGGGCAATTATTTTTGAAAAATTTAATACGCTACGGCAGGTTAAGCACCTGTCAAAACTATTTGAAGAACGTTTTTGGTCCGGCGGTTCTCTGGATAAGCTTTACGACTCCATCGGGAATCCGCAAGACCCAATGTCGGCAATGTTTGTTACGGCAATGAAAGAGTGGCGCCGCACGAACATTATGAAATCAAAGACTGACCGGGGATTGCGCGGCGTTTCACTCCAACAGAGAATCGAAAAAGCGATGATGGTTTCCATGGATAAAGATTTAGATGAACTGGATAACCATTTGGGCTTTTTAGCGTCTACCGGTTCGGTTGCACCCCTGGTTGGTTTGTTCGGAACAGTATGGGGTATTATTTCCTGTTTTAACGCGATTGCCGTAACGCAAAGCAACTCTCTGACTTCTATTGCTCCCGGTATTGCAGAAGCTTTGTTTACCACCGCTTTTGGCTTGATTGCCGCTATTCCGGCGTATATTGCCTACAATATGATTACAACCGATATTGACCGCTATGCCAAAAAGCTTGAAAATTTTATGGCAGAATTTTCCAGCATTTTGTCGCGGGAAATTGATGATACAACCGTCAGAGCCGATATGGCCGGAGAATAAAAAGATGGCGATTATTAACGGAAGAATTCAAAGACGCGGCAGCAGACGTAATGCCGATATCAATATGACTAATCTGATGGACGTGATGATGGTGCTGTTAGTGGTGTTTATGGTGGCGGCGCCACTGATGACGTCAGGTATTCAGCTTGATTTACCAAAAGTCGGCGGCGGAACGCTCAACGGCAAGGAAACATCCATAAATATCAGCGTTGATAAAGATGGCGGTTATTACATCGGGCAAAGCAGGATTGCACCGGAAACGATTATTGATAAAATAAAGGCCATCCAAGGCGAAAATAAAGATATAACCATTACTATTTCCGGCGACGAATCGTCTTCCTATGGTAGTGTTATCGGATTGATGGCTCTGCTTAAAGACGCGGGATTCAGCAAAGTCGGACTTAAAACAGAGGCGAGAAAAAACAAAAGATAGAAAGCTTGCAGGCGAATGCAGAAAAGTTACGTTTACAAATCGGTCGCTTTACATGTTGCAGTCGTTTTGCTGTGCGTGTTTGATGTGCCGTTTTTAGGACATAAACGTATCTTTGACGAACAACCGCCGATTATGGTTGATTTGAACAATATCAAAATTTCCGATAAAACGAATATTCCCGAAAAGGCAATTATCGGCAAGGAGAAAAAGCCGGCAACCCGGAAAGAACGCCCGGCAGAAAAGGCTTCAGCTAAGAAACAAGAGTTACCGCCGCCATCGCCTATTCAAAAGACAAAAACAGAGCCTAAGCCTGAACCAAAGCCGGAACCTAAACCGGATATTCAGGAAATAAAAACGCCTTCTTTAATAGAAGAAGCCCCTAAACCGGAAGAAGCAAAAGAGGAACCGAAAAAAGAATCCAAAGAGCCCTTGAAAGAAAAGAAAAAACCGGCTCCGATACCGGCGAAAAAGCCCAAAATCAAACCCACAGCCAAACCGGCACAGACTAAACCCGCGACAAAACCGGCAGCAACCGGCAAGGGTAAAAATACCGTGCGCACGGCGAATCCATTGCAGAGCTTAATGGATTCCGTTGACAATATGCAGCAACAAATCGGCGAAGAGGATACACCGGCACAAATCCCCGCTGATGAGCCGGTTGAAAACCTCGGTATAGTGGGTGGTTCCAGCCAAGGTTCTTATTTCAGCGAATTATCCATATCCGGTATTGACTTTGTTAAAACGAAGATTCAAGAGGCTTGGATGGCTGTTGTTGGTGGAAAAGATGACCGCAATATTGAAGTCATTATAAATGTGAGCCTATCAAAAGAAGGAAAACTTCTATCTTTGGAAATTGAAGACCAACGGCGTTATTTATCCGATAAGTATTTTCAAGCTTTGGCTGACAGTGCCGAGCGCGCTATTCGTCGGGCACAGACCGGTTCCGATGTTTTCGGGGTTTTGGCACGGCAAAACGGTGCGTCTTATAATGATTGGAAAGAAATACGTTTTACCTTTACGCCTCTCGGGTTAGCCGCTAAATAGGTATTTACAGCAAAACAATACGTTTTTATTATACATTCAAGCGGTAACCGTTGTTTTCGGTTAGTATGAGTTGGTTTCCGCCATCTTCTTCTACTTTTTGGCGCAAACGATATATATGCGTTTCAACCGTATGGGTCGTTGCTTCCGCGCTATACCCCCAGACATTTTCCAGCAATTCTTCTTTGCTTATGGTGGCGGGAATATTGTTATATAAATACTTTAGTATATCCACTTCTTTTTCGGTTAATTTGGTTGTCCGACCAGAAAGAGATGAGAAAATCTCTTTCTTTACCGGATAAAAAGCATATTCTTTGAAATTAAAACATTCTTTGCGGCGCACTTTGGGTAGCAGAGTTTCATTTTCCAAAGCCTGCAAAAACTTGAGCAAGGAAAACGGCTTTTTTATAACTACGTCAGCGTAATCAGGCGTTTTTTCTTCCGAAGAAAATAAAATTACCGGTTTGTTCAAAGATAAAGCCGAAGATGTCGCCGCAGCCTCTTCATCTACCAAGAGAAAATCTGCGGCAATGGCGTCAACAAACGCTGTTTCAGGCGCAGCACGGGCTATCTGTTCCGATAAATCTTTAACAAAAAGCGAATCCGCAGATATTATGCATAATTTACTCATATTGCCAACTCCAATCCCACAACAAAGGCGTAGCCTTTGCTGTTATTTTCTGTTTGAGAATCCTGCCCGATTGATTTCAGGTGCGCTACGGTTAAAGAAAATGTTGCATATTTATTATATTGCCAACTATTGGAAAAGCTGATGATTTTATCCCGATTTTTAGTGTGTTCCGCTTTGGAATCAAAGTAGGATATGCCGGTTGTAAAGGGACCGATAGCGTAACTTATACCGATATTGTAGGCCTGCCCTTCGCGGTATGCGTCATATAAGTTTTCTTTATTTAAGGCATAACGATTTTCGTCTGCTTCGGTTTTGCGGTAAGATGCGCCGATTGTCCAACCTTTGCGGTAGAGGCTAATGCCGGCAGAATATTCCTTATCATTTTCATCATAATCTGCAAAACCTAATGATGTTTCTAACTCATAACCTGATAAATACCAAGAGCCATACACACCCAAGATATAAGCGCTTTTATCCTTATACGGCGAATCCTTAGCGACTAAACCGGTTTGACTGTATGTTTCCGGAACGTACGTTGCGCCCAATTTAATCCCTTTCCATGACGGCGTGACGTAACTTATTTTCGGAGAGGCGCCGTCGGTGTTGATATAGGTGGAATTTAGGGTTTTATAAGACATTTTACTGCCTTTTTTATACCAATTCGGATTGGTGATAAAATTGACAATATCTGAGTTATTGACGCGATATTTCCCAACATTCGGCGCACCGACCGCAAATTTATAGGCGACATTATAATCCTGGCCAAACGAAAATTCGCCAGCCGGCGTTTCTATAACGGAATAAATCTCTTCCCCCCATTTTCCCTGATTGTAATTTTCTATTTTTTTTGCCGAATCTATCATAAAATAACCGATGAGCGAAGCGGCATAATCGGTATTAAATTCATACGTCAGACGCCCGTAAGCATTAACCGACGCATTCAGATTATTTTGCTTATGCAGCTTATTATACGGCTTTGCATAGTCTGTATAACCGTAATAATTATTTAGTTCAAAAGCATAGTCTGTTTCCAATGTTCCCGCAACCGCCGGCGCCGCAACAAAACTTGCACTTAAGATAAAGATGATTTTTTTCATCCGCCCGCCCTAAAATAAAACTTATCCGGAAAACAATATAGACCTATCTTTTTGTCTTAACAAGCCTTATATTGTTTATAACCTAAAAAAATCTGGATAAATATAATGCTTTCTGTTTTAAAGTGTTTTATATATTTGGCAGACTAAAAAATGAATTTAATGGAGATAAATGTTATGCAAAAACCTGTTATGTTACTGATTTTGGACGGCTGGGGATACAGAAATACAATTACGGCGGATAACGCCATTGAGCAGGGGCATACGCCTAATTGGCACGGTTTGTTAAAGACCTGCCCGCATTGCTTTGTGGAAACATCCGGCTATGACGTCGGTCTTCCTGAGGGACAGATGGGAAATTCAGAAGTCGGACACACAAATTTGGGAGCCGGGCGTGTTGTTATGCAAGATTTGCCGAAAATTGACCTGGCTATCAAAGACGGTTCGCTTGAAAAGAATCCGGTTTTGTGCGAGCTTATAGCAAAACTTAAAGAAACAAAAGGCGCCTGCCATCTGATGGGGCTGATGTCCCCCGGCGGCGTACATTCCCACCAGCGTCATATTGAAGCGGTTTGCGCCATTATGCAAAAAAACGGCATTCCTACTAATGTTCACGCCTTTTTAGACGGCAGAGATACTCCGCCACAGTCGGCAAAAGGTTTTTTGGCTGATTTTGAAAACAATATTAAAGATATGCCGGAAGTTAAAGTGGCTACGATTTCCGGGCGGTTTTATGCGATGGACAGAGATAAGCGTTGGGATAGGGTAGAAAAAGCCTACAACAATATCGTTTTGGCTGACGGTAAGAGATTTGCGACGACCGATGAGGCTATCACAACGTCTTACGATGAGGGCGTTACCGATGAATTTGTTATTCCGGCGGTTATCGGCGATTATTCCGGAGCAAAAGACGGTGATGCGGTTTTGATGATAAACTTCAGAGCTGACAGAGCCAGAGAGATTCTTTATGCTCTGGGCGATAAGGAATTTAACGGATTTGAAAGAAAAAAAATCGTTAATTTTGCAGAGCTTGTCGGAATGGTAGAATATTCGGTTGACCATAACCGTTTTATGAAAACTATTTTTGCCCCCGAATCGCTTAAAAATATTTTTGGCGAAGTTGTTGCCAACCACGGATTAACCCAACTCAGAATTGCCGAAACGGAAAAATATGCGCATGTTACGTTTTTCTTTAACGGCGGCGAAGAAAAGGAATTTAAGGGCGAAGACCGGATTTTGATTAACAGTCCGAAAGTTGCCACATACGACTTAAAACCCGAGATGAGCGTCTATGAAGTTACAAACGCCTTAACCGATGTTATTGAGAAGAAAAAATATGATGTCATTATTTGCAACTTTGCCAATGGCGATATGGTCGGTCATACCGGTATTATGGATGCGGCGTTAAAAGCGGTTGCGGCGGTTGATGATTGTCTGGGCAAAGTAATGAAAGCCATTAAAGATGTTGACGGCGTTCTTTTGGTTACGGCAGACCATGGCAACGTTGAAAAAATGGTTGATGAAAAAACAGGCGAACCCTATACAGCCCATACCGTCGGTAAAGTCCAAGCCGTGCTTTATAATGCGGAGCCGCCGGTTAAAGGATTGGAAGACGGACGTCTGGCCGATATATCGCCAACGCTTTTGGATTTGATGCATATTGAGAAACCTGTTGAAATGACGGGACATTCGCTTATAAAGAAATAAGGTTGTAATGAAACGGGTATTTATCTTTGGCATAGTTTTTTGCTTATGTTACCTGAATAGCTATTTTAGTTATTCGGTCTATGCCAAAGATGTATCCGAAAACGACGTTAAAAGAATCGAGGCAGAAGCTAAGAAAAAGAGCATAGAATCCAGAAGATTGCAAGCGCAAGCACTTCAACTTAATTTGGAGCTGTCTAAAATAGACAAGACTGTTATCAGTTTAGCACAAAAAATACAGCGTAACGAGGCGAATCTATCGGATTTGGAAAATAAACTTGCCGTATTGCGGGCTGATTTAAAGGAAAAAGAGGCTAAATTTGCCGATGAAAATAATTCTTTGGTGCAAACGTTGGCATCTTTGCAAAATATGTCTTTAAATCCGTCGGAAGCGGTTATTTTGCAACCACTTTCTCCGGTTGATGTTATTCGCAGCGCTATTCTGCTTAGAGAAACAATCCCTTCTTTAAACCAAACTTCTTCTAAATTGAAAAATGACTTAAATGCCGTTTACAGACAAAAACAAGAAATTGAAAAAACTGTTGAGCAGACGCAAACAAGCCAAAATAAACTAAAAAAACAGCAAGCTGAGATGCGAGCGCTGATGAAGAAAAAAACAGGTTTACGAAAAGTTATTGAATCAAAAGGCGCCGAAACGCAAAAACTGGCGGAGAATCTTTCCTCTAAGGCTAAAGATTTACGCGATTTATTAGATAAGCTGGAAAAACAAAAAGAATTGGAGCGAAAGAAAAAAGAAGAAGCGGAGAGGCTTGCTGCACAAAAACGACAGCAAGAAATGAAAAAGCAAAATAAACCGCAATCAATTAGTTCAAAAGAACACAGCGCCATTAAAAAAAGCGTCAAAGGCGGGCGTTTTGCCAAAGCAAAAGGGACATTGTCGCGCCCGGTCAGCGGGACACTTGTTACCGGTTACGGGCAAAACCTGTCCAAAGGCGTTACATCCAAAGGGCTTGTTTATAAAACACGTCCGGAAGCACAAGTAATATCACTTTATGACGGAACAGTTATTTTTTCCGGGCCATTTAAAGGATATGGTAATATTATTATTGTAGAACACGGAGATGGATACTTGTCATTGTTGGCCGGTTTGGGGACTATTGACTGCGAAGCGGGACAAATGGTTCTTGCCGGCGAGCCGGTCGGTTTAATGCCGGATAACAATAATGCTAAGCTGTATGTAGAAATACGCAAAGACAGACATCCAATAAATCCGGCACCGTGGATTGCCAGTTAAATTTATTTATAGGAAAAGACGATGAGAAAAAATAAGTTGTTGTTTATTTCTTTGTTTGCGGGCTTGTTTATCGGCACGGCAAACATTAACGCCGCGACTCCAAAAAACGATGAGGCAGACACATACGAACTGCTTAATCTCTTTGGCGAAGTTATGGAAAGAGCTAAACTCAATTATGTTGAAGAAGTTTCTGACAAACAACTTATCGAATCGGCAATCAACGGTATGCTGACATCTCTTGACCCGCATTCCAGCTATCTTGATGCGGAAAGTTTTAATTATATGAACGAGCAAACTAAAGGGAAATTCGGCGGGCTCGGTATTGAAGTAACGATGGATAACGGGCTTGTGAAAGTTGTTTCGCCGATTGATGATACACCGGCGGCACGGGCAGGCATAAAAGCCGGTGATTATATTACCAACATTAATGATGAAACGGTTGTCGGAATGAGCTTAAACGACGCCGTAAGCAAGATGAGGGGAAAAGTCGGCGAAAAGGTTAAGTTATCTATCCGTCGGGTTAACTCCAAACCGATTGAGCTTACGATTAAACGCGAGGAGATAAAAATTCAGTCCGTAAAAAATGAAATTAAAGAAGACTCCATTGTTTATATCCGGATTTCGTCCTTTACGGAAGAGGTAGACAAATCTGTTACGGAGGCTATAACCAAGGCAAAAAAGAAATTGAAAAATGATTTGCTGGGTATTGTTATTGATGTCCGAAATAATCCGGGCGGTTTGCTCGACCAGGCGGTTGATGTTTCCGACCTTTTCCTTGAAAAAGGAGAAATTGTTTCAACCCGTTCCCGCAACGAAAGCGATACGATTAAGTTTATGGCAACGGAGGGCGATATAGCCAAAGGATTGCCGATTGTAGTTATTATCAATGAAGGTTCGGCTTCCGCATCGGAAATTTTAGCCGGCGCGTTGCAAGACCACCACAGGGCGATTATATTAGGCGAAAAATCTTTCGGTAAAGGTTCTGTGCAGACAGTTATTCCTCTGCGGGACTATGGCGCGATGAGATTGACTACGGCCAGATATTACACACCTTCCGGCAGGTCAATTCAGGCTAAAGGTATTGAACCGGATGTTGAGGTTAAACCGGCAAAAATTGAAGAGCTTGAATCCTACGCGCTAAATATCAGCGAGGCAGACCTTAATAACGCTTTGAAAAATGACAGCGATGTTGCAGGCAATAACAATAAGAAAAAAGGAAAAACTGCCGAAGACCTAGCGGATTATCAGCTTGTTCGGGCTTTGGATCTGGTTAAAGCGCTGGCGCTCTATTCCAAATCCGACGAATAAATAAGGACAAATACCGTGAACAAGCATTTCAGGCTCTGCGCCGGAGCGATTGTTTTTAATCGTGAAGGAAAGGTTTTTCTTGGAAACAGAATTGAAACGGCCAATGACAGCTGGCAATTTCCGCAAGGAGGCATTGAAGAAGGCGAATCGCCTGAACAGGCGGCAAGAAGAGAGCTTTATGAAGAAACCGGCATTTCTTTGGTGCAAACTGTTTATACAGATAGAAAACCGCGGCGGTATGAATTTTCTGCTAAAATAAAAGAAGCTTTCCGGCAACGCGGCATATTTAATGATGGGCAGGATATTTATTTTTCTTTGTTTTACTTTACCGGCAAAGAAACAGATATTCGTTTAGATATGCCACATCCCGAATTTCGCGCGTATCGTTGGGACAGTCTTGATTTTGCCGTTTCTCATATTATTGACTTTAAAAAAGCCGTTTATTCCGCTGTTGCCGAAAAAATTGCCCCCATGATAGAGGATTATATTAAACAGCTCTCTTGATATTTGAAACTTTTTTACATAAATTTAAGGTTAGATTGGAGTGTATTAAGAGAAAATATAATGGAGAGTCTACCGGAAATTAAAGATATTCAGCTACCTGACGGCGTTTCAGTGTTTCCGTTGGCATACGGATGGTGGGTCATTTTGGCCGGTATTATTTTTCTTTTTATACTGATAAAGTTAATTGTCTGGGGAATAAAAACGAGCAGAAAGCATTATGCCCTTAAAAAATTATCACAAATATCCGTTGACAGCCCGGTGCATGCTGCGGTTAATATGTCAGAGTTGTTACGCAGAATCTGCATTGTCAAATATCCTCAAGCGAACAGCCTTTACGGCAATGAATGGTTGCAATTTTTGTCGGAGCATACAAGAAACACTCTTCCTGAAAAAGCGGCACAACTCTTGGTTAATGCTCCTTTTATGGATATTCATAACGCAACTTACCAGCAAAGCGATGCTGTAGAATTGAAAACTTTTTGTAAAAGCTGGATAGGAGATAATTTATGATACATTTTGCCTATCCACAACTTTTCTGGTTATTGCTTTTACCTTTTGTCGTATATTTTATCCTGCCTCCGGTGGCCAATAAATACGGAAATGCTTTGCGTATTCCTTTTTTGAAGGATATAAAAAACATCCAACAAGAAAAAAATTATTTATCTTTAGCCAATCACAAAGCAAAAGCGTCTTTTAAATTTTTTTATTTATTTCTTATCTGGGGATTACTTGTAACTGCCGCGGCAAGACCGCAAAATATCGGCGAGCCTTATCGTCTGGATGCCGAACATCGGGATATTATGCTGGTTATTGATATATCAACATCTATGTTACAACCGGATTTTTCCACACGAACGCAACGTATTGACAGACTTTCGGCGGTTAAAGCAGTTGTCAGTGCTTTTATTGAAAACAGAACCGAAGACAGAATCGGCTTAATCCTTTTTGGGACGCAAGCTTATTTACAGGCTCCGCTTACATTTGATAAAGCCGCCGTTGCCGATATTTTGTTAAATACGGATGCGGGAATGGCCGGACAATCCACCGCTATCGGCGATGCGTTGGGTTTAGCCCTTAAAACGTTACGGGACGACAAAAATAAGAAAAATAAAGTTATCATCTTACTTTCAGATGGAGAAAATAATGATGGTTCATTAGATATGGCTCAGGCGATTGAACTGGCGGAAAAAGAAAATATAAAAATTTATACCATCGGCGTTGGCGCTGATTATGTCGCTTCATTGTTTAACTTTCAAAGTAATAGTCTAGATGAGGCCAGCCTTAAGGAATTAGCAAAGAAAACTGCCGGAAATTATTTTAGGGCTACCGATTTGTCATCATTGGCAAAAATTTATCAGCAAATTGACTCTTTGGAGCCGGCAACCGGCGGGAAAAATATTATACAGGATATTACCGATTTATTTTATATTCCGCTGGCCGTAGCTTTAATTTTGGCAGTTTTGCTTATTTTTGTTCCGAAGAGGTTTTTAAGATGAGCGAATTTTGGTTAAATTTTCATTTTCTTCGCCCCTGGTTCTTGTGTTTTTTGCTGGCGCCGGTTCTGTTATTTTTTATAAAACAAAAAGCGGGGGAGCAGATTTCTTCATGGGTCAGTGTTTGCGATAAGAATTTATTGGATTTTTTATTGGTAAAAGGCAGTAATGCTAAAAACATCTCGTTAAGCGGATTTATTTATCTGGGAATGATTGCCGCTTCTATTGCTGCGGCGGGTCCTTGTTGGAAAAAGACAGAATTGCCGACTTTCGTTATAGAGAATCCGACAATGTTTGTTTTGAGTATGGCACAAGATATGATGCTAACGGATATTTCCCCCTCACGCTTAGAAAGAGCTAAATTTGCCATAACCGATTTGGCAAATAATATCCCTGACGGACAATTCGGATTGGAAGTTTATTCAGAGGAGCCTTATATAATCACGCCGATTTCTGATGATAGCGAATTGCTAAAAAATCTTATGCCGCAAATTGTTTCCGATATTGTTCCCGACCACGGCGATAGGCTTGACCGGGCAATGGATATGGCTGTCAGCAGGTTTGAGGCTGCCGGTTATTCGCAGGGAAATATTATTCTTTTGGCTTCAGATGTCGGGCAGCGTTTTGATTTGGCTTTAGAAAACGCAAAAAAAGCTGCTCAGCTCGGTTATAAAATTTACGTTATTGATACATCTTATTCAGGAAATGAAAAACTGAAATTATTAGCGCAGAATGGAAACGGCCTTTATTTGAGCGTTAAAAGTCCTGATTATCAGGATATTGTCCGCCATATTTCAAAAAATACAGAGGAACGAACAAAACTCAGCCAAAACTTACGGGCAAAATTTATTGATTATGGCTATTACCTGCTTGTGATACCGTTGTTCTGCACGCTTGTTTTTTTCCGCAGAGGATTGCTTATATGGCTGATATGTTGCCTTTTACCGACTTATGCAAATGCCGGATTCCTGCGCAATAGCAATCAGGAAGGATTACATTTGTTTAACCAAGGCGCATACGACGAGGCTTTGCAATATTTTGATGATAGCGACTGGCGGGGGGTTGCTCTTTATAAACAGGACAAATTAGAAGAGGCTTTGGCAGAATTTGAAAAATCACAAACAAGCCTGGCAAATTATAATCAAGGTGTCATTTTAACAAAACTTTGCAAATACAAAGAAGCAAAAGAGGCTTTTACAAAAGCGTTGCACGTGAATCCACTAAATAAAGACGCCGAATATAATCTCCGTGTTCTAAACGATTTATTTGAACGGGCAAAAGAAGATCCGTCTTTGTTAAATTGCAACGATGACAATCAACAGCAAAATCAGGATTCACAAGATAATCAGAAAGATGAGCAAAATCAAAATAACAACAAATCTGCTTCCTCTGACAAAGAAAAACAAGACAATTCCTCTGAGCAAAAACAAAACAATGACTCTCAAGCTGATAACGATTCTCAACAAGAACAACAAAAAGACAACAAGCCTCAACAACAGGACAATAATGAGCAACAGCAGAATGACTCGTCTTCAAAAGAAAATCAAACACAACAAAATGAACAAAAAAATAACGAATCGTCCAGCGATGAACAGCAGGACAATCAACAAGCCCAAAATCAAAACAATAATCAAAACCAAAAATCACTGCCGGACGGGAAAAATCAGCAGCAATCATCCGAAAACAGCAAAAGCAATGAAAACGAGCAAAAAAATAATGAGGAAGATTCTGCTCCTTCAAGTTTAACGGAAAAAGAACAAGCCGTTAATTTAATACAGGCCAAAAAAGGCTCCGAAGATGAAAAATACGACGATGAAGCGCTAATTATGCAACAGCGTTACAGAAAAATTCCCGAAACGCCGGGCGGTTTGTTGCGTGAATTTATCAAAAAAGAATATGTAAAGGACAGATATGGTGATGCGAATATTTAATAAATTATTTCTGTTTTTGTTTTGTTGTCTGTTTTCTTGCGAAGTTTTTGCAAGTTCCGCTAACATTAGTTTGGATAAAAAGGTGTTGACGGAAGCAGATATTCTAACTTTAACATTGTCTTATAACGGCACAGACGGAGCAACGCCGGATTTAAGCGGGTTGCAGAATGATTTTCAAATTGTTTCAAATTCTACATCACAACGTATAAATTATATTAACGGCGTTGTTCAACAAACAAAGCAATGGTCTTTTGGCTTGCGCCCCTTACGAACAGGAAAAATTACCATAAATCCAATTCGAATCGGCAATGTCCGCTCCAACTATGAAGAAATTGAGGTAAAGGAAGTTTCTGATGTCGCGTTTGTTCCTGACAGTCAGGAAAATTCCAATTCGCCTTATTTTCAAATCAATATGGATTATGAGCCAAAATCCCCCTACTTGCAACAACAAACAACTCTTTTAGTTACTATTTACGATAGTCTTGGATTAAAGAACAGTGCTCTGGATATTACAGAAGAAACAAAAAATAATTGGGCAATTCTTCCTTTGCTAAGTAAACCGGTTGTCAAGAGAACCACGCTTAACAATAAAAATGTCAATGCGATAACATACGCATTTGCAGCATTTCCTCTTAAAGACGGCAATATTCCGGCGCCACAGTTTCTCTTTGACGGCGCATACATAAAAAATTCAGACTTTGGTTTTCCGCGGATTTTTGATGATTTTATGGCTTTCGGAATTGATTTTCAAAATGTTATGGGACAGCAAGTTCCGGTTAATATGAAAACTAAACCCTTTCAGATTACCGTTAAAGAATCTCCTGCCGGTTTTTCTGGAAAATGGCTTCCTTTATATGATTTATCCATAAAATCGTCTTGGACTTCTTCTTCTAAATTTAAGGTTGGCGAGGCTGTCAGCCGAAAAATCACGGTTACGGCTTCGGGTATAAGCAAAGATATGTTTCCCGAATTAACTTTTCCGGATATTGACGGTTTTAAGCAATATCCCGAAAAGCCGGAATTGGAAATGACCGTAAATGACGGCAAGTTGGTTACCGCCGCAACAATAAATATCGTTTATATTCCGACCAAATCCGGACATTTTGTTTTTCCGGCACAAGAAATTGATTGGTTTAATGTTCAGACAGGACTTTTTGAAAAAGCCACCCTGCCCGCGGAAGAAGTGGAAATTTTAATAAACCCCTCCGTAGGACAAAATATTTCTCAGCCCACACCTGTTATGGAAACAACACCCCAACAAGATACCATTTCCCCGGCATCTTCAGACTTTTCCGAAAATGGCAAAACATCAACAGCGAATCCGGACACACTACCTTTATCCGATATGATGTTTTATTGTTTTATTTTTGTTGCTTTTCTTTTAGGATTTTTATTGTTTGGCCTATTGCTTTGGCTAAAGAACGTCTTATCAAAACAAAACCGTTCTTATTATCGAAAACAAGTTGTCAATGCTGTAAAACAAGGTGATTTCAAAGCCGTGCAAAAAGCTTTGTTGGAATGGGGAAGGTTTAAGTTCGGAGTTGATTTGATAAAGAATCTTAAACAGCTTGCAGAACTTGCCGATGATGATAAATTTTCGCAACAGCTTGATGCTTTAAATGAGGCTCTTTATGCCGGGACAGCAAAAAATTTTGATGCGGCAACTTTTATCGCATTATTCAAAAAAATTGACCGGCAAAAAAAGACTTTACGGGAAAATAAAGAGATTTTACCAAATCTTTACGATTAAACGGCATTTTATAATTAAGCTAATTTATCAATGGAGAGGCTATGCTCTGGCTGAAAAGAATTGCATGTGGTATTGTTGCGCTTATTTTGATATTTGCGGGTGTTTCGCTGATTCAAAGCTTGCAACAGTTATGGCAAGCATTAGGCTTTTGTTTTTTTGTCGGCGGCCTGTCTTTAGCGCATATTGCGATTATGCAGCAACTGCCCAAATATAATTTTTGGATTACATTGATTGCCTGTGGTTTGGCTTATGCCCTTTATATGACAAGATACACACCGACAAATGCGTCTACGGAGATTGCTACATTACAGCTTGAACACGAATTAGCAGAAAGTAAACAGGTTATGGGAAAAGAAGATGCCGTTATAAAGAAACAAAAGAAGAAAAAGAAACCCAAACCAGCTTTTAATCTTGCCGAATATCCCAAAATCAGCGGAAGCGCTACCGTTCTTAGAGCGAATGTTTTTTATATCGGAGGGCGTTATATTCGCCTTTTCGGGGTGGATGCACCGGATAGTGATCAGATTTGTTCTGATTTTGTGGGCAGTTCATATAATTGCGGAGAAGAAGCAGCTTCTTGGGTGCGTGGTTGGATTGATAAGAATCCGATTGACTGTTATTTGCTTAAAGTGAATCCTAACGGGCAAGATTTGGCGACCTGTGTCTGGGGTGAGTATGACATCGGTGCTGCTTTGGTCGGTACAGGCTGGGCTTTGGCCAATACAAAAGAAACAGACATATATCGCCCATACGAAGCAAAAGCAAAGGCTGAAGGTTCAGGTTTATGGCAAGGGACATTTTTTGCACCGGAAGATTGGCGAGATATTAAACGCCACAGAAATGATTTTACCATCAAGCGGACAACGGTTTCCAAAGGCGGCGGATTTTTTGATTTCGGTTCGTGGTTTTAAGAAGATGATGATGTATAAAAGAATTTTTGAATGTGTTACAGAAGAAGATACGCGGCGGTTGGCTTCAGCTGTCAGTCGTATTGCGCAAAAAGGTGATATTTTTGCTTTGTTTGGAACTTTAGGTGTCGGCAAAAGTACTTTTTCACGTTTTTTTATTCAGAGTTTATGTAATGCAACAGAAGTTCCCAGTCCGACGTTTACGCTGGTGCAGACATACGAATCGGACAATTTTGAGATATACCATTATGATATGTACCGGTTAAAAATTCCGGAAGAAGCATACGAGCTTGGTATTGAAGAAAGTTTTTACAGCGGCGTAAATCTAATTGAGTGGCCGGAGAAAATAGGCTATTTATTGCCAAAGGACATTTGGCAAGTTACTATTCAGGTAATTAACAACACCCGGTGTTTTGAATTTTCCGTTAACAATGAAGAAAAAAGACAACGATTGGAAAAAATTGACTATGCTTAATATTCATGCCTCGCTTGTTGCTTTGGACAATAAAGGTATTTTGCTCCTCGGAAAATCCGGCTGTGGCAAGTCTGATTTAGCCCTGCGTTTGATTATGGAAAAAGGTGCTAAACTTGTTGCCGATGACAGAGTTGACCTTTTTGTTTCCGATGAAAAACTTTTCGGAGCAGCGCCTCAAAATATTGCTGGAAAATTGGAAATAAGAGGTGTCGGAATCGGACTATTCCCGGTGCAAGAACAAATTGAAATTACCTTATGCGTTGAACTTTGTCCCGAAAAAGAAAAAATAGAACGGCTACCAAATAACGAAACAGCAGAATTTCTGGGGGTATCCGTTACAAAATTAAAGCTTTATCCGTTTGAATGTTCTACACTTTGTAAAATTATTGCAAAAATTAGTGGCATTATTTGTTCAGAGTGCTAATTATAAGCTGATGAACACGCTACTGAGGTTGGTTGATATGGTTATACGTTTAGGCGAAGTTTTTTTGCGGGCTTTAGGCAAACCGCTTGTTAAGTTTTTATCTTCTTTGGGGGATTTGACTTCTTTTATTGTCAAAGCAATTTATCATTGTTTTGTCCCGCCTTTTTATTTTAAGCTGTTTTTTAAACAGGTCTTGGATATTGGTTTCTATTCTTTGCCGGTTGTCGGATTGACAACATTATTTGCCGGTATGGTTATTGCTTTGCAGACATATTCCGGTTTTTCCGGTTTTAAGGCAGAAAGCGTTATTGCATCGGTTGTACTTATTTCTGTTACAAGAGAGTTAGCTCCCGTGCTTTCCGCGCTAATGGTGGCAGGAAGAATCGGCGCGGCAATGGCGGCAGAAATCGGAACAATGCGTGTCACCGAGCAGATTGATGCCCTGGTTACGCTTTCAACGAATCCTTTTAAATATCTGGTCGCGCCGCGGTTGTGGGCTGGCTTGTTGGTTTTGCCCGTATTGGTTCTCATCGGCGATGTTATCGGAATTTTTGGCGGATATATTGTCGGCGTTTATAAACTCGGTTTTAATCCGGCAAACTATATCACAGCTACTTTTCAAGATTTACAAATTATCGGTATTGTATCCGGTTTGGTTAAAGCGGCTGTCTTCGGTTTTATTATTTCAATGATGGGGTGCTATCACGGTTATAAATCAAAAGGCGGTGCGCAAGGCGTCGGTAATGCAACGACGAATGCCGTTGTATCTTCATCAATTTTGATTTTGATTTTCAACTATCTTATTACCGAAATGTTCTTTTCCAGATAAGCGGAGGAAATGATGACAAAAGAAATAAAAATCAGAATCAGAGATTTAAAGAAAAGCTTTGGAAAAAAAGTCGTTTTGGACGGGGTTGACCTGGATTTATATAAAGGAGAATCGCTCGTGGTTATCGGCGGTTCCGGAACGGGAAAATCCGTTTTGATTAAATGTATTCAAGGTTTGCTTGCGCCGGATAGCGGTTCTATTGAAATAGACGATATTGAAATCGTAAACGAAAATCCGGAAGTCATTGACAGTTTACACAGCAAAATGGGAATGCTTTTTCAAGGCGGAGCATTGTTTGACAGCCTTACCGTGTGGGAAAACGTTGCATTTGACCTAATTCAAAACAGAGGATTCAGCAAAAAAGAGGCAAAAATTGTTGCAATTAAAGTTTTACGCCAGGTTGGTTTAACCAGCGACATTGCCGATTTATATCCGTCTGAACTTTCCGGTGGTATGCAAAAGCGCGTCGGCTTGGCGCGAGCAGTTATTACCCGGCCGGAAATTATATTCTTTGACGAGCCGACAACAGGACTTGATCCGATTATGGCGGATGTTATTAACGATTTAATCATTGAATCGGCAAAAGATTTAGGCGCCACAACTCTTACAATTACTCACGATATGGCGTCGGCGAGGAAAATTGCTGATAAAATTGCCATGCTCTATAATGGAAAAATTATCTGGTACGGGACGGTTAGAGAATTAGATAAAACGACGAATCCATACGTCAGACAATTTATCAACGGTTCTTCCAAAGGACCGATTAAGGTGGAGAAATAGTATGGCTAAGAAAACGGCGGTTGATTATGTTTGCCAGTCATGCGGTGCGGTTTATCCGCGATGGCAGGGAAAATGCGATGCTTGCGGCGAATGGAATTCCATTGTGGAGGAAAAAAAGCCTACGGAAGAATTTTCAAATATTTCTAACAAAAAAGCAGGTCATAAAATAGATTTTGTATCCTTAAACGGTGAAAGCCAGACTTATCAGCGCCTAATTACAAACCTTTCGGAAATCAATCGGGTTTCCGGCGGCGGGCTTGTTCCCGGTTCGGTTATACTTGTCGGCGGCGACCCCGGTATCGGAAAATCAACACTATTATTGCAAATTTGCGCCGGTGTGGCTAATCAACTTCGGAGCAACAGTTGTTTTTATATCTCCGGAGAAGAAGCGATTGATCAAGTGCGAATCCGCGCCAAGCGTTTGGGGTTGGCTGATGCACCGGTGCGACTCGCCAGCACAACCAGTGTGAAGGATATTATCGCGACATTGGAAAAAGAAACGCCGACGTTGGTGGTTATAGACTCCATCCAGACAATGTATATAGATGAAATAGAATCAACACCTGGCAGTGTTGCCCAAGTCCGCGCCGCAGCATACGAATTGATTAAGCTTGCTAAGAAAAAAGGCTTTACGCTGTTTTTAGTCGGCCATGTTACCAAGCAGGGAGCTATTGCCGGACCACGCGTTTTAGAACACATGGTGGATACGGTGCTTTATTTTGAGGGCGACAGAGGACATCATTTCCGTATTCTCCGAGCCGTTAAAAACAGATATGGCGCGACAGATGAAATCGGGGTTTTTGAAATGCAGGATAATGGCTTGGC
>CALXYD010000006.1 GCA_944392865.1 uncultured Alphaproteobacteria bacterium
GCCAGCAACGAAGTGAAAGACTTTTTTGATTCGCTTGTCGCCCGCGAAGGAAAAATGCCAAACATTGATGAGCTTTTATTGGAAGAAACGGATATTTAAAAAATAAAAAAGCACTAGCAGAAAGGGCAGCGGCCAATCAACTTTTGACGAAGTCCCCTGATGCGTTCTCGGGTGCTAGCGCTATAAATAATATAACCCCAAAAGAAGAAAATGTCAAGCTGGATTATCAAAATAAACCACAACCTAAAGGCTTATATGATACCGACAAAGGGGTTATCATGATATTTGAAAGCGCGGATTTTTCCACTTTACCGCATGAATTGGCGCATTATTGGCTTGACAATATGTGGCGCTATGTCCGGAGCGGCAACGCGAGTGAAAAATACCGCCAACGCTGGAATGTCATAGCCAACTGGCTGAATGTTAAACAAGAGCAGGCCTTTTTAACCCATGGGCAGTGGGAAAAATTTGCCCGCGGCTATGAGCAGTATCTCTTAAACGGGAATTTGCCGACGCCGATTATCAAAGGGGCTTTTGACGATTATGACCGGTGGATGAAAAGAGTTTACGGCGATATGAACCGGCTTAATGTGCGTCATATAGATTATAAAAAAGCGTCCAGATGCAGAAAGGGAGTTTAACGCAACCCTTAAAGCTACGCAAAACAAGCCTACATTTAGTCGTCAAGTTTTGGGAGCTGGACTTAATGGATTTAGCATTTGGCAGGGAAAATGTCAATGCCGGTTATCTTATGGCAGGTCGTATAAAATTCTTGACACGAATGATTTATTTTGCTAGAAATTCTGTATGAGTGAGGCAAGCGCTCGGAATGTCCGCCAAAGTGTTCATTGTCATAATAGTTTTTTACATAGATTTCTTGCGGTAACTTATTCAGCTCATCGGGCAGGCGGTAAGATAAGTTAACGGAAAGGAATTGCTATGAGTGAATATATTGAAGTCTTCCGGGTGGAAGCAAAGTCTTTATTAAAAAATTTCCAACAGAATGAAAAAGAGGCGATTGCCCGCTGTGCAAAGGTGTTTGGCGACAGGAAAGATTTGTCGCTGATGAATATGCAGCACGTTGTGGCTAAAGAATACGGGTTTGGCAACTGGAATGAACTTGCCAAGGCGGATCGTCCGCAACAAGCAGCGGCGTTGATTGCGGCGAAGAATAAAACGTTGAGGACGCCGCTTCATATAGATTATAGAGCCGGCTCCACGTATGCTTTCGGCGAGGAGAAAGAGAAAGTCGGTTTAAGAAGCGAGCGGGAAGGGCTTGATTTGATCAATTTTAAGACGACCTTTATGGGTGGAACAATCAGTCCGTTTTTGCAGCTTAATATGCTTGATGTTTCATCATACGATTTATCCAAGATGAATCCTTTATTTGCGATTTATGACGATTATACGCGGTGGCCGGCAGAGATGAGCAAACTGCCGGAAGGGTTTAATCCTTTGGCGTTTATGGAAGAGCGGAAAAATCCGGGTTTGGGCGTTCGGGCATTGCATAGACAAGGATTAGACGGCAGAGGACGAGCGGCAGCGATTATTGACGGATTTCTTCTTTGCGACCATTTGGAATATCATGAGAATTTAAAAGGGTATGAGCGGATAGATGACGGTAACGGCGGGCACGGAAGCATCGGCGGGGCGTTGGTGTCTGCTTTGGCAGGAAAAAACTGCGGGGTGGCGCCGAAAGCCGAGGTGTATTATTTTTCTGCTTCGCAAGCGGCGCAAGGCAATCGTTCGCAACGTTATTATGCGCAGGCGTTGCTTAAAATATGCGATTTGCACCAACGGCTCAAGCAAGAAGGCAAAAGCGGCATAGATGTTGTGTGCATTTTGTGGGGGATTCCGCACGAGTTGTTTAAGAATGATGACGGAGCGGCGGAAATGCTCGCGGCAATTAAACAGGCGACAGAGCTGGGAATTTGGGTTAATTCGGGGACATTGCCTTTTAGTAATAAGTTGTGGCGGGATTTGCGCATACATTGCAAATTCGGCGGCGATGTAGATAATCCCGATGATTATATGCTGATGCCGACAGAGAGAAATTATCCGGCTGAGCATCGTGAGCTGGAACGCAATAATTTGTGTTTTCCGGCCGGCGGGCGCACGGTGGCTGATGAACATCGGCTGGACAGCTATCAATTTTCCGCTTTCGGGTTTTATCTCAAGCCATACGAGAGCGGGCTGTTTTTGCTGGCACGGAGCGTTAAGCCCGATGTAACGGCAGAGGAATTCTGGCGTGTCGGGTTGGAAACCGGCGATTATCGCGAGGGTATCGGAATGATTGTCAATCCGCGGCGGCTGATTACGGCGTTGCAAGGTTAAAACGAAAAGGCGGGGGAGGCGTTGGCCTCTCCCGCGTTTACGGAAAGGTTGAATATGAATGAGGAAATAGAAATTGCTGAAGCCGGTTTGACCGATGCGGCGGCGGTTGCAAAACTGTCTTATCAGGTCGGGAAAATGCATGACGAAGCGTTGCCGGATTATTTTTATCCGACGGGAGAGCGCGAACATCTGGATATTATTCGCAAAATGCTGAAAGATGAAAAAGCCTTCGTGTTAAAAGCGGTTTGCGGTGGGAAAATATGCGGTTTTGCCTGTCTATATGTGCAGGATAGGCCGCGCAAAGGGTTTGTTTGCTCCAAAATCGGCTACATTTATAATTTCGGCGTTGATGAGGCGTGTCGCGGCAGGGGTATCGGGACGAAACTTTTGACGGCGGCGGAAGAATATTTGCGCCAAAAAGGAGTTGAAGCGGTGGATTTGAATGTGTTTTGCTTTAACCAGCGCGCGCTTAGTTTTTATAAAAAGTGCGGTTACGGCGAAATTGATGTTAATTTGCGGAAAGTTTTACGGGAAAAATAAATAGCAAGAGGAAAAGATTATGAAGGAAGATGTTGAGATTAGTTTGGCAACCAACGATGATATTCAAGAGCTTGCCTGTTTGTTTGAGCAGGAGGGGATGATACATCGTGCGGCAATGGCAGGCTTTTATAAGCAAAGTGAAGATGAAAATGAATATTTGAAGAAAGTAAATAAAAGGTTTGCGGATGCTCATAATGTTATTTTAAAAGCGGTTTGTAACGGAAAAATTTGCGGGTTCTTGTGTATGTATGTGCCGACACCGGATCAGGCGTTGGATTATTTGATTTATCCGCTTATGGCTTCGGTTACGGATATTTGCGTTGATGAACAATATCGGCGGCGCGGTATTGGCAAGATGTTAATGCATGCCGCGGAAGAATTGCTTAGAGAAAAAGGTATTCCCGCGATGGAATTGTATGTCTATCAGTTTAATGAAGGAGCAAAAAGTTTTTATGACAGTGAAGGCTTTCAACCGTTGGATTTACGAATGTATAAAGCTTTATAGCATTATTTTGGCGGTGTTCTAACGTAAAAAGGAAGAGGTCTTCTCCTCTTCCTTGCTTTATGCCTTTATTATAAAGAGGTAAATTTATTTTGTCAAGTATTTTATCTTGTATTTTGTTAAAATAACCTATTGATTTTGCAAAATCTTTTGTCCTATTTTGATATCCTCAAGAACTTTTGGAGGATTTTTTTATGCAGGAACAAACTTTGTTTCGTGAAAAATATAATTTTGCCAAGTTTGAATGGCGGCGGATTCGGTCGCTTTGGGGATTATTGGGAAAGGATAAAACGGCGCAGAACGATGAAGATATAACGATGTGGCAAATGCTTAAACGCATTTTTGCGAAAATTCGGGGTGCAGCGTGGCGACCGTTTGTCAAAGTGATTGTTTTGACGGTTGTTTGCGGTTGTTTGTCCGGTATCGGGCCGTATACGAACATGTTATATATGGGCAGGTTGCCTGGACTTTTATCCGACGAGGCCGATGCGATTATGATTTTTGCAATTTTTCTTGCGTTAGATCAATTTGTGTCCTACTTGTGGCAGATTTTTTATCTGCAGAAACGATTTGCCAATTCTGAATTTACAGATGTGTATGGTACTTATGCGGAAGCGAGAGATTATGCCGATATATTGCATAAACCGCGGGCGTTGCTTTCGGTGAACGGCGCGGGAGCACTACTGTCTTTTGCCCGAAGCATACAGGGAGCGAAAGAAAATATTTTGCGAAATTTCTTTTATCTTTTAGGCGAAGTTACGGCATTTTCCGTGTGTGTTGTCAGTTTATCGGTTATTGCGCCCGGCTTGTTATTATTTATGTTGTTTGTGCAGTATGTGAATATTGAGTTTTTGTTGTATAACAATGACTATTTTCGTAAAGTGGACAATCGTTTTTGGCGTTTTAACGAGATGGTTGTGCATGAAAATGTGCAGGCCGTTGCACAGGCCGGTTTGGTGCAGGAGGCAGGACGGATTGCAGGTGAGAGCCGGCGCGTTTTTCAAAGGTTGACACGTTCGCGCCAGACAAGGAGGCATACCAGTAATATAAGAGATAAAAGCGAGAAATTAGTGCAGATTATTTTAGGCGCAATTGTTATGGCGGCAGTGGGTTATGTTGCTGTAACGGATATATTGCGCACCGGCGATATCGGCCGTTTGGCTTTGATTTCCGGAGCAGCTCTGCAGGTTCGGGGCCGGTTGGATAGTATGTTCTTTCAATATTTGGGAATAGACAGGGATAAAAACAGAATTATTGATTTGCAGAAATATCTGATGTTGCCGAAAGCGTTGGAACGGGTTACCGGTGCAGAACATTTGTCGGCGGAAGATAATTCGGTTACGTTTAATAATGTTTGTTTTGCCTATCCAAAACTGAAAAGGGCGGAAGACCGAGATTATCTGACGGCAAAGGAATACGGCGAACCCGTGTTGGATAATTTGTCGGCGGTTATCCGCCCCGGTGGCATAACGGTGATTGCCGGCGTTTCCGGGCAGGGAAAAACGACACTTGTCAGCCTTATCCGCCATGATTACGATGTAAGCAGCGGCGAGATATTTATCGGCGGCAAAGAGGTGCGGGAACTTTCGGATGAGGAAATTAACCGGCAGATAGCTTTTATCAATCAGCGGGTGAGCTTTTTTGATACGACTATCCGACATAATCTGGCGTATATGTGTCCGAATGCAACAGAAGAACAAATTGCTGAGGCTGTTGAGGCCGTCGGGCTTACGGAGGATATTGCCGGGTTTGACGACGGATTAAATCGCCGTATAGGCGTCGGCGGCAGTAAGCTTTCGGGCGGGCAAAGGCAGCGGCTGGCGCTGGCGCGAATGTTCTTAACCGATAAGCCGATTATCATTTTAGATGAACCGACGACCGGACTTGACCAAGGGTTGAGCTTTAAGATTATGAAAAAGCTTAAAGAGCTGGCGAAAACGAAAAATGTGCTTCTGGTTACGCATAATCCGACGGAAATCGCCTTGGCAGACCGAATCTTGGTTATTCACGGCGGAAAAATTGTTGCGGACGGCGAGGCGCAGGAGCTGGTTAAAACATCGGTTTTTCTGCAAACGGCAATGACCGAGCAAGATGTGGTTAGCAAACGGAAATTATTTGTTGCACATTGCGCAGAGGCGGCGTAGTTTTTAAGCATAACGACAGATAAGGGAGGCAATAAAGTGTCCGGAATGGTTGAGAAAGCGTTGGTTTTTGCCAAAGAATGCCATGGCGGCGATAATTCCGGGCACGATATTGCCCATATTTTGCGCGTGTTGGCGAATGCCGAGCGGATTTTGGCGGAAATTCCCGCGGCAGATGCGGAAGCGGTGCGGCTGGCGGCGGCGTTGCACGATGTTGATGATTATAAGTTGTCCGAAAATAACGGGCGTGCGGAGAAGTTTTTGCAAGAAGCCGGAATAGATGAAGCGTTGCGGGAGAAGGTTTTGGCGATTATCGGCGCTATCAGCTTTTCCAAATCCGGGAGCAAACCGCATTTTAGCAGAATAGAGCAAGCGATTGTTTCTGATGCTGATAAGTTAGATGCGATGGGGGCTATCGGCGTATGCCGGACGGTGATGTATTCGGCGGCGACGGGTCGGGCTTTGTTTGAACCGACGGAATTTCCGGCGGAAAATTTGTCGGCGGCGGCATATAAAAACAAAAATCGTGCCGGCAATCATGCAATTAACCACTTTTTTGACAAATTGCTACGGCTTAAGGGGGCAATGCAAACTGATGCCGGACGGCGGGAGGCGGAAAAGCGGCATCGGTTTATGATTGCTTTTTTGCAGGAATTTTTTGCCGACGTTGAGGCGCCGGAGTGGCAGAGCTACATGGATAGCTATTTAAAACAAATTTAATTTTTTTAGTCAAATGAGTTGACGATGGACGAAAAATATGGTATATTACTCTTGTTTACCATATTATTGTTTCTATAGATTTGGAGTTCGTTCTTTTGAGTTTTGGCTTAAGGGGCGGTTTTGGATTTGGGAAGCTTTAGCTGGTGAGCCGTTGAGGAGAAAATCTCTTTGATGTAATGTATCATTTAAATTTTTTTTTTATGAAAGCAAAAAAAATTTGGGAAAACACAAAGATGTTTTTCCTGCGGATGTTTGCCGCAATCGTGAGAAACCAATTTCCGCGTTTAGCGGTAAAACGGTTTATCCTAAGAAGCAATCCAAATGCAGCACTGTTCCTGCCTGGGTCAAATGAGGAGCTGCGGTGGATTGAAACGCTCAATTACGGCTCGGTGGAGCTGCAAGAGCGGGAGTGGTCAGAAGGAACGAATGCCTGCCTGTTAAGACAGGGAAATACCGCTTTGTTGAGCAGAATTTCTACAAAGGCGGAGTTTCTGGCGGTTCTTAACTCCGGCGTTCGTGAGAACGTCATTGCCGCATTACGGTATTATATGCCGGATAAGGAAATGGCGCGGGGACTTCTTAATAAGTTCGGCAAGGACGCCATTGGTATTGTTCTGGCATATCCGGCGGTGTTTGATGCGGTGCCGGTGGAAGATGTAATCGGCCACACGTCATGCGATGGTGGTGGTGATGTGTGGCAGAGAGATCTTCTTACAGCATTGGTTACCAAACGGCCATCCAGCTGGGCTCTGAAAGCGATGAGGGGTCTTCACTCTTCCGGGGAACTTTCTCCGAAATGGGCAAGCTTGTTTAAGCTATGCTTCTGCAAGCTTAATCGGAAAAGAGTGGATATATCGGATATGATTGATTATCTGTATTTCCATTTTCCGGATTTATATGCCAAGGTGCGGAGAGATGTTCATGAATATGAAAACTTAGCATCCTATTGGGTGGAGATGTTTTCACTGTTTGTGGAAATCAAGGCGCTTGACGGGCATGCCGCTGATGTCCAAGATTTTCGCGATGTTAATACGGAAATCGGTCTGGCGAAGCTGGAAGACTGGGAGGAGGCGTATATTTGGCTGAAAATCGGATATGATCATTGTAATGATGAGCGTATTTTGGTGGAAATAGCCAATAATTTGCCAAAGTTGAAAAAGCAGTTGAATACTTTTGTGTATGAACAACTGTTTGCTACCGTTGTAGACTTTGCAAAGATGCCTTATATGCTGGAGAAGCTGCTGCGGATGGCAGACACTCCGTTTAAGCCGCGTTTGCAGGCGAAACTTGTGGAGGCTTCCGGAGCTACGCACTGGTTACGGGACTTTTTCCCCTTTAATGAGTGGGAAGAAGAAACGGTCAAGAAAGCCATCAAACAGATGGTTGGTGACGGAAAGTTTCCGGTGGCCGAAATTGCCAAGCTGACAGAGCCATTGCAGCAATATGCGATGAAATGCATGGAAGTGCGTTCACAGATGTTGTTGCTGAAAAAGGACGTTTCCGCTTTGTTGAGATTGAATGATCAGCTCTACCCGGAAGTGGAAATGTGGCTCTTGCGAAATTGTGGCTCGCGTTATGCATTTAAATATATTGAGAAACATAAAATAGCGGAAGCTACGTTTCTTTATATGTTAGAGAATGTGTCAGGGCGAGATGACAATGGCGATTTGGCAAACCAATATTTGTTTGCATACGCAAGCCGCTGGAAATTGACGAAGAGTCAATATCTGGCGGTGATGCAGAGCGAATTGGCGTATTGCGCCCCTTCTCTGAAACATTACCTTGTTGAGGAGGAAGATGAGGCCGCATAAGGCGCGAAGAATGAACAAAAGTATGGAGTGGCAGTTGCCGCTCCATATTTTTTTGTTGCTTATAAGTATAGGGAAAATCATATAAAATTTGTTCGGGTTGATTTTTTTTTATTTTAAATAAAATAGTTGTTGCAATGTGGCAATTTTAGGTATATATCATATTTTAATAATAATTTTAATAGATGTTTGGAGGAGCAATGTTAGACAGGACAGACGGTTTAGACGCCAAATACTTTCGCCGCAGGACGGTGCTGTATTATCAGCCAATGCGGCCGAGCGTTTACAGGGACAGAGGTAACGGACATGATTTTCATGCCGGGATTTGCCAAGTGGAGGATAGAGCTGAACGTTGCGGCTACGGCAAATCGCGTATTGCTCTGGAAGACGGAACAATCGGTTGGACGACGGCTTTACCGCCGGTGTTTTGGTAAATAAGCCTTTTAAGACGTATTTGCAGAAGTCGGGTGGATTTTCTCTTGTTTCAGGCATAATTTTGTGGTATACGCGAACATTCAGAGAAGTTGGAAGAACTTCGCTTTGCTATGCAGGAAAGTTTTGGAGAAGGCTTTATTGATATGTCCGGCAAGGAGATGAAAGCCGGCGTTGAAGCGTATTTGACCGCTCATAAAGACAGCCTGGCGGTTGAGCCTACGGAAGACGAAAAAGCCAAAATGATTGAAAGTTTAAACGAGCGCAGCGAAAGTATGCGCAAGGCATGCGAAGCCGAACGGCGTTGGTATAAGGATAGAATTTCCGAAGATGTTCATAATTTTATTTGGCGGGAGGAAAACGACAGCGGCAAAATGATTACGGAGGAAAAATTGCAGGGCTTTTTTGCGGAGAAATATGCCGATGATAAGATTGCCGAGGAGGTTTTAAAACAGGACAGCCGGATTTTGGAGGAACGGAAAGAGCAGGTCAGACGTAAAGAAAAAGCCAATAAAATGTTTGATAAAGTTTTAGCGGAAGAATTTGACCGTTTTTTGCAGAGTAAGAAAGATACCGGCGGCTATATGGAAAATTATTTCGTCAGCGTCGGGCGAGCGCGGCGCGATGCCGGTTATGAAATGATTACCAATCGCGCGTTGAAGCGGTGCGGTATATTCAATGATTTGGCTGAAGTTCATGAAGGCGGGTGGACGTCTTATAAAAGTGAGTGGTATGATTATGAACGGAAGGCAAGAAATTTTGAAGAAAACAAGTATGCCGATGCGGCTGATTTTTTGGAACAAAATGTGGTTCATGAGGCGTCTGAACAAAATGATGCGATGGAAGACGAACAACCGATTGAACTGACGCCGGAAACCAAAGAAGAACGTATGGCGGCTCTGAAAGCGGCCAAACAGGCGTATTCAAAGCAAAAAACAGCGCAAAAGGCGGCAAAAATAAGCGGATTGGCCGGTTTGGCGGCGTTGAAGGGCAAAGGCGGCTTGGGCGATTAGCAAAGATTAAGGCTTTCCCGGTGGTTTGTTGTAAAACGGAATGAGCTGATAAGTATGGCGTTTTAAGCGGAGATGAAACCGTCGGATTGTAATTTGTAAAGATGGTAAAATGCGCTGTCCGGTTTTTGCAGAAGTTCGGCGGGCGAACCGTCTTCAATTATTTCTCCTTTATCCAAAACGATAATCCTGTCCATATTTTTGAGCGTGGACAAGCGGTGGGCTATGGCGATGACGGTTTTGTTTCGCATGATATTTTGCAAGGCCTTTTGAACGGCAGTTTCGGATTCACTGTCCAGAGCGGAGGTTGCTTCGTCCAAGATGAGAACAGGGGCGTTTTTTAAGATGGCGGAGGCAATGGCAATGCGTTGGCGTTCACCGCCGGAGAGTTTGACGCCTTTTTCGCCGACAACGCTGTCATAGCCGTTGGGGAGGTTGATGATGGTGTCGTGGATATAGGCCAGTTTGGCGGCATGGTAAACTTCTTCATCGGTCGCTTTGGGGCGGGAAAAACGGATATTTTCCATAACCGTGCGATTGAACAGGCTCGGTTCCTGCGGAATGAGGGCGATGTTTTGGCGCAGTGAAAATTGAGTTACGTTGGAAATGTTTTGTTGTGATATTTGTATTTCGCCTTTTTGGGGATCGTAAGCGCGGAGCAAGAGATTTACCAAAGTTGATTTGCCGGCGCCGGATTTGCCGACAATGCCGATTTTTTCGTTGGGGCGGATATTTAAGTTTAGATTTTTGAAAACGGGATGCCCTTTTATATAGGAAAAGCCGACATTGCGGAAAGAAACGGCGTTATTAACCGGGTGTAATGTGCTGGCGTTTGCTTTGTCGGTTATCAGAAACGGTTTGTAGAGTGTTTGCAGGGAGTCTTTCAGGCTGCCGATATATTGCTGATATGTGATGATATTCCTGCCGATGAGTTCAATCGGGGTGTTTATGAGATTGATGTAGGTCAGGGCGAGCAGTATTTCGGTTATGTTGAAATTTTTAGCCTGCCAGAAGTAGATTACAATGGATAAAGAAATAAGGCGGATAATCATAAGCGAGAGGATATTATAGACGTTGGAGATACCATTTTCTTTGCTTCTGTTGAGGCTAAGGTTAATCAAACGGTGCATTGCCCGGAACAGGTTGGCGCGTTCGTGGTTGACAGCAGCGCAGTTTTTAACCAGGCGGGCGTTAGCGATGCTGTCAACGATTATGCCGGATACGGCGGATTCTTCATGGGCAAGGGTTTGCGCCAAGGGGTTTAAGCAACGGCAATGGATATAATTTATAACGGAGGTTATAACGCAAAAAGCAAAGACGGTTAGAGCCATACCGGCGTCTATACCGAATAATATCGGGAAAGCGACGAAACAGGGAACAATGAGGCCTTCCAGCATGCTTTTGAAACTCCACATAATATTTTCAGTATTGCTTATTAAGCGAGAGATTTTATTTGCGATGGTGCCGGACATTTCAGTGGCGAAAAATTCGGAAGAATGGCGATGTGTATGCCTAAAAAGGTCGGTTAGGATGTTTTTTCGCATTAAAATATCCATACGGTATTCAAAAAAAGTGCGGATGCCGTCAGTAATGTTGCTGCCGAAGTGGAGTGCGGCGTAAATGCCGATGTAGGCAAAAGACGTTGCAGAAATGATTTGTTCCGGATGGGAAACGATGAAGCCGAACAGCGAGGCAATAAAATAATTGTCAAGATAAAGAAAGACGCGAGAAAGCGCGAATAGGCCGAATGTTGTGAAAGCGTATAGCTTTATTTGATTTAAATAATGCAGGATGAATTTGAATGGGGTCATTACTTTTCTCCGTAATTGATAAAGCCGTCGGATTGTAATTTGTAAAGATGGTAAAATGCACTGTCCGGCTTTTGCAAAAGTTCGGCAGGTGAGCCATCTTCAATGATTTTGCCGTTATCAAGAACGATTATCCTATCCATATTTTTGAGAGTGGATAAGCGATGTGCGACAGCGATGACAGTTTTTCCTTTTATCAGGCTGGAGAGGGCTTTTTCTATCAGTATTTCCGACTCACTGTCTAAAGCGGAAGTTGCCTCATCCAGGATAAGTACCGGCGCGTTTTGGAGAATGGCTCGGGCAATGGCGATACGCTGGCGCTCGCCGCCGGAGAGTTTGACACCTTTTTCACCGACAATGCTGTCATAGCCGTCGGGCAGGTTAATGATGGTGTCGTGAATATGCGCCCGCTTGGCGGCGTTGATGATTTCCGTTTTTGTGGCGTGCGGGGCGGCAATACGCAGATTTTCCATGATTGAACGGTTAAACAAAGAAGTGTCTTGCGAAACAACGGCGATGTTGCGGTGCAGGGAATTAAAAGCGAGGTCGCGGATGTCGGTTTGGTTGAGCAGAATTTTGCCGGCGGTTACGTCATAATAGCGCAACAGCAGATTGATGAGTGTGGATTTACCGGAACCGGAATGTCCGACAATGCCGATTTTTTCGTTAGGGCTGATGTTTAAGTTCAAATTTTTGAAGACGGGGTGTCCTTTTTTGTAGGAAAAGCCGACGTTGCGGAAAGAAACGGCGATTTTATCAGTATGCAATGTTTGGGCATCCTTTTTTTCGGTTATTTCCGAAGGTTGATTTAAAACGGCATAATGAGCTTTCAGACTGCCGAGATCGCCTGCAAAATATTGAAAAAAGTTATTGAGGTACATAATGGTTAAAACCATTCCGGAGATGGTGGTATAGACATAGAACAGGTTATCCAGTGCAATATTGTCGTATCGGGCAAAGAGAAGCGTCAGAATTATGCCGATGGTCAAGAATATGGTGTCAACAGCGTGGAAGGCAAAACGGGAAAAAATCTGGTAGCGTTTTTGTTTTATAATGTTGCGGAGCAATTTTTTTAAGTGTTTGTAGAAATAGAGCTGTTCGGTAAAGAAAGAGCCGGAATATTTGACGAGATTGGCGTTGGCGATACTGTCCACGAGAACGCCGGTGGCGTTGTTTTCGGATTTGGTGCTGTCGGCGCTCAGGTTGAAAAAGCGTTTGTTGACTTTGTAAACTGCGTAGAAATACGGAAAACTTAAGACAAACAGGGACAGGCTGAGGAGGGGACTGAACGTAGCGATAATCACGAAAGCGACGAAGAGTGAGCAGAGTGGACGGATAAGCTGAAAGAGAATTCTAAGACCTATATTTATCAAGCCTGTTGCGAAATTGTTGATGGCGGTGGAAATGCGGCCGCTCATTTCATCATCAAAATAGCGGACGGAATGGGTGTGGGCAGTGGTAAACAAATCTAAGACGATGTTTGAGGAGGTTGTGCGGAAAAGGATTTCTTTGAGATAAACGACACAGAAACCGTTAATGAGAGCGCGGACGAGGTAATAGAGCACAAGAATTTGCAAGAGGACGAAGCAATGCTGCAAGGCAACGGTTTTGTCTGCTATTTCAAAGCAACCAACAAGGCGGCTGATAAGCCATGTTTCCAGCGATAAAATGATGCTGCTTAGAAGAAAGATAATGCAAAAAAGAATAAACAGTTTTTTACATTTTTTAAGGTTTTTTAAGATAAGTGCGCTAATAGTCATATTTATAATATCTCTGATAATTAACTTTATGCGAGGCGTATAGCATAAAAGATGAATTTTGTCAATATGTTTTTTGAGGTAAAAATGAAAAAAAGATTGATATTCTTGAGTGTTTTAGCGGCCGTCGGCTTGCTGGTGTGGCTTTTGATGACAAAATTAGACTATAATAAGATTGTTTTTGTGCTGCCGTCGTCAGAACGGGCGTCGTCGCCGTATTATTATGAAAAGGACGGCGATTTCTTTTTAGCGCGGGATTTGCGAAAGGGTTTTGTGAAGCTCGGCTATACGGTGGAATACAGATTTCGCGAGGATTATGAGGATTTAAGGCTTGGCGATGCGGGGAATGTGCTGTATTTTAAGGGGTATTATAATTTTGAGCATTTGCCGGATGCAGATGAGAACGACGGGAGAAAGAGAGTTTTATATCTTTATTATGTTGAGGGGTTGCATTCCGAGATTTTTGCAGAAGTTGACGTGGTGGCGGCGGCGTCGCGGAAGTTTATTCGGGAAGTTGTAGAACCGACGGGAAAGACGGCGGTGTTCGTGCCGCAATTTACCAATCCAGAGCGGTTTAAACCGGTGGAAAAAGAGGCAGACAAGGCGTATCCGGTATTGTTTGTCGGCTCTGATCATAGCGGTTTTGGGCGAAAAAGTGTTGATTATGCGGTGTTGTCCGGCGTTGATTTGAGCGTTTTCGGAAAGTTTTGGGAGAAGACGCTGCCGCCGGAAGTGCTGCGCGGGAATTTTATTGAAAATAAGGACTTAAACCGCTATTATGCGAGTGCTGATATTGTCTTGAACGACCATCGCGAAGATATGGGCTATTATGGTTTTGTTTCCAACCGGATTTATGATGTTACGGCGTCCGGCGGTTTTGTTTTTACCGATTATTTGCCGGAAATTGCCGAGGTTTACGGCGACAGCGTGGCAACCTATAAAGATTATTATGAGTTTAGGGAAAAAATCGGCTATTATCTGGCGCACCCGGAAGTGCGGGCGGCGATGGCAGAAAAAGCCAAACAGATTACGCTTGCGAATTTTACGAATGATAAAGTGGCGCGAATCTTTGACGGCATTTTTAAAAATATTAAAAAATGAAAAATCTTGCATTTGCGGCTTGATTTTCAAAAAGCCAGACACTAACTAAAGTATTAGTTCAAACAAACTTATTTTACAGGAGCAATGTAAATGCAAGTAAAACCTTTGCGTGAAAACGTTTTGATTAAACGTGTTGAAGAAGAAAACAAGACGGCAGGCGGCATTATCCTGCCGGATACGGCTAAAGAAAAGCCGAGCGAGGGAATTGTTATCGCCGCGGGCGAGGGACCGAGAACGCCGGATGGCAAAACGTTGCCGATGAGCGTTAAAGTTGGCGACCATATTTTGTTCAGCAAATGGTCGGGGACGGAAGTGAAAATTGACGGCGAGCCGCACCTGATTATCAAAGAGGGCGATATTTTAGCGATTGTTGAAAGATAAAGAAAGGATTTGAGATTATGGCTGCAAAAGATATTAAATTCGGAACAGACGCCAGAGCCAAAATGCTGAAAGGCGTGGAGATTTTGGCAAAGACGGTTAAGGTAACGCTTGGACCGAAAGGGCGCAATGTTATGTTGGATAAGTCATACGGCGCGCCGAAGATTACCAAAGACGGCGTTTCGGTTGCCAAAGAAGTTGTTTTGAGTGACAAGTTTGAAAATATGGGCGCCCAGTTGGTTAAAGAAGTTGCGCAGAAAACGGCGGATAAGGCCGGCGACGGCACAACGACGGCGACGGTTTTGGCCGAGGCTATCATTAAAGAAGGGTGCAAAGCAGTGGCCGCCGGTATGAACCCGATGGATTTGAAACGCGGTATTGATATGGCGGTGGAAGCGGTGGTTGAAGATGTTAAGTCCCGCTCCAAAGAAGTTAAAACTTCCGAAGAAATTGCCCAGGTTGGCACGATTTCGGCCAATGGCGATACCAGTATTGGCGAATATCTGGCAAAAGCGATGGAAAAAGTCGGTAATGACGGCGTGATTACGGTTGAAGACGCAAAAGGTTTGGAAACCGAGTTGAGCGTGGTTGAAGGTATGCAGTTTGACCGCGGTTATTTGTCGCCGTATTTTGTAACCGATGCAGAAAAGATGACGGTTGAGTATGAAGCGCCGTATGTGTTGCTTTATGATCAAAAAATTTCTAATCTGCAAGCGATTTTGCCGGTGTTGGAAGCGGTTTTGCAATCCGGCAGAGCGTTGCTTATCGTTGCGGAAGATATTGACGGCGAAGCTTTGGCAACGTTGGTTGTCAACCGTATCAGAAGCGGTTTGAAAGTATGCGCGGTTAAGGCGCCGGGCTTTGGCGACAGAAGAAAAGCCATTTTGCAGGATTTGGCGATTTTGACCGGTGGACAGGTTGTTTCCGAAGAGCTGGGTATGAAACTGGAGAATACGACAGTTGATATGCTCGGTACGGCGAAGAGAGTTGTTATTACCAAAGATGATACGACAATTATTGACGGTAATGGCGATAAGTCGGAGATTGAAGCCCGCAAGACACAAATTAAAAAAGAGATTGAAAAAACAACTTCCGATTATGACCGTGAAAAACTGCAGGAACGTTTGGGTAAGTTGTCCGGCGGTGTTGCGGTGTTGAAAGTCGGCGGTTCTTCCGAAGTTGAAGTTAAGGAAAAGAAAGACCGTATTGACGATGCTTTGAATGCGACACGCGCCGCGGTTAAAGAAGGTGTTGTTGCCGGTGGCGGAACGGCTCTTCTGTATGCAGCGAAGGCTTTGGATAAAGTTCAGCCGGCTAACCAAGACCAGCGTGTCGGTGTGGATATTATCCGCCGTGCTTTGCAGGCGCCTATCCGTCAGATTGCCGAAAATGCCGGTGTTGACGGGGCGGTTGTTGCCGGGAAGTTGCTGGAAGGAACGGATTATAACTACGGTTATAATGCAGCGTCGGGTGAATATACCGATATGATTAAAGCCGGTATTGTTGATCCGACGAAAGTGGTTCGGACGGCTTTGCAGGATGCGGCTTCGGTTGCCAGCCTGCTGATTACGACCGAGGCGATGGTTACGGAACTTCCGGAGCCAAAAGAATGCGGTTGTGGCGGACACGGCGGAATGCCGGGCGGTGCGGCCGGAATGGATTTCTAAAATTTTAGAAAACATGGCAAAAGAACAGCCGGGGGTTTCTCCGGCTGTTTTGCTGTTAATAAACCGAATATTAAGGTTTTATGTTTATACTCAGGACAAAGGTTTGTCGTAGGGTATAACGAAAATGAAATTTACTAAAAATTCTATCGTATTGTTTATCTGCTGTTTTCTGCTTTTGGGTGTTGTGCGGAAAGCGGAAGCGTTGTCTTTTGCCGAGTATGCGTATCAGAGGGCGCGTGTGGGTCAGGTGGCGCAGATTACGGGTTATATGCAACGCGGTTATCCTATTGATGCGATTTCTTCCAATGGATATACAGCGCTGTGCTATGCGACAGAGGCCGGCGATTATGGTGCATACAGGCTGTTACGGAGATTGGGGGCGAATGCGGCGCACAGGTGTATGCAGGCGGTTGATGCAGATAATGCGACGAATTTTGCGCAGAGATACCAGCCAGAGGCTTCGGCAGTAGCTAAAAAAGCGGCGGAGGAAAAGGTAAATCCAATGTGGCAATATGCTGCGGTGGGCGGAATCGTTGCCGGCGGTGCAGCGGCGGTGGCCTGGTGGGCAAATGAGGATGATAATGATAATAAGGTTATGACTTGTCCCACAGGGCAGGAATTGGTTGACGGAGTTTGTGTGCCGATAGAGTGTCCGGAAGGGTCGCAGCTGATTGGCAATGAGTGTGTTATGGAGGGTGATTGCCCGACAGGGCAACGTCCCGTTGGCGGAAAATGTGTACCGATAGAATGTCCGGAAGGGACGGTTTTGCAGGGAAATGCGTGTGTTTCCGCCGGAATTTCAATAGATAATGAAAATGATAATGATGTTTTCGGGATAAAATCGCCTGATGAAGATGTGTTTAATTTGTATTCAACGCCGAAGTATCCGGATGATGAAGCGACGATAACGATAAAAAACAAGGGAAATGGCGATGTTACAGGTATTTACGGACTGGGGAATGTATTTAATTCATTTATGATAAAAACAGATGATGCCGAGAAAGTTAATCCTTTAGACAGCGGGGTTGGCAATATTATCATCAATAATACCGGCAGTGGGAATGTTTATGGCGTATTTTCAAGAATTGAAGATGTTATGCATTTAAAAGAGGCGTATAACGCGTATTCGTATAATAACGGCAAAGCATACGGGAATATTGATATTACGCATACGGGGGGCGGCAGCAGTTTTGGTATTTTCGGCGATGTGCGCGCCTATAATGCGCGGGCGGAATATGGCGGCAGTGCGTATGGGGATATTACAATACACGGTGATGGCAACATATACGGATTGAGCGGATATGCGGCAACGACGAATGCGGTTTCTCCGTTTTTCGGGCATGAAGTCATCGGGCATATCAATTTGTTCAGCGAAGGCGATGGCGATGTTTACGGTATGATGGTCAGCAAAGATGATATTGAGGGGGTTGGCCAGCCGGATACAGGAGAGACGTTGGCTTCGTGGTTTGCGTTTAATGCGTATGCGTCCGGTGGTGGCGACTATGTTGAAGGGTTAATCAACATTCATAATACCGGAAACGGCAATGTGTATGGTATGTATGGCGGCGAGCAGTTGTTTAATGCGATGTCTTACGGTGGTAAAGATGAGGAAGGGAATCCGGACGGAACGGCGAAAGGAACGATAAATATTGTTAATCTTGGCGATGGCGATGTTTATGGCATGTATTCGCCGGAAGGATACGAAGGATTGGAGGGAGAGCAACAACCGATTATTTCCAACAATTCGGATAATGGCGCGGAATCAATTATCAATTTGGTTAATGCAGGCGATGGCGTGACAACGGGTATGCGCGGCGGTCAGGGTAGTTATATTGAAAATACCGGGGAAATTAATATTAACAATCTTGGTGACGGAACGGCTGTTGGTATCTATGGCGGTGCGGGTGCCGATATTCTTAATGCCGGCACAATCAATATATACCGTGGAGCCTTTACCGATGAAACAGACGGAACGGTATATCAGCCAGACGGGGCAACCGGTGGGACGGCATACGGAATTTATGCCGAAAGCGGTGCAACGGTAAAAAATACGGGAAGTATAACGGTTACGGGAGCCGAAAACGGAACAGGCATTTATTTGGAAAAAGGCGCAACGCTTGAAAACAGCGGCGATGTTATTTTTAACGGCATGACGGACAGTATTACGGAAAACGGTGCGGCAGTGGATATTTACGGAGACGGGACGCAACGGGCAGACGTTAATCTTGCCGATATGGGCGGAGAAGTTGTGTTGAGCAACGGCGGACGCTTTTTTGCCAATACGTTATCCGGCAATATGGGCGTTTCGGCGGATACGGTTAAGGGAAGCTTTAGCGATGAGTATGTTTTATCCGGTTCTTTGCAAGCGGAAAATGTCAATGAGCTGAATTTGGCGTCCAAGTCGGCAATGTTTGAGGCCGGTTCCAGAGAAAATGAAAACGGCGGTTTTGACGTTGTGCTTGAACGCAAGGATTTTAATGATATTATTGATGACAAAGATGTATCCGGCTTTTTGGAAGAAAATTACAAAGCGGAAAACGGCGGGGCAATTTATGACAATCTGAAATCGGCCGGGACACTTGGCGAATTGCAGCAAAAAGCGGCGAATACGTTGGGAACTGATGTTTTGCCGAATTTTCGGCGTGAAGATACGTTGGTTTATCGCAGCCTGAGCCGGCAGTTTAATGATAATTTGTTTAATCGGCCGGATGAAAATTATTTCGGAGGGTATAAATATACGGATATTTCAACCGATGCGGACGGGGTTTATGTCGGGGGCGATGGAGAAGCCCATACGGCTTACGGTATGCTGAAAAACAAAGCAAGCAACGGGCTGGTATATGGTGCCGGATTTAGTGCGACCCGGTTGGAAAACGATTATGACAACGGTTCCAGCCGAAAGAGCAATATTTTTGGTTTATGGCTGCCTCTCGGTTATGATTTTAATAACGGATTGCGTTGGTATTCCAAGCTTTATGCCGGCTATGCGGACGGGTCATACGACCGCGTGACGGATTTGGGCAAGTATTCATCTGATTATACGCAGTATCAATACGGGATAGGCAATGAGGTGCGTTACAGCGTTAATCTCGGTGGCGGATTTAAGTTTGAACCGTTAGCGGAATTAAATTTGCTGGGTATTTATCAAGATGGGTTTGACGAAGGAACGGCAGAAGGCGCGATACATTCCGACAGCTTAAACAGTTTGTCGCTGGAGAGCGGTTTAGGTGCTTATCTGACGAAAGAAATTGAGTTTTCCGAAGACAGCCGGCTGGGATTGCAAATCGGCGGCGTGTATTATGTTGAATTTCTTGATACGGGCGATAAGGCTGAGGCGATGCTTGCCGGTATGGAAAGCTCATATAAAATAAAGAATGTATCAACCGGCAGCCGGGCAGCGTTATCCGCGCGAGTGAGATATGATTACAAAGATTTGTCTTTATATGGCAATATTGAAAAGGAAACCGGCGGCAATGACGCGCTGTTGATTGATGCCGGCGTGCAGTATAAATTTTAATGCGTTTGACAGAGTGAAGCGGAGGTTTTTATGGAAAAGGTAAAATTGTATATTTTGCAAGGCAAAGGTATTGGGCTTATTTTTCTTTTGGCGGCGGCGCTGTTAGCGGCGTTGATGATGATTTTTCTGCTGCGCGGGGTTTATATGGAGATAAAGCCGGAAGTTGAGTTGGTGGCAGAAGAATTTTTGCCGGTAACGATTAAAGGCGGAAAAATTGTTGAGCCGGCGGATACTTATAAGAAATTGGAACTTGGTTTGGGCGGCGAAAATGGAGATAAGCAAATTTATCCGATAGTTCTTGATACGAAAAATGACGCTTCAACGTTTGTTCCTTCAGGTGAGAGAGGGTTGTTTATCCTGTCAGATGTGATTTATGCCGTATCGGCAGGCGAAATCCGCCGGATTAGTCTGGCGACACAGCCGGACGGCATATTTGATAAAGATGATTTTACGGCTTTAATGGATAAGGCGGTCGGTGCTTTGTCTTCGGTGGTGTCCGTAGTGCTGGTCGGCTTTTGTTTTGTTCTGTATTTATTAAAAACCTGGCTTATCGCCTTGTTGGCGCAACTCGGGCAGAAAGTGGCGAAGAAAGCCGTGTTGCCGGATTTCAGACAGCTGATGCGGCTTGGCGCGGTGGTTGTAGCGGTTATTGAAGTGCTGGCGGCGGCAGTCGGTTTTATATTTGGTATGCAAATGGGCGGCTTTCGGGCGTTTGTTGTTGAAGCGTTAGCGGTGGCGGCTGTTTTATATTTTAATAAGTTTGAGGATAATCCTATCCAAGCATAAATGTTTGCCCAAGCCCTAAAATTCGCGGTTTAATGGTGCCGGAGCATTACAACCATATATGATGTGGTAAAAGTATCTTTTTGCTTGATTATATGGCGGCAAGTAGTTTAAAATTCCCTAAAAGGTCGGTTTTTATTATAAAGGGCGTTATATGGTTATGACTGTTCGGGCGTTTGGTTTGTTGCTGGGGGTTGTTCTGTTACATTGCGGAACGGCAGAGGCGGGGTTTACCTATCGGGAAGATGATACGCGGATGGTCAATGATGTGTTGTATGATATCAACGGCGATCCGGTTACCGGCACATACGAGGTTTTTTATGAAAATAATGTGCTTAAAAGCAGAATGCCTTACGAAGAGGGAATTTTAAACGGTGTCGGCGCTCTTTATGACGAACGGGGGATAAAGACGGCGGATATGCCGTTTGTTAACGGAAAGCCGGAGGGGACGGCGCTGGTTTATTATGAAGACGGGCGGTTGAAAGAGAAAATTCCGTATCGGAACGGGAAAATCAACGGTGTAATGCGGACTTTTTTTGAGAACGGCAATGTCAAAGAACGGGTTACATACGATGCTGATGAGCGGAACGGCGCGGCGAAGTCTTATTATGAAGATGGGAATGTAAAGGAGATATATGCATACGCCAATGGGCAGAAAGAGGGGGCGGCAACCGTTTATTATTACAACGGAGATGTCGCGGAAGAGCTGCATTACAGCGGCGATGATATTGTCGGCGAGCGTAAGATTTATTATAAAGGCGGACGGCTGAAGTCCGCGGTTACATACGAGTTCGGCAAGAAAAACGGAAATATGCAGAATTATTACGAAAGCGGCGAATTGGCGGCGGTTATTCCGTATAAAGATGATGTTATTGAGGGCGAAGGTTCTTTTTATAAAAAGGACGGAACACTTGATTTGACGGTAACTTATAAAGACAGCGTGCGCGATGGATTGGCAAAGGCGTATTATCCGGACGGGAAGGTCAAGCTGGCGGTTAATTACAATAATGATTTGAAAAACGGAACGGAAACCGAGTATTATGAAAGCGGTGCGGTAAAAACCGAGTTGCCATACGAGGAGGGGTTAATCAATGGCGTCGGACGGGAGTATTATGAATCCTCCGGGCTTAAGTCGGAAATGACGTATGTTGATGCCGTGGCGGACGGTGTTGCCAAATTTTATGATGAAGAAGGGAAATTGGCGATTGAGGCTAATTATAAAAATGGCAAAAAAGACGGTGTGCAGAAGAATTTTGATAAAGAAGGTCGTGTTGTTGCCGAAGGGACGTATCGGAATAATTTGTTAAACGGGGAATATAAGGAATTTTATGAGAGCGGCAAAGTTAAATCTACGGCAAATTATGCGGACGGCGTGTTGTCCGGTTTGTCGCTGGTGTATGATACGGAGGGCAATTTGTCCTACGAAATTCCATACGTTAATAACCGCAAAGAGGGTAAAGTGCGCCGTTATTATCCGTCCGGGGAGCTGATGGGCGAAATCAGCTATGAAAAAGGGAAAAAACACGGATTGCTTGATGCTTATAATGAAGACGGGACGCTGATGGCTAAAGTTCTGTTTAATAAAGATGAGGCAATCAAAGGTTACAGCCTGGATCACGGGAGAAATCCGGTGTTGATGACAGAAGAAGAACTGGCGTTGATTAACGAAGCGTATTAAGGGTTAAATCAGGGCTAAATAAAAGGGCTGTTTCTTTTTGGGGGAAACAGCTCTTTTAATTTTTGTTCGGATGATATTTATTTACAACCGGCGCCCGAGGCTTTTAATCTCAAAACCGAGTTCTTTGGCCTTTTGACAATCAAAGGTGTTGCGGTAATCGGCGATTTGCGGGCGGGTCAGGAGCATTTTTATCCGTTCAAGGTCAAGCTCTTTGAATTCGGCCCAGTCGGTTAAAACCGCCAAAATATCCGCGCCGCCGATTGCTTCATACGCTGTGTTGCAGTAGGTTACGGTATCGCCCAAAATTGCTTTGGTGTTGGGCATGGCTTCCGGATCATATAAGCGGATAGTTACATCGTGCGCCAACATAATTTCAATAATCTGCAGGGCGGGAGATTCACGGCAGTCATCCGTGCCGCCTTTGAAAGCGCTGCCCAAAACGGCAACAACCGGGTTCTTTTTATCCGAAACCATATCCAAAATGCGTTTTGCCATATTGATTTTGCGGCGTTCATTGCTTTTGATGGTTGTTTCTATCAGTGATAGATCTACGCCGTTGAATTTGCCCATATAGGCCATAGCGTTGGTGTCTTTCGGGAAACAGAAACCGCCGTAGCCGGGGCCGGGGACTAAAAATTTAGCGCCGATGCGGCTGTCCAGCCCCATGCCTTTGGCGACTTCATAGATATCTGCGCCGGATGTTTCGCAAAAGTCCGCCATTTCGTTAATGTATTGGATTTTCATTGCCAAGAAGGCGTTGGAGGCGTATTTTATCGTTTCGGAAGATTGGCGCGATACATAAAGTATCGGACATTTGCCGGCGAAAGGTTCGTATAATTCGGCGATGACGTTGCGGGCGCGTTCGGTATTGGCGCCGACAATGATTCTGTCCGGATTGAAGAAGTCACGGACGGCAAAGCCCTCGCGTAAGAATTCCGGGAGGGAAATAACGTCAAAATCTGCCGTCGGATTTTCACGGCGGATAATAGCCTCAACCGCGTCGCCGGTATTGACGGGAACGGTTGATTTTATCGCGACAACTGTGTAGCCGCTTAAATGGTGCGCCAGCTCTTCGGCGGCGGCTTTGATGTATTTCATATCCGCTTCTTTAGTAATCGGATTTGGCGGTGTGCCGACAGCCATAATGATTAAGTCGGCAGACGGAATGCTTTCGGCAAACGAGGTGGAAAAGCGGACTTTGCCGTTGGCGGTGTTTTTTTGAAACAGCTCTTCCAGTCCTTCTTCAAAAATGGTTACTTTGCCTGATTTTAAGGTATTTATCTTCTTTTCATCAATGTCTAAACAGGTAACATCGTTGCCGAGTTCGGCAAATCCGACGCCGGTCGGGAGGCCGACGTATCCGGTGCCGATAACAGTTATTTTCATTGCTTACATCTCCATAGTTATTTGGTTGCTTTATGTTAGATGATTATGCGGGATTTGCAAGCCTTAAAACAACGGTGTTTATAATAAGGGGACGATTATGGGAAAGGCGTTGAAGTTTTTTATTTTGCGGTTATTATGATATGCAGGCTAAAGATATGTGTGAGGTATGGACATGATGAAGATAATCGGATTAGCGGTATTGGTTTTGGTGATGAGCTGGGGCGGGGTGGCATTTGCGGCGGATAATATCTCGGCTGATGAGCTTAAGCTGACGGCAGAACAAAACCAGCGGCTGATTGAAATGAAAAATAATCTGCAGGCGGAGATTGAGCCGATTTGGGAAGAGATTGAAAGCGGAAAGCAACGTATTACCGAGATTGAAAAAAGATATTTCAGCGAATTTTGGAATATATTGACCGAAGAGCAGAAGCAGGAATTTGCCAAATTGAATGGCGGAAAGTAGTGCTTGTTTTATTTATTTTCTGATTTTGATTGTTTTTGCACCGTTTTTATGGTAATATAGGCACCGTAGGGGGTGAATATAGGATGAATGTGGAAAAAGTTGCCCAATTAGGGGCTATTCTGGAGAAATGGTGTGCTGACGGTTATCCTTATTTGGCAGGTGAAGAGCAAACCGTTGCGGAAGATGTTTTTCGTGAATTATATCAAATGCAGGCAAACGGAGATGCGGCGGCCAGGCAGGCTATGGGCTTTTTAGGGAGCAAAGTTTCTAAGCCTGAGTTGACTGATTTTGATTTAAAAGGTTATTTTTCCGGAATGGTGAGCCGCTTGGGGTTTACGGATAAGCAGTGCGAATTATTCGGAGAACATTTGGGGAGTGCTGAGATATATACAACTGTCCCGATGGAACGGTTAACACGTTCTTTTGCCTTGCGGGAAGTTTGTGATGTTGAAACCAGTAAGGCTTATCAGGCGCGAGCAGAGAGGATTTTGGATAGTATTGTGCAGGCGCCGAGCGAACCAAACCAGACTTTGGCAAAATTATTAGCGGGTAATCCGGTGGTATTTTCGTTTGAAAAAAATGAACATCCGGATGCGAGTATGTCCAGTGTGTATGTTGACGGGAAGGTGCGTCCACTTATGGAGATCCAAAGCGGTTTAATGAACGCAGATAAAGTGGATGATAATGAGTTGGCTTTTACAATAGCGCATGAGTTAGGACATTGGATTGATTTCAGCGGGCGACCGGAAAATTATTTCGGCAGAGAGAAATTATGGCAGGAATGTTTTGCGGATATGGTTGGATACAAGATGGCAAAAAATGCTGGATATGATATGTCTTTTGCGGTAGAAAAAAGGAAAATAATGGCAAAAGAACAAAGAGCGTATTGTAAGGCTGAGAATAAACCGTTGCCGGAGAAAACGATATTTGAGAAAAGGGTTGAACTGCTTGAGCAGGCTTTCGGAAACGATGAAACCAGTAAAAGCAATATGGTGATGATAAACAGGTTATCCGGACTTAAAAAGGAGAGATGAAGTTTTTGATAAAAAAGCCGCAGGTTTTGAGCCTGCGGCTTTGAGGTTGGGACATTGGTTATTTGACTTCTTCAAAGTCAGCGTCAACAACGTTGTCGTCTTTTTTCGGTTCAGCTTCCGGAGCGCCTTGTTCCGCGCCCTGGGCATTGCCGGCACCGGCCGCGGCGCCCTGCGCTTTATACATTGCTTCGCCCAGCTTGAGGGAAGCCTGCATTAAAGCGTCGGATTTTTCTTTAATCGCTGCGACGTCTTCGCCTTCCATTACGCCTTTTAAGGCGGTAATGGCGGATTCAATCGCGTCTTTATCTGCCGAAGAAATCTTGTCAGAGTTTTCTTTCAAAGTCTTTTCCGTGGTGTGGATAAGGCTTTCCGCCTGGTTTTTGGCTTCAATCAGCTCTTTTTTCTTTCTGTCGGCTTCGGCGTTGGCTTCGGCGTCTTTGACCATCTTTTCAATATCGGCGTCGGACAAGCCACCGGAAGCCTGGATGCGAATCGCCTGCTCTTTGTTGGTGGCTTTGTCTTTGGCCGAGACATTGACGATACCGTTAGCGTCAATATCAAAGGTTACTTCAATCTGCGGCATACCGCGCGGTGCCGGCGGAATGCCGACCAAATCAAATTGGCCTAACAGTTTGTTGTCAGCCGCCATTTCGCGTTCGCCCTGGAAGACGCGGATGGTAACGGCAGTTTGTCCGTCTTCGGCGGTTGAGAATACCTGCGATTTGCGGGTCGGGATAGTCGTGTTGCGGTCAATCAGACGGGTGAACACGCCGCCCAGGGTTTCAATACCCAAAGACAATGGGGTAACATCCAGCAACAGAACGTCTTTGACATCGCCCATCAAAACGCCGCCCTGAATCGCTGCGCCGACGGCAACAACTTCATCCGGATTAACGCCTTTGTGCGGTTCTTTGCCAAAGATTTCTTTTACTTTTTCCTGAACTTTCGGCATACGGGTCATACCGCCGACGAGGATAACCTCGCTAATGTCGGAAGGTTTAATGCCAGCATCGGCCATTGCTTTTTTGCACGGCTCAACCGTCTTTTCAATCAAATCTTCAACAATTGATTCCAATTTGGCACGAGTCAATTTCATATTCAAGTGCTTCGGAATCGGTGTGCCGGTGCTCATATCTGCGGTGATGAACGGCAGGTTGATTTCCGTCTGCGTGGTTGAAGACAATTCAATTTTGGCTTTTTCGGCAGCTTCTTTTAAGCGTTGCAGAGCCAGACGGTCAGCTTTCAGGTCAATGTTGTTTTCTTTCTTAAACTCATCGGCCAGATAGTTTACCAAACGCTGGTCAAAGTCTTCACCGCCCAAGAACGTATCGCCGTTGGTGGATTTAACTTCAAAAACGCCGTCGCCGATTTCCAAAATGGAAATATCAAACGTACCGCCGCCCAAGTCGTAAACCGCAATCGTGCCGGAAGCTTTTTTATCCATACCATACGCCAGCGCTGCGGCTGTCGGTTCGTTGATGATACGCAGAACATCCAAACCGGCGATTTTACCGGCGTCTTTGGTGGCCTGGCGTTGAGAATCGTTAAAGTAGGCCGGAACGGTAATCACGGCTTTTTCAATCTTTTCGCCCAAATAGCTTTCGGCGTATTCCTTAATTTTTTGCAGAACAATAGCGGAAATTTGCGACGGCGCATATTTTTTGCCTTTGACTTCTACCCAGGCGTCGCCATTGTCGCCGGCGATGATTTTGAACGGAACGAGCGCCTTGTCTTTGGCGACTTCCGGCGAATCGTAACGGCGGCCAATCAAACGTTTAATTGCAAACAGGGTGTTTTCCGGATTGGTAACGGCCTGACGTTTGGCCGGATAACCAACCAATGTTTCAGTGTCCGTGAAAGCAACCATGGACGGGGTTGTTCTGGCACCTTCGGAATTTTCAAGCACTTTCGGCTCGCCGCCTTCCATAATGGCAAAGCAGGAGTTCGTCGTACCCAAGTCAATACCTAATACTTTATTGCTCATATCTAAAATCCTTTTCACGTTGTAAATCTTTCTGTTACTTTATATAGGGAGGCGATTTTTCGTAAGCAATAGCCGCAATGGCAAAAAATGTAATTTTTTTAAAATTTTTAAATGGGTTAGGAAATTCAGCCAGAAAGAACTTTTTTTTGACAAAATGATTGACAATTAAAACGGAGCATGATATATGGAGCGCGATATTTTATTTTTTATAACCTTTTAAATTATTAAGTTATGGATTTAACAATTACTATTTTGACCTGGGTCGGCAGTGCGATTCTGGGTGTGTTGTTTATTCTTTTTGTGAAGTGGGTTTTGTCCCTCAGACGTGTGGTTAAGCCATCAGAGGTTCATGTTGTCCGACGGAGCAAGGTTACGGAAATTTACGGTAATATCGCACCGTTAAATTCCGGTTCTGCTAAGGACGGGCAAAGTACGCAACTTCAAGAGCTTACCTCCGGCAATGTTTATTACCGCATACCGTCGTGGGTGCCTATTTGGGGTGTTGAAGTGCAAATTCTGCCGCTCTACAATTTCTCGGTGGATTTGAACGGATATGAAGCTTATGACAAGGATAAACTTCCTTTTGTGGTAGATGTGACAGCATTCTTCCGTATTGCCGATTATCGGCAGGCGGCGTCCCGCATTTCGGATAATAATACTTTGCAGGATCATTTGCGGAGTATTGTTCAAAGTGCCGTGCGTTCTATTTTGGCAAATGATAATCTGGAAAAAATTATGACCCAACGTTCCATTTACGGAGAGCAATTTACGAAAGAAGTAATGGACAATCTTAAGGAATGGGGTATTGTTCCGGTTAAAAGCATTGAGCTGATGGATTTGCGCGATAAAGATGGCGAACAAGTTATTTCCAATATTATGGAAAAGAAAAAGTCATGTATTGATATGGAATCGCGCAAGGAAGTTGCCAAAAACAAAAAAGAAGCAGAGGAAGCCGAAATTTCGTCCGAGCAGGCTATTGCCTTAAAACGCGAGGAGAAAGAAGAAACTGTCGGAAAGCGTCGTGCCGAGCGTGAGCAGGCGGTCGGAATTGCAGAGGAGAAATCCAAGCAGAAAGTAAAAGAAGAGGCTAAGGTGACCAAAGAAAAAGAAATGATGGTCATTGAGGTCGGAACGACTCGTCAGGCAGAGATTGACAAGCGTAAAATTGTCATTGATGCGGAAGCCGGCAAGGATAAACAACGAATTGAAGCTGAGGCCGATGTTTTAGTTGCCGAGCAGAACAAAATCGTTGCCGAACACAATGCTAATGCGTCTTTTATTCAAAAAACGAAAGATGCTGAAGCAGATTTGTTTACGGCAGAAAAGGTCGCAAAAGGTATTGAGGCGAAAGGTGCCGCAGAGGCTTTGGCAAAAGAAAAGCTTGGACAGGCAGAAGTTGCGCCGCAGATTACCTTAGCTAAGGAAATTGGCGAGAACGAAGGGTATCAGACTTATCTTATTGAAATTAAGAAAGTTGATGCTTTGCAGGCTGTCGGAATTGAACAGGCTAAGAATCTCGGAAATGCCGATATTAAGATTATTGCCAATGCCGGGGGCAATGTGCAAGAGGGTGTAAGCTCTGTTATGCAGTTGTTTTCTGCCAAAGGCGGACAATCTTTGGGTAATATGCTGGAGGCGTTGTCCGGAACCGAGTTGGGAAAACAACTTGTTGCCAAGTTGACAGGGAAAGTTGCGGAAAAAAGCAATGATGAACCGCAAACCGAAACCGGGAAATAATAGCCGGTTAATTTAATAAGAAAGGGAAATGTTGAAAAACATTTCCCTTTCTTATTGTTTGTATAAAATTTAATTAAAAAGCGGGGTTGCCGAGAGCGTCAAAATATGACATTAAGCCGCGGCGGCAAAGTTCCCGATATATCGGGCGGTTGAGTTTTAGTTCGCTTATCAATTCACGCGGACGGCAATCCGGGCATATATTGTTTATTTTTACCCGTCCCTGTCGGCCGGCTTTGATGACGGCGCTTGGCAAGTCCGACTTGCCGATACACGAAGACAAATACACAAAACAATTATCATTGTCGGCCAGGTATTGTACGGCGAGTTTGCGCGCATAGAGGTTTAGGGTCAAATCCGCCTTGCTCGGGTCTTTGGTCCAGGGAGAGCCGCCACCGACGGGACAGGCCGTGGAATAGAAATCGCACGCCAGTTTACGTCCGGTAATGCCGCAGTCGGCAATGGAAGAATGGCAGGTGTAACTTCCGGTGCCGTTGATAATCAGGTTTTCCGGCATTTCGCCAAGCGTTTTAAGAACAAGCAGTTGCAGGTCTTCCGGTCGGCGCATCGGGACGGCGATGATGGCGGTTATGATTTTGCCATCGTTGCCAATGGTTATCTGGGTTTTAATATCCAAACCGAGGTTGTCGGAATTGCGGGCGGCGGTATAAACAGCGTTGTTCAGTTTTTGGGCAAGCCATAATTCCCGGTTAAGCTGCCCTTCTCCTTTTTGCGCATAGCCGACGAAAACGCCTTGGTCGCCCCAGCCGTCAGCGTCAATTCCCTGTCCGATTTCCGCGGATTGGGCGCTAATCAGGTTAGTTATTTGCAAGTGGTTGATGTCAATGGCGTTGTCTTGCCATATTTGGTTATATTTTTCATCATAGCCGATGTCGCGTAAGGCCTGTTTGACAATATCCGTCAGGTTGTTGAGCCGGATGTTGCCGGAAACTTCGCCGCCCAAAATAATGTGATTGTTTTTAACCATTACTTCAACGGCGTAGCGGACAGCCGGGTCTTGGCTGATACATTCGTCCAGAACGGCGCTTGAGATATAGTCGGCAATTTTATCGGGATGGCCGAGTGATACATATTCTGCTGTTTTAATCATAAAAAATCTCCTTTTAGTCCTATCAGGTGTCGGACAAGTTGAGTTAAATCCACACAAAGCAAATGTTGTTTTTGCTTTCAGGGCGATTAAAATACGTTGCGGCTTTCTTGTCAATTATTTTATGCAGAAATTTGACCGGTTGCGCATAATGAATTATTAAGCGCAGATTTTTTTATGTCGGTGATGACAAATTGCAACGTTGCCGTATTGTTCCATTGGTTTAGGCGCAGGTTGCCGACAACGTCATAGCAATCGTGCTGGCGGCTTAAAATGGCGTTGCCGCTTTCCGTATCCACGGCGCGGAAGGCGATGGCGGATAGTTTGGCGCCGCTTAAGGTGGTTAATTCGCATTTGATGTGGCCGGTGCCGATAATTCTGGCATAACGGAAATAGACATTGCGCAAGAGCAATAAAGGTTCCGGATTGCCGGTGCCGAAAGGCTTGAGGCGACTGATTTCGTCGTATAATTCTTTGTTGGCGGCGGCAAGATTGAGGCTTAAATCAATATTTAAGACCGGGTGAGGCTTAACGTTGTTCAGGCTGCGGGCGATGTATTCGCCGGCAAAATCGCGGAAAGCGGGGATTTGTTCTTCGGTTAAGGAAAAACCGGCGGCCATGGTGTGTCCGCCGCCTTTGGTGAGAACGCCTTTTTCTTTGGCGGCGATAATGAGCGCACCCAAATCCACGCCGGGGATGGAACGGGCGGAACCTTTGACTTCGTCTGCTTCTATGCTCATGACAAAAGCCGGGAGATTGTAGCGTTCTTTTAATTTTCCGGCAACGATGCCGATGACGCCCTGGTGCCAGCCCGTGTTGTAAACAAAGGCCATCGGCCAGTCTTGCGGGGAACCTTCCAGCATTTCAATAGATTGTTCCAGAACAAAGCATTCTATATCTTTGCGTTCCTGATTAAAAGTATTCAGCTCTTCCGCCAGATGTTGGGCTTCCAGAGGGTTGGTGCTGCATAACAGGCGGCTGCCGGTGTAAGCTTTGCCGACGCGCCCGCCGGCGTTGATACGCGGTCCCAGGACAAAACCCAGGTGGTAGGCGTCCGGTTTTTCGTTGATATTGGCGCTGTCAGCCAATGTTTTTAAGCCCAGATTGCGGCGGGAGGCGATGATTTTTAATCCCTGGGTTACAAAGGCACGGTTAAGGCCGCGCAAGGTTACGACATCGCAGACGGTGCCGAGGGCTACTAAATCCAACCATTGTTTTAAGTCCGGTTCGGGAAGTTTATCCGTGTAAAAGCCTTTTTGACGCAGGAGGCGGTTGACGGCGACAACGGTCATAAATACCACGCCGACAGCGGCCATATAGCCTAAATCCGGGTGGCCGTTATCTTCATCCAGGCGTTTGGGGTTGACAACGGCATATACTTTGGGCAGCAAGACTTCCGCTTCGTGGTGGTCAAGGACGATAATTTCAAATTTCCCGGCGGCATCGTTTAGAACGCTGAAGGCCGTGGTGCCGCAATCTACGGTAATAACCAAATCGGCGCCAAAGTCGGCAAATTCCTGAAATGCGAGTGTGCTGGGACCGTATCCCTCTTCACGTTCGGGGATATGGACGGCGGTTTCAATACCCAGATAAGTTAAGAATAAGCGCAAAACAGAGGTGGAGGTTGCGCCGTCAACGTCATAATCGCCAATAATGCCGATTTTTTGATGTTTAATAACGGCTTCGGCAATGCGTTCGGCGGCTTTTTCCATATCTTTCAGAACATAGGGATCCGGCATCAGAGTTGAAAGTTTGGGATTTAAGAACGCGTCAGCGGTTTCCGGCGTAATGCCGCGTTGTGTCAGAAGTGCGGCGAGGTGTGGAGAAATACCCAATTGCCGGCACATCTGTTCGGTTTTATATTCGTCGCAGGCGGCGATGTTCCAAAGGTTGCCGCTTAATGAGAGATTGTTATTGTCTGCCGTGGTGTCCATTTTTTATTCCTTTTGATGGCGGATTATAAGACATCAGGCGTTGAAAGACAAGGAAATAATATGTTTATGAGGATAAAATCAATTTTGCGGCAAAGACAGAGGGTAGGGGGTTGTCCGGCGGTTCAGCCAGTTTTGCGCGCGGGTTTTGCCATCGGCGGTTAAGGTCAATATGATAATATTCGGGGCGACGTATAATGCAGACGATGACGGCCAGGGAGAGGCTTGCCGCGATATGTACTGTTGCAGGCCGGGTGTTAAAGGGACGCTTTGAGAATCAATGTAACTCCAATAAACGTCAAAGTCGTTGGAAACAAAGTCGTAGGGGGAATAAAACAGGTAGGCTTTTGAGGGGAGGTGCCAGGAGATGTAGGGGGCGGATAAAGTGTAGACATCTTGCTTTTCCGAAGTGTCATCTGTGGCGTAGCGGCTACGGAAATCCAGAGTTCCGCCCTGAATAAAAGTGTATTTTTGTGCGGGAGAAAATTGCGGCTGTTCTTCAAGGCGGCCGATAATGCGTTCGGCCATGGACATTTCTGCGTTAAAACCGGCTGTCCAGATTTTGGCGGCGCAGGAAATAGTTTTAATATTGGCGAAAATCAGCGCGGAAATGACAAACAATATGATGTTGCGGTTTAGCCCTTCGGAAGAGCGGAATAAAATGGCGGCGGCGTAGACGTAAATATACAAGAGTCCGAAAAATTCTATGCGCGGTTCGTTTAAGACGTAGACGGTGTTGCCGGCGGCAAATAGTGTCAGCGTGGTTGATAATAACAGTCCGATAACGGAGAAAATGAAGAGCAGGACAGATGAGGGGCGTTTGGGGAGTTTTGCCCACAAGTTACATAAGGCGAGCAGAAAAATACATAAACCGAGGTATTTATAACCGGCAGAGATAAACGATGTTGTCGTGAAGAACTGGCTAAACGAGGCTTTGAGGCAGAGAAAGAGCTTGGCGGGGACTTCGGTAAACGAAGTGCCGGTGGTGTTATATGTTTCGTTTAACAGACCATATTTTTTTAAGGCGCAGAGGATAAGAAAAAACAGGCAACCGCCGCCGAGCAAAGATAAAATATTGGGAAGATGTTTTCGGAGAATGGTGGCGGCTGTCAGCGATTTTAAACATAAATCGTTTATGATGAGCGTAAAGAATATAACGCCGATAAGATTGATTACCGGAGGATAGCCGCCGAGCGCCAGGGCGAATAACAGGGCAGCAGCAAGGCTGTATAGCACTTTTTTTGTTTTAAGAGCCGGTATGTTTAGCAAAGTGTAGGCCAGCGCGATGACGAAAACCCAGGACAGGCAGCTTAGCGTAATGAAAGCGAAATAAAGCCAGGATAATGTGTAGGGGGCGCTAACCAGATACAAACCGAGCAAAATGTAAGGGCAGCATTTTTCCGGGATTTGCCACAAGCGAAACAGCAATATAGCGGCGGCGGTAAAAAAAGCAAGCGAGACCAATAGCGTGAAAATCGGAAGAATATTGCCGCCAAAAAGAAGATTAGGCAAGATGAATTGGGAAAAACGCCCTTCAAAAATACCGCTGAACAACGGCGTGTTTTCTTTTAGCCATATCCAGTCGTGGTTGCCCCAAAGGAATTTGCATATAAAAGGCAAATAGGCAATAACGGCAGCCAGATAGAGCTTTAGCCAGCTTTGGAAATAAAACGATGTTGCCAGAACGGAGGCTTTTGGTGCGGCGAGTGTGGGCATATCTAATCCAAACGCTGGTCAATGATATAGGTTGGGCGTTTTTTGACTTCAACAAATATGCTGGCGATGTATTCACCGATAATACCCATAAATAAAATGGTTATACCGCTGAAAAAAGTTATTACGGACATCAGCGACGCCCAGCCGACGATGGTGGAGCCGTTGAAATATCCGTATACCGTCCACAACATTAAGAGAAAGCTTAAGGCGGAAATCAAAACGCCAAAAATCGTTATCAGGTGGAGAGGAACGGCGGAAAAACTGGAAATTCCCCGCAAAGCAAACAGTATCATTTTTTTGAGCGGGTATTTGGTAGAACCGGCCTCGCGTTTCTTGCGGTTATAGTAAACATTGCAGGATTTGAAGCCGACGAGCGGGACAATGGCGCGCAAAAAGAGATTTCTTTCTTTAAATTCAGACATTGCGGCAACCGCACGACGACTTAACAGGCGAAAGTCGGCGTGATTGCTTATCAGTTCAACGCCCAGAAGTTTCATCAGTTTATAAAAGCAGAGAGCGGAGCTGCGTTTGAAGAAACTATCCGTATCTCTGCGGTTGCGGACACCATAGACAATATCAAAACCCTTATAAAAGTGTTCAATCATCTGCGGAATAACGGATATGTCGTCCTGTAAATCGGCATCAACGGTGATGTAAATATCGGCATCGGTATTATAAAGGCCAGCCAATAGGGCTTCCTGATGGCCGAAGTTGCGTGATAAAGATATTCCTTTAATGTGCGGATTTTTTTTATGGTGTTTCTCTATTATTGTCCAGGTGGAATCGGCGGAACCGTCGTTGATGAAAACGATTTTGCTGCTTTCTTTGACGAGTTTGCTTTTTATCATCTTGTCTAATTCGGCGGAAAGCGTTTTAATGCTTTGCGGCAAAACCTCTTCTTCGTTGTAGCAGGGGACGATAATGGCTAATTCTGCGGTTGCTTTCATCTCTATCACCTAAAATTGCGGTTGTGCTGATTTGTTTTTTTCTTAGCATAAAAGCGTAAGTTTTTTGTTAATATGAGGCGGGTAGCGGATTTTTTTAAGGAATATTTGAGCGGAGCAGGCGAAGTTTGTGGCGGAAGTCGTCTAATCCGGCCTGATTATAGACGACGATAATAATATTCTTGTTTATGTAAAGGGAATTCGGGTGCGGCCATGGACGGGCGTTGTTCATAAAGAAATCAAAGACTTCCGGTGTGATATCTTCAGGCAATAGTGGGAGCGAGCGGTCAATATATTCATAAGGAGCATAGAATTCGTGGAGGTTTGCGCCCTGCCAGATTGCCAGATAGGGCAGCGAGAGCAAAAAGACATCGTCTTTGTCGTATTTGCCGTGGTAATAGTTTGGGCGCAGGGATATATCGCCAGCCTGATAAAAACGGTAGCGTTTATCGGGGGAGAAATCGGGGTGGGTTTCTATCCTTTCAAAAACATTATCCAAAATCTGAAATTCGGCAGTGAAACCCTGTTTCCATATATGCAAAGCGCGGTAATCGTTTAATGTGTTCCAAATTATCAATAAGGCGGAGAAGATAATCGCCAGATTGTTAAAAGGTTTTGCCGGTAACGAAAAGAGCAGGCCTAAGAAAAAGGCATACAGGAAAGCGACACCGTAAAAATCTATGCGGGAAACGTATTCTGTATGAGGAACAACCAAAAATGTAGTCAGGGCGGTTGTCCAAACTGTGCCGCACAGCAGGAAAGCCAGCCATAGTTTTTGTTTTAATCCGCCGGCATAGAGCAGAGCGCCGATAATTGCAGCGGCGGACATAAAAGCAACTGCCGTTTTATAGCCTTTTTCCATAAACGGAACGGCAACGAAAAACTGGCTAAAGGCGATTTTCAGGGTAGCCAGAAATTTTTGCGGCAAAGCGGACAGCGACTCGGTTGTCAGGTTATAGACATTGTCGGGCATAACAACTTTTAGCGTTAGTTTGAATAAGACGGCGGCGATAATGATATTCAGCAAGGTAAATTTGTGAGTGTGCCAGAGGGTTTTTATGTTTTTTTGCTCAAAAAGGGCAGAGAAGACAAGTTTGCCGCCGAGGCATACGAAAAAAGTGTTGATGACGGGAGGGTAACCGCCGAGGGTGAGATAAAAACAGACAATTGCGCCGACACATAACGCTGTTTTGTGTTTTGCTTTGCTGACGAGTGCGGACAGGTAAAGCCCTAAAACGGCCAGCAGTGTCCATAATAGGCAGGATATGGTGATAAATGTAAAATAAAGCCAGGATAAGGTATAGGGTTGGGTGGCAAAAAAGGTGATAAAAAGCGTGTAACTTAGAACGGATTTGCGGATATTCCAGTATTTTGCCAAGAGCCATAGAGCGGCGGTTAAAAATGCGAATCCAAGCAGGTTATTGATAAGGGGAAGAATTTGCCCGTCAGTTAATAAACGATAAGGAATGAATTGGGTAAAACGCCCTTCAAACAAGCCGGATGACAGCTGCAATTCTTCTTTGATGAATTTGACGTCGTGATTTCCCCACATGAAATTCAAGGTGTGGTATAAAAAAGCGAGGTTAATGAGCAAAAAGCTGATGACACAGGCTTTTTTATCTATGGTGTCCGGCAGTAAATTTAATCTTTGCAATAAGTTTTTCATAGGCTACTCCGTGGTCGGCGGTGGCGTCAGCAGGCGAAATTGTCCGGTGAGGAGCTCTTTTCCTTCCGGGGTCAGAGCGATGATGACATAATTGTCGTCTACATACAGGGAATTGGCAACAGGCCAGACGCCGATTTTTTCGGTTAAAAATGTTGCCATTGCCGGAGTAATGTTTTCGGGACGGATTGAGGTACCTCCACGGATAAAAACTTCAGGCGCGTAGAAATTATAGTATTCAAAGGCTATCCAGTGGCGTGTGTAAGGCGCATTCAAGGTGTAGTAACCAAGTTTTTCGTGCGGGGCGGGCGTATAATATTTACGGCGCAGGGGGAGTTCGCCGGCCTGGATGATGGTGTAGGTTTGCGGTGTTTGGTAAGAAGGGTGTTCCTGGATGCGGGAGATGAGGCGTTCCAACAATTTGTTTTCTGCAGAGAAACCGAACAGATGGGTTTTAGCGAAAGCTAAATCGTTTTTTATGCCGACAGACAACAGGCATACGGCAAGCAGCAAAGCGATGTTTTTTAATCCTTGGTTGCGGCGGTGCAGATAAATCAGGCAAAAGAGCAAAAGGGCGGGAAAACCGTAAAAATCGGCGCGAATCATAAAAGCGGCCGGGTCGACAGCGGCGAATGCGCTGTCCGACGTTTCGTTGACAAGCCAGGCGGAGAATTTTACGGCGAGCAGTAGCAGTAAAATCATCAAAATCCGCAGGAATAAATCAGAGATTGACGTTGAGCGAAACAAGAACAGTCCGCTGAAAAGCAGAAAGGCAATGCTTGTGGCAACCTTGAGGGGGAGCGGCAGAAAAGATTGCGGGATAATGAAGCTTTGCAAAGATATGGCGAGCGTTTGCGGCAATTTTTTTATGAGCTCCATAAGTGTAGAGGCCTGGCTGTTATACAGCGACAACATACGGTGGTTTTCCTGCAGCCAAGCAAAAATTCCCACTAATAGCAAAAGAGCCAAAAACAGGCTGATGAGATAAGGCACGGCAGACTTACATACAGTTTTGAATGGTTTATTTTCCAGGCAATATTCTCCTATCAGGCGGCAGGCGGCGGCCGTTACGAAAAGGTTGACAACGGGGGGATAACCGCCGAGAGCAAATAATAAGAGCAATGTTCCGGCCATTGTAAAAATAAAAGGATGAGATGTGCTGGCGCGGCGGCAACATAACAAGGCAAGAACGACAATTAAAGGCCAGGATAAAAGGCTGAAAGTGATGAAGTGGAAATATAGAATCTCCACCATAAAAGGCAAAGTCGCCATGCTACATAAAAATAGTGCCGTAACCAAACGGGAGGCTTGAAATCCGTAATAATACCGGCAGAGCAAGTATAAGGCCAGAGTGTAGAAGAAGAAACCGAGCAAAATGTTGGCAAGCGGGAGTATCTTGCCCATTAAAAAAATGTTTTGCAAAAGATATTGAGAAAAGCGTCCTTCTATCAATCCGTGGGATAACCGATTATCGTTGATGAGGGGTAGCCAATCGTGATTTCCCCATATAAAATTGAATAGCAAGGGAGAGAAGGCTAAGCATAAGGCAATTATAACGCTAATGAGAATGGGTGCGTCTTCTTTGCGGGAAGTTATTTTTTTTAATAAAGCAGACATGGTGTTCGTGGTTTTATTTCCGATAGTTGACAGTTTAAGAAGAAAATGTATAAGATATGGTAAATTTTGCAGAGGTTTTTAATGAGAGCTATTTTAACGGTTATCTTGTTATTATGGGGAGCAACAGCGCGAGCTGAAATGCTTGATATTGCAGGAAAAGCGGTCTATCAGATTAAGATAGCCATGACACCGGAGGAATTGTCAACCGGGCTGATGGAGGTTCGTCACCTTCCTGAAAACGAAGGGATGCTGTTTGATTTACGATCCTATCCGAGAGCCAAGATGTGGATGAAGAATACCTATATTTTTTTGGATATGTTGTTTATGGATTGCGATTTCAAAGTGGTTGATATTTACGAAATGGCGGAGCCGCTTTCTTTACAAAAAATAGGGAGCGAACATAAATTTTGCTATGTGTTAGAAATAAACGGCGGACAAGCGGAGAAACATGGCATAGTTATCGGAGATGAAGCCGTTTTGCATCGTTCCGACTAGCGAAAAGTTTTATTGAAGAAATCTATGCGGCGCTTATATCTTGCCTGTCAAAACAACAGGAGGATATAATGAAAAAGTTTTTGTTTTTATTTATGGCCGGGACTTTTCTGTGCGGTTCTGCCGAGGCAAAGCATTGGTGCCAATGCGATGAATGCAAGCCGGTTGCCGAGTATAAGATGTTTCAGGCAAGATCCGGCGGTTTTGTTGATGCGGATGCCAAGCCGATGAGTATAGCCGAGGTGATGAAACTTTCTGACGATGCATACGTTACGATGTCCGGATATATTACCAAACGACTGAGCGATGATGAATATAATTTTACGGATGGCAACAATAATGTGACGTTGGAAATCAAAGGAAAAGTCTGGCGCGGGCTGACAGTTACGCCAAAAGACAAAATTATTGTAGTCGGCGAGGTTGATAAAGACCTTACCAGTTTTAAGATTGAAGTAAAATCTGTCAGTATGGCTAATGGCGTTCAGGCGCAATAAAAAAACGGTAGCTTGTTCTTGTTTGGAGCAGGCTACCGGCAAAGTTTAGTCTTTATGGCGGAAGGTAATCCGTCCTTTAGTCAGGTCATACGGCGTCATCTCAATATCCACTTTATCGCCAACCATTACACGAATGCGGAATTTGCGCATTTTACCGGCGGTGTGGGCGAGAATTTCCACCCCGTTTTCCAATTTGACCCTGAACATGGCATTAGGAAGTTTTTCGATTACTTCTCCCGTAAATTCAAGCAGTTCTTCTTTACTCATTTAATGTTCCTTGTTAATCTTTTTTTGCTATATATACCGCAAAATATTATTTTACAAGTGTTTTTTGCGGTTTGCTACGGGGAATTGTTATTTCAAAGCTGGTTCCGACGTTTTCAGTGCTGTTGACGGTGATTTTGGCATTTAATTTTGTAACCAAGTCTTTTACGATGGCAAGACCCAGGCCAGTTCCTTTGTTTTCACCATTTACCGAAGATGTATAAAAAGGCTCAAAGATATGTTTCAGAGCGGTTTTGGGAATGCCACAGCCGCTATCTGCTATGGTAATGATAATATGTTCTTTATTGGTGTTGGTTTTGATTTCCAGATTGCCGCCGTTTGGCATGGCGTGAATGGCGTTTTGTACCAAATTTAAGATAATCATTTTGAAATCAATTTCATTGCCGTAGATTTGTTCTTTGTTATTGGAAAAATTTTTGGTCAGGACAATGCCTTTGCTTTTGATTTCATAGTCAAGCAGCGACAGAGTATCCGTAATTTCTCCGGCTACGTTGAAGTATACGTCATTTTGCCGGGTGTTGCGTGAAAGTTTTAACAAACGCTCGGGAACTTTAATACAAGCTTTGATTTGTTCGGAAATCATTTCCAGATATTTCTTTTCTTCGTTGTCGGAGCTTTGGGAATAGTATTTTTGTAACAGGGCGTCTATTATCATATTGATAGCGCCCAAGTTGTTTTTCATTTCATGTGCCAATGATGTAGCCAGAAAGCCCAGAGAAGAAATTTTTTGCTGGTGCGAGTAGTTGATATTGTCGCTTAAATCGCGGATAGATTCAACAATGCTGCTTTTGCCGTTGAGTACAACCCGGGCAGAGTTGATGGACAGGGGGCGGTTGTTAATGTTGTGAATTATTTTCAACGAGGTGCTTTTTGCTTTGCGCAATTCTTTCAGCGGACATATATATTGGCTGGAGCTACAGGGTGCCTGTGCATCTTTGTGATAAGCGCCGTAACACTTGCCAGATGAAAATAAGTATTGTTTGCGGATGTGTTCGGCGTAGGCCTTATTATAGAGGATAATGTTGTAGTCTTCATCAATAATACGGATGGCGTCCGGCATGGCATCAATAAGGCTTTGGAGAAAAATCTCTTTTTCTTTGATTTCGGTAATGTTGGTCTGAATGTTGTTTAACATAAAGTTGACGGTGCGAATCAGAATATTAAATTCATCGGAGAAAAATTTGTTTTTTAAGGCAATACGTTTGCTGAAATCGCCGTTGGCAACGTCGTTGGACAAGGTTGTCAGTTTGTTGACGGGGGTTATAATCCATATTTTTAAGAGAATCCATAGAATGATGAGGGACAAAATAGTCAGACAAGCGCTTACGGCCAGAATACGCAGGCTTTCCTGAATTGTCGCGTAGCTTTCATTGTAATTTTGGGTTAACTCTTCATTTAATTTTCTTTCCCGGCTCAGCTCTTCTTTTTTTTGGCTTAAACTTTCCTTTTCCTGATTTTCGGATTTGGGGTTTAGTTTATTTAGCTTTTGGCGCAGGGAAATATTTTCGTTTAACAGTTCAATGACGTATTGGTTGCGGGTAATCAGGTTGCTTTGTTCATTGCGGATTTTTTTGCCGACAACGTTATCAAAGAAAATAACGAAGATAATGGCGCTTATCAGAAAAAAAGCGAAAATGCTTAAAAGGATTTTTTTGCTCAGGCTAAAAAACATTATTTCTTTTCCTTGTTTTCTTATGGCTCGTTTATAAAATCCGCCAGTGTTTCTGCTCTTAAATAAGGATTGAACATTTTTTCTTCGGCGAGCGTTGCCGGCGCGAGCTGTCCGTTTTCTCTTTGGCGCATTTTATTTAAGTAGGCGGTAAATTCCGGCGTTTCTTTTATTTGAGGCGGCAGACAGGCGCGGGTATATTCGTGTCCCGGGAAAATTTCGGTATTATCCGGCAGGCGCTTTACTTTTTGCAATGAATTAAACATTTGTGTTGGCGTGCCTTCAAACAATCCGCCGATACACAGATTAAACAATACGTCGCCGGTAAAAAGCTTTTGAGCTTCCGGCAGATGGTAAAGGATGTGTCCGGCGGTATGTCCGGGGGCGTCAATAACTTTGATTTCCAATCCTTTAAGATTTAACGGCTGAGTTTCCGATACGGCTATGTCGGCCCCCGGGACATGGGAAAATTCCTTTTCGGGAGCGATAATTTTAGCTCCGAATCGTTTTTTTAAGCTTAGATTGCCGCCGACATGGTCAAAATGGTGGTGCGTGGTTAAAATATAATCCGGCTTTAGTTGCAAGCGGTCTAATGCTGCAAAGAGCGGATTAGCCTCTGCGGCATCAATGACAAGGGTCAGGCTAAGAGACGGTTCGTGAATGATATAGGCGTAATTTGCCATATTTTTTTCATTGCAGAATATCGGAATTATCTCAAGGCTCATTGCAGCTAAATCCTCTTTTTAGATGCCCGATGTCAATGGAAACAAGATTGTAATAGGCGGTGGTGTAGTCCATAATACCAGCAAAATTGGGAAGGTTGGACGAGGTGGAGAGGGCGTAAGCAATACTTTCGCCGATAACCACACCGTGCCGGTCGGCAAAGCCATCCCTTGCCATCCAAGCCGAGCGGTAGTTTATGTTGGAATTAAATGTGCGGGCGAAACTGCGCATACCTTCAAGCAGGCTCGGAAAGATTTTAAAGCGGTAACCGTCATCTTTGTTTTCCAGAGGTTCCAGACCTTCATCGGTGTACCAGACTTTTTCTTTATACAGGGAATTTGCTTCTATTGCTACCCGCGATGTACCCCAGTTGCTTTCCATTGCTGCGGCGGCAATGAGAATTGACGGCGGGACGCTGTCTATACGCTGTTTTAGGTTTTTTATTTGATTTGTTATGCGTTCTGCGCCCTTGGTGCGGGTAAAATAATCATATTTGAGGGCAAATGTTTCAAGTTTTTTTTGTTCGGATTCACTTAAGGTGCCGGTTTGTTTGAAGTGGCGTTCAAGACGCAGGAGGGTGTTGCGTTCATTTAGGATTTCTTCGTTAATTTTCAGAGCAAGCGGTGCCAATATACGGATAAACAGCTCGTTGCGCCGGTTTAGCGATTGAATGTCCGGGAAATCTTTGGGGAGCGTTCGGACGAAAATTGCCGGATAGGCGTCATCGGCCAAAGCTTGATAACGGGTGTATTTGCAATTTTTGAATAAGGCTTCAATTTCGGCAACCGTTGCGTTTTCAACGTATAAAATTCCGCCGAAACCGGATAGCTTTAATTTGGATGTATCGGCCGCTGCGGAGAAAGAAAAGCACATCATTACGGTGAGGCATATTGCGACAATTCTTTTGGTCATTGCATTATTACCTCCCTGATTTCCGGCAAATAGCGGATTAAGTTTTTTTCAACTCTTTCTTTTAAGGTGCGTTCGGCATACGGGCAGCCGTGGCATTTGCCCAAAAATTGCACGGCAACAACGCCATTGCGGCAACTTAGCAGTTTAATGTCGCCGCCATCTTGTTGCATAAATGGGGCGATAATGGTTTTAAGAATGATTTGTATTTTATTTTCGGTCTGTTGCCCTTGTGGTGCTATCAACGGAGCCGGAGCTGAGGCAAGCCAGTCGTCCAGTTCGGCGAGAGCCAAAGATTGCAAGTCGTCGGACATCTCCGGTGAGACGCTGTGAAAGTATATAAAATTGTTGGTCAACAGTATTTCCGCCGCTATGTCGCCGGCGAGAAGATTGATAATGATTTCCGGCAGAGAATGGTCGGATGTTTGCCGGTTGGCGTAGAATGTTCCGGTAAGCGGGAGTGGCTGCGGGAAGAAAAAAATAAATTCGGACGGGGAGATTTTTTTTAATTCAAATATCATGGCAGTTGTCCCCGACTGTGCAGTGAGATGTGGTTGTAGACTGTTTTCAGGCTATTGAGGGCGCGGGAAATGCTAAAACCCAAGTATAGCAGGTGGTTGGCGGCAAACGTATCTTGCGGCGAAGCGTTTTTGACGGCAAGCGGCGCCAATGCCGAAGCTTCGCGCAAATAGCCGAGCGCGGTCATCATATTTTCATATTGGCCGGTTTCCACAATCATATCCTGATAATCTTTAGTTAAGGCTGAAAGCATATAATAAGCGGTATAGACTGTGCCCTGAGCATTGTAGAAGAGGTCATCCGCCTTAAAATCCAACATATCCGTATGATGTTCCAAAACGTGTTTATGTAAGGTATTCAGTTGATTCTCCAATAAATTTTCAACACCGGTTAACTGATAGAGAAATTCGTATTCGGCCGGGCGGGTGCCGGATATATTTGAAGCGGCGAATGTTTTTAATTTTGCAAGAGCTTTGCGGTATTGTTTGGCCGAACCGGGGGCGAGCTTCTCATCCGCGGTTTGGGAAAAAAGCCATATATTGGCCGGATAGCTTAAGAGTTGTCCCGCTTCCTGCAGGTTTTTGTCATTATAGTAGCCGGATAATCGTTTTATCAGATATTTGACGCCATCTTTGGCGCCGAGTTGGAAGCTTGGCAGGTTATCCAGGACGGCGGCCGGGAAGATAGCCGGCAGCGCCGGTGTCCACGGCGAATCGTCAACCTGGGTTTTTAAGACGTGCATCAATGCGGCCGTTGTATGACGGGGATTATTTTTGTCGGTTATGAGCGGCGTATCCAAAGAATTATTGATTTTCGCGCTGATGGCGGCACCAAGCCCGTAGTATATGCCGAAAAAAGCGACAAGGATAATTGTTACGCTACGCCATCTTTCGGTCAAAAACACAATAAAATTGAATATGTTTTTGTGGCGGTGAGGCTTGGAGGAGGGGGAGATTCGCTGTTTGCGAATCGTGTTTTTCAAGTAAACGTAGCCATAAACGCATTTGCCAAGCAGGCGTTTGATTATTACTTTCAGCTTGGTAAAAATGGTCGGCTTCATACTTTTTTCCTCCTTAGAACCAGATTGCGCCAGATTGCTGCAATATCCAGTATGCCGTATATTTTAGCGCCAATCAAAAAAGTTGCAAGCCCTATTGTGCCGATAATGCCCAGTTTGAGGATTAAAAATCCGATATGTTTGGCGGGGAAGATATTTTCTAAACCGGTTTTGGCGGCATATATGAATATTCCCATGACAAAAGTGCATATAAAAATGCCGATGATTTGGCGTTTCAGTTCGGCGGAGAATTGCCAGAAACCGCGTTTTTTCAGTCCGTGAATGTATTGGAAAAGCGATACGAAAGCAGCGATTGAAGTGGCAGCGGCAATGCCGACGTGTCCAAACGGTTTCATCAATATCAGGTTGAGGGTTAAATTTGTTAAAAAGACCACGGCGCTGTATTTTACCGGCGTTGCCGTATCGCCGCGGGCAAAGAAGTTCGGCATCAGCGCTTTAACCATTACATAACAAGGCAGACCGATGGCATAGGCCTGAAGAGCCAGAGCTGTTTTATGCGTATCTGCGGCGGTGAAACGTCCGTGCTCAAACAATAATTCAATTAACGAATCGGCGAGGCAGACGAACATTACGGCGGCGGGAAGGGACATTATCAGACCATAGACAACAGCCTTATCCTGAACATTTGCCGCTTCGCTCAACTCTCCGGCTTTTAATTTGCGCGAAAGCAGCGGAAGCAGCGCGACGCTGATGGCGGCACCAATAACGCCGAGCGGCAGTTGTTGCAAGCGGTTGGCATAATAAAGCCAGGAAACGGCACCACCCGATACGAGCGAAACGAGAATCGTATCAACGACCATATTTATCTGATAAATTCCGGCACCGACCACGCCCGGAGCTATCCTTTTGAACAGCGTCCGAATTTCTTGGTCTTTCATCAGACGCCGAAAATGGAAGTCAGGCCGGATACGGATACTTTCTTTGTTGAGAAAATATTTGAGCCAGATGATTTCAATAAAGCCGGATATGGTTATGCCCCAGGCCATACCGTAAACCGGTACGTCAAACAAAACGACCGAAAGCAGGCCGGCGACAATCATACCGAGGTTCAGAATTATCGGGGCGGCAGCAGGTGCGGCAAAACGGTCAAACGAATTTAGGATTCCCGCCTGGAAAGAAACGATGGAGATAAACAATAAAAAAGGAAAAGTAATGCGGCATAAATCTATGGTTAATGCGACTTTTTCGGGGTTTTCGGCGAATCCGGGGGCGAGGACGCGGACGACCCAGGGCATTGCCAATTCAAATAAGATGGAGAATATGATAAGGAAAAATGTCAGCAAGGAAATGGCTTTGGCGGCAAACTCTATGGATTTATCCCGTCCGGAAGCAACAAGCTTTGAGGAAAAAAGCGGAACAAAGGCTGAAGTAAAAGCACCTTCGGCAAACAGGCTGCGGAACAGGTTGGGCAGTTTAAATGATACGAGAAATGCGTCGGAAACCATACCGGCGCCGAGAAAGGTTGCGATGACCATATCGCGCAGAAATCCGGTCAGGCGGCTAATCATCGTAAAACCGCCGAAGGTTGCAATTGATTTGATAAATGACATAAACAACTATCCTTTAAAAAACATTTTTGTTTCTTAAGGCAAGATTAACCTAAATCTGTTAATAAAGGGCAAAGAAAAGAAAATTTTATGCCCGAGACGGCAAAGGTTGCGGCGTAAATGATTTCAGACGAGGCAAAAATGAATAAAGTTATCGTGAAAAAATCGCAGAATCCGGATATTTCAATTATTGTTTCAATGTATAATGAAGAGGAAAGCCTGGCGCTTTTTTTTGAAACAATACGGAAAACACTTGAGAAACTTAAACAATATACATACGAGATTGTGTGTATTGACGACGGTTCGGTAGACGGGACATATTCTTTGCTTGAAAAATATGCGGCTGAAGATGAACGGGTTAAAATTTTGAAATTTTCGCGCAACTTTGGCAAAGAATACGGGCTCATGGCGGGGCTTAAATACTGCAAGGGGCGGGCGGCAATACCGATTGATGTTGATTTGCAAGACCCGCCGGAGCTGATTGTCAAGTTTGTGAAGAAATGGGAGGAAGGATACGATATGGTATACGGAATCCGCAATGACCGGCGTAGCGATACTTTGTTGAAACGTCTGACGGCGGCGATGTTTTATAAAATCTATAATTTGATGACGCGTTCGCCTATTCCGTATAATGCCGGAGATTATCGTTTGATTGACCGCAAAATTATAAATGCCATTTTGGACTTGGAGGAGCGGAATATCTTTATGAAGGGAATTTTCGGATGGACGGGATTTAAGTCTTGCGGCATTAAATACGTCCGTCAGCAGAGGAAAGCCGGCCAGAGCAAATGGAATTACTGGAAATTATGGAATTTTGCTTTGGACGGAATTACCGCATCAACGACGTTGCCGTTGCGAATCTGGACGTATCTCGGATCGGTGTTGTCTTTTTTGGGCGTATTATATGCGTTTTATATTATCGTGCGGACAATGACGTATGGCGTTGATGTACCGGGTTATGCGTCGCTGTTAGTATTTATTTTGCTGGTCGGCGGCGTGCAGATGATTATTCTGGGCATTTTAGGCGAATATATCGGGCGGATTTTTATTGAGGTAAAGCGGCGGCCGCTGTATCTGATTGAGAAAAAGGTCAATGTGAACGATGGCGAATAGATTATCAACATATTTTTCGCGCAAAATGTTTTTGACCATTGCTTTCGGCTTTTCAAGCGGGTTGCCGTTGGCGTTGGTTTTCGGAACTTTGTCGCTGTGGCTGAAAGATTATCATATTGCTTATCGGACCATCGGCGCTTTTTCGCTGTTGCGCCTGCCGTATTCGTTTAAATGGTTGTGGGCGCCGTTGGTGGAGCATACGGCTGTTCCGGGATTGAAGAAACTGGGAAAAAGGCGGAGCTGGGCGCTGTTTTCGCAAGCCGGATTGTTTGCCGGGTTGGTGTGCCTTTCCGGCTTGACGCCTGATGACGGTATTATATTTATGGCAATGGCGGCGTTGTTTATCAGCTTTTTCTCGGCGACGCAGGATATTGTGCTGGATGCGTTCCGGGTGGAGTTGTTTCGTGATAATCAGGAGCAGGAAATCAACGGGGCGACAATGTATGTTCTCGGTTATCGAATCGGCAGTGTTGTTTCCGGCGCCGGAGCTATCGGATTGGCGGCGGTGTTGAGCTGGAATGAAGTGTATTTTATCAATGCCTTGTTGTTGCTGTTGGGAATGGCGGCGGTGTTGGCGGCAAAAGAACCGGCAGCGGAAAATGTTTTGTCGGTAAAGACAGATAAAAAGCAAATTTTGACGAATGCCGTGATTGAACCGCTAAAGCAGTTTATGAGCAAGCCGTATTGGGTGGTAGCGCTTTTAATTGTGTTGTGTTATCGCCTTGGGGACGCGTATTTTGGTCCGATGGCTTATCCCTTTTATGCCGACATAGGGTTCAGCAAAATTGAAATTGCATATATTTCAAAACTATACGGAATGGCGGCGACTATTATCGGCGGGGTTTTGGGCGGTTATGTATTGGCGCGGGTCGGCTTGATGAGGGGGCTGCTGTGGTTTGCGGTTTTGCAGGGCGTAACGACGGCGTTGTATATTCCGCTTTATTATGTCGGACATAATATCTGGTTTTTGATGTTTACGATTTCTCTGGAGAATCTGTCATCGGGGATGGCAACAACGGCGATTATTGCCTTTATGTCGGTTTTATGCGACAAAGGGCATACGGCAACGCAGTATGCTTTGCTTTCTTCGTTACCGGGGTTTTCACGCGATGTGTTGGCTTCAACTTCGGGGTGGTTTGTTGATCAGACGTCATGGCCGGTTTTTTTCCTGTTTAGCGCGTTCTTGGCGGTGCCGGGAATGATATTGTGCCGCTATTTGTATAAAAAAAGACCGACATATTTAATTCAAGCTTGAGTTTTTGCGGAAAATACCGTATAATAACTTTGTTGCTTGAAGGAATGTGCGTATGGACGAAACGGAAGACAATGACAAGAAAAGCAGCTTTTTGCCGGTTTCTTTGGTAGATGATACGGAGAAGCCTGATGTCGGCGTGTTTTCCGATGAACAGCCGGAAACGTATCATTTTTCGCCGGTTAGCGAAGAAAGCGGGGAAGAAACGCCGCCGATTATCAAAAAAGATGATGACGACGGGGGCGGAGAGAGTGTTTCCGCCGTGCTGCCGATGGAAAAGAAAACGTCGGAGAGGATGGAAAAGCTACGGGCATATTATGCCGAACTCGGACACGTTCGCGATGTTATGCAAAAGGAATTGCAGGCGACGCTTGCCGGTTCCGCGGTTGATGGCGAGATTGAGGCTAAGCTTTATGAATACAGCCATTCATGGCGGGCAATAGCCGATGAAATCAGCAAATATGACGATTTAAACGGGCGACGGAAAAAGCTGGCTGACGGAGAATATCACGTCGGGCAGAATATGGTCGGAATGGATTTTTCCGGGCAAAATCTGACGCATGCCGATTTTTCAGCGGCTAATTTGCAGGATGCCAATTTTGCCGGTGCGGTTTTGACCGGAACGGACTTTACCGGCGCAGACTTGTCGGGGGCGGATTTATCCGGCGCGGATTTAAGCGACTCGATTTTTGCCGGTGCCAAGTTGAAAGGAACGAACTTTACCGGCGCCAACATGGAAGGCGTTATTTTACGCGATGCCGATATTGAAGACGCGATATTGATTGATATCCGTATGGATGAGCTGGCAATTGAGGAATTGCAGGCGCTGGTGGAGTATTTGGCAGTTTATTATCCGCACAAACTTAATCTGCGGCGCATTAACTTATCGCTGTTGGATTTGACACGGATTGATTTGCGGCAAGTTAATCTGCGCGGGGTTGATTTTACCGGTTTGGATTTTACGGGCGTTAATATTATGGAGCTTGATTTAAGCGAATGTATTATTACGCCGCAACAAATTGCCCAGGCGCTTGGGCGGGTGCCGAGCGCCGAAGAGTTAAAAAAGATTATGGCGCCGAAAAATCGGAAGAAAGCAAAACCGTTTTATATTGATTTTACGGAATTTTTAAGCAACGGGCATTTTACGGGATGGATAGATTTAACGAAAGGCAGTATCAGCACCGACCAATTGGTTAAGGCTTTTCTGAAAGTTAAAAATGCAATAGCGAAAAAACCGGAAGAAAAAGACGAGATTATTTTTGAAAAGGCCAAGGCTTTTCATGCCGAGCGTTTGGAAGAAGAACGGCGCGCCCATAACGAAGAACAGAAAAAGAATATAGAAGAGAGAAAACAGAGAATGCTTGAGGAGCAACGGGCAGGGCAGGAAAAGGCGTCGCGAGATGAAAAATATGTGCCGATTAACGTTAATCTCGGACGGAACGGGCGAGAAATATAGGCGGTGTATCCGGATATTAACCGATTTTAAAGCAAAGTGCGCGTATAAGTTTGTATTATAGGGCTTATAAAGGAGAAAAATTATGTTGCGCAAATTGCTTTTAGGCTTAGCGGCGGTTCTGGTGCCTGCCGGTATGGTTGCCAAAGCTGCGGAAATAAAGAAATTGCCGCAGCCGGATAAGGCTTCCGAATTGATGCAGCTGATTGATAAGCGTCATTCATCGCGAGAATACAGCGCAAAGCCGATTAGTGAACAGACGCTCAGCGATTTGCTATGGGCGGCGTTCGGTATAAACCAGAAAGGGACGCGGACGGTGCCAACGGCGATGAATAAACAGAATCTGAATGTTTATGTCGTATATCAAAATTCAATATGGACATACGATGCGGCGGCAAATTCCCTGATTAAAGTCAGCGATGAGGAAATCAGCGCGTATATTGCCAAGCAGGATTTTGTTAAAAATGCGCCGGTTAATCTGATTTATACGGGAAGCGATAAAGATTTTTCAGCTTTTCATGCTGGAGCCGCGGCACAGAATGTTTATTTGTATGCGGCGGACAAAGGGTTAAATACGATTGTGCGGGCGTATATTGATAAAGATGAACTTAAGGATAAGCTGCATCTTGACAGAGATGAATTTGTTATTATGAATCAGGTTATCGGTTATCCTGAGGGCTAAATTGCTTAGGAAAACGGCTTTTGCGGCTTTTTTTCGCATAAATGAAAAAAATGCTTGCCAAATGCGAAAAAAGGTTATACAAAGCGGGGCAATGGACAGATGACCGAGAGGCCGAAGGTGCACGATTGGAAATCGTGTGTACCCCCAAAGGGTACCGTGGGTTCGAATCC
>CALXYD010000007.1 GCA_944392865.1 uncultured Alphaproteobacteria bacterium
GCACAGGTTTGTGGATTGGTGGCCGCGCCACGGGCAGTGCGCGTATATGTGCCTGACGGCACGGACGCTCGCGATGACGGGAAATGAGGCAAGCGGCTTTTGTTTGATGAATTTTTAGAAGATGTATTCAAAATGGTAAAGATGAGGCAAGACCATTGTAACCCTGACGGGGCAAACACGCAAGGCGTGTTTGGTGGATAGATAATTGAGGACGGGAGCTATAAATACCTCAATAAATTACGAGGCTTTAACGGGGGTGGGCTTCGGAATACGAAAAAAGCAGGCGTTACAACCTGCTTTTTCTCACAAACCCAGAGTAGCTACATTATTTGCCAGAGGCTTCACGCAAGACGTCTATCGCGCGTTGCAACTGAATTTCCTCCACGGCATACAGCGGCAGGCCGTTTAAGACCAGCGTCGGGACGCTTTTCATCTTAATCTTGTCGGCCGTCGCTTTTATGCTCTGCAAAATGTTCCTGGTTTCGTTGGAGGCATAGTCCTTTTTGAACTTATCCATATCCAATTTCAAATTGCGCGCCAGCTTGTCAATCGCCGGTTCGTTAATCACGCGTTCCGCCATCAGACCGGAGTACATCTCCAAAAACTTGCCCTGGTTATGCGCGGCAACCGCCGCCTTTGCCGCCAGTTCGGAATTCGGCGACAAGAAAGATACCGGCTTGAACACGACTTTGACATCGGGGTTCTTTTTGATTATGTTGGCGATGCGCGGCGCCATCTGGCGACAATAACCGCACGAAAAATCAAAGAACTCAACCAGCGTGAACTTGCCGTCCGGATTGCCGGCGAACAATTCGGCACGGTTGATTTCTTTGGCATACTGGCGATAAACTTCCGCCTCTTCCATCAGCTTTTTCTGCTCTTCCTGTTGCTGGTAAATCTGCAGGGCGCCGACGATAATCGGCGGATTGTCCATCAGCACTTCGGCGACTTTTTTCTCCAGCCCGGACAGTTCCTTTTCGCTTTCGGCTTTCTGCTCGTTAGCGTCCTTGTTAAACTTGACCAGCGCGTCATACGCGATTTTCGGGTCTTTTTTCAACACGTTGACGACGGCGCGGGCAATTTCCTCTTCCGACACGTTGTCGTAATTTTCCGCGGCGGACGCCGTATTGACGCCGAATGCCAGCATTACCGCCAGAGCCGTTGCCGACAATAATTTTATCTTTCTCATCTTGGGGTTCCTCTCTAAAATAAATTGGGTGCCGTTATTGGCAGGTTTCCTGATTAAATTCGCACGCGCTCAAATCCGTTCCGCGGCTGTCAATATAACGTATCCGCATATTGATGCCGTCATTTAAGAACAACTGTTGGAAGCGCGGGCACATCTCGGCGCGCGCTTTGGCGCAAATTCCGGTTTTTATCTCGTTTTGCAGGGTTTTCTTTTCTGCCGGAGAAAATTCGGACGTATCCACGTTGGCCTGATAGACGTAGGCAATCGCCTTGTCTTTATACTCAATATCCGTCCAGGTGGTTACTTCGTCAATCTTCTTGGGCAGGGTCTTTTTTATCGTGTCCAGCATAAAGCCTATCTGCTTATCGCGTTCCGCCACTTCTTCCGGCGTCCGGTTCGCCAGCTCTTCGGCTTTGGCTTTGCGGGCGGCCTCTTCCTCAGCTTTGGCCTTTTCGGCGGCGGCTTTGGCGGCTTTTTCTTCCGGCGTGGCGGTTATGTCAGCCATCATTTGTTGAAAGCTCTCTTCTTCGGATAAAGATAAATCCAGCTCAGGCTCGGCTTCAGGTTCCGCTTCCGGCGCGTTTTCCGCCGTTTCTGCGGCGGCAGCCTTATCCGGCGCGTCTTCCTCCGCGGCGGCAAAAATATCATCCGATAAAATATCCGCATCAGGCAGGACATCTTCTTTATCCAGCTTTTCCGGCTCGCCCGGCAGCGCCAAATCTTCCAAGGACAAGCCATCAAATGCCAAGTCTTCGCTCGGCGGCAGGTCTTCCTCTTCTTCCAACTCGTAGTTTGCCATCTCAAGCAGGGCGTTGTTGACATCGGTCAGCGATTTCAGCCCGTCATCGGAATCGGCTTTATCCGCCGTATCGGTAGCGGCCGGGGTTGTATCCGCCTCTTCTTCCGTTTCTGGCGCAAGCGTTTCCGTCACGTCTTTTTCAGCCTTGGCGTCCCTGGCTTTATTTTTAGCGTCCGGCGACGGCGTATCAAAATCCACCGCGTCAATTATGGTGGCGCGGAAATTTTCAAACTGGTGGCTTAAATATTCTTCAAGCGACAATTTGCCGTCTTTGTTGTCATCCATTTTATGAAATTCGCCGACAAAGATGGCTTTGGTTTCACGCAGCTGATCCGCCGCGGTCAAGGCCTCCGCCCTGCCCGCCGCCATCGCCATCAACGAAACCGGCAATAAATAAAGATATTTTTTCATGCGCATAACTTTCATCAAAAAATCAGCCTTTATGCGCGTATGGTGACACGGATTATGTTAAATTTTCTTTAACGGATGGAAATTATTTGCTCCGTCAAACAACTTTACGGCAGGCGTCAGCTCCCGATAGGCGGCAATGTATTTTTGCACGCCGGACGCCCGTTCGCGGATAACTTCCTCGGGGATATAGCGTTTGGTCTGTTTCGCCCGTTCAGCCGCGCGGGCAATCGCCAAACCGGTGTCGCAAACAATAAAGTCAACCGCGGTGCGATAGCCTTTTTTGCGGATATTTTTAAACAATTCCAGATGCGCCGGATTGGTGCCGCTGTGTTCAAACAATATATTAAGCTTTTTGTTCATCGCGCGGCGCAACAGTTCGTAACCGATTATGCGCGCCGGCATTTCGTTGTTTTTATAGGCGGCGACACTGCCCAACTGCGCCAAATCGCGCCGGTAAGATGCCAGGGACAGCATTATCCTGTCAAAACTCAAAAAAAGAAAATTCGGCGGCAGGTGTGCGGCGCAGAACGTGCTTTTGCCGGCGCCGGGAATGCCCGACACCTGGCGAAGTTCCGGTTTTTCCACCGGGGTCAGCCCGTGCAGACTCTCCTGCAACAAAGCCTCGGTTTCCGGCGACTTGACGCTTTTGTAATCCGCGGTGATGAGCCGGTTTATGGAAGGCATTATGGTTTTTAACATTGTTTTTCCTTTTTCATACTTCTTTACACGGCCAGAGGCTCTGCGGCAGCCAGCTCTTCCAAAAGCGCAAAGGTTTCCGTGGCAATCATCAACTCCTCATTGGCGGGAATGACCAGCACTTTGACTTTGCTTTCGGGGGCGCTGATTTCCGCCGGCGCGGGGCGTTGCGCATTCTTTTCCTTATCCAGCGCCAAGCCAAGATATGCCAGACGGGCGCAGAGCTTTTCACGAATTAACGAGGCGTTTTCACCGATGCCGGCGGTGAATATCAAGGCGTCAATTCCGCCCAACTCCGCAACATACGCGCCAATGGTTTTTAACAGCCCGTAGATGTAGCTCTCTATCGCAAAGGCGCAGTTTTCATCGCCTTTTTCCGCGTTTTCCATAATATCGCGCATATCGGAATGGCCGCCCGACAAGCCATAAAGCCCGCTTTCCTTATTCAACATCCGGTTGACGTCATCGGCGGTTTTATGCTGGGTTTTCATAATGTGCAGCGGGATATATGGGTCCATATCGCCGGAGCGGGTCGCCATCATCACGCCGGCCGAGGGGGTGTAGCCCATGGTCGTATCCACGCTCTTGCCGCCCTTTATCGCGGTTACGGAAGCGCCGCCACCGAGATGGCAGCAGACAAAGCGCCCTTTGCACCCCAAGATTTCCGCCGCTTTATGCGCCGCGTAATTGTGCGACGTGCCGTGAAAGCCGTAACGGCGGATACGCTCTTTTTCATAATACTCGCGCGGAATGGCGTAAGTAAACGCAGGCTTTGCCATGCTCTGATGAAAAGCGCTGTCAAACGTTGCCACCTGCAAAACGCCGGGAAGCAAGGCTTCCGCCGCCTCAACGCCGTGGACGAATGCCGGACCGTGCAGGGGCAAAAGCGGCAACGTGTCGTAAATCTTTGCCATAACCTCATCATCAATAATTACCGAGCGGTCAAAATATTCGCCGCCGTGCCCCATACGATGCCCGACCGCCGAAAGTTCCGCGGCGCTTTTCAGATACCCGTGCGACAGGTAATCCAATATCGCTTTTATCGCTTCTTTATGGTCGGCAATCGGATATTCGCAGGCGAATTCGCCCCCTGCCCCCGCGCGGACAACCAACTTGGAGCCGGATAGCCCGATACGCTCCACCACGCCTTTGGCCAGCACTTCGTGCATGCCTTTATCCATCTTGAAAAGCTGGAATTTTACGGTGGTTGAGCCGGAATTCAAAACCAGTATTTTTTCCATATATTCCCTTTCGGAAGTTCATATTGCCAAATCGCATAGCACGTTTTTGCCTTTTTGGCAACAAAAAAAATTATTCCCCTGGGGAAACTCCTTTTCCGCGCTTGCCAAACGCCCTCAAACGCGCTATTCTCAGGCAATCGGCGGTGCAAAATGCAAAGGTTTTGCATTAAGCCGGCGCGACAACCCTTTATAAATGCGAAAGAAAAGGCGAAAATTGCAAAAATGAAAGAAGCAAGCAGAGTGCAGGCGGTGATTGAAGTGCTGGAGGAGGTTTGGCAAGACGGCAAGCCCGCGGACGGCATATTGGACAGATATTTCAAGGAACGGCGCTATATCGGCGCGAAAGACCGGCGGTTTATTGCCGATACGGCGTGGCGGATTATTCGCAACCGAATGAAAATCGGCGAAGCGCTCGGCGGAAAGCTGACGGCGCGGCTGGCGGCGGCGCTGGAGGCCGGCGGCGATGACCCGGAGCTTATTTTTAACGGCGAGGCGTATGCGCCTTCCCCGCTTACGGCGGAAGAGAAGAAACGGCTGGCGGCGGCAAGGTCGTTTGACGATTACAGCGACTGCGCGCTTAACGAATGTCCGCAATGGCTAACGGAAAAAATCAATAATCCGCGCCTGATTGAAGCATTAAACGACACGGCGCCGGTTGATGTGCGCGCCAATCTGACCGACCGCGAACACGCGCGCGACCGCCTCCGCAAAGAAGGGCTGTTTTTTGCGCCGACTCCTTTTTCGCCTATCGGGCTACGTTCGCATGACCGAATCAATCTCAACAACTGCATGGCTTATCAGGACGGGGAAATTGAGGTGATGGACGAAGCGTCGCAGCTTATCGCCCTGCTCTGCCGGGTTAAGCCGCACCATAAAATTATAGACTACTGCGCCGGGGCGGGCGGCAAAGCGCTCGCTTTCGGCTCACTTATGCACAACGACGGGCTGATTTGGGCGCACGATATTAACAAAGAACGGTTGGCGCGGCTGAAAAAACGGGCGGAACGGCTTGATATTACCGACATCAAGACCATTGATACGGTCAGCGACAAAGATTACACGCGGTTTATTATTGACGCGCCCTGTTCGGGCAGCGGCACCTGGCGGCGGGCGCCGGACGCCAAATTCCGCTTAACGCCGGAGAAGCTTGCGGAAATCTGCCGGACACAAGCGGAGCTGCTTGAATTCGGCGCAACCCACACGGCGGAAAACGGGTGGCTTATTTATATTACCTGTTCCGTTCTGCCGGAAGAAAACGAAGCGCAAATTGAAGACTTTTTACGCCGACATCCGGAATTTGCGCCGCTTGACCATAGAAAACTCTGGCAGGAAACGCTTGAGATGCCGCTCTACCCGTTTGACAGCGAAAAATGGCTCAAATTTTCGCCGCTCAACACCAAGACCGACGGCTTTTTCTTCTGCGCCTTAAAAAAATCCGCCGAAAGACTGTGATTAAGTCGTTCTTCGGGCTTGATTCGGCGGCAGATTTTTTTTAGCCTGTTTTAAACCGGGCAAAAAACAGGCGCAAGCCGGAATCTCCGGCGAAACAACAATATTAGGCAGGAAAGTGCGATGATTTTATACCTGATGAGACACGGACAAACCGAATGGAACCTTGCCCAACGCGTCCAAGGGTGGAACGATACGCTGCTTGACAAAGAAGGGCAAAAACAGATACGCCTGGCCGCAGAGAAACTGGCGGGCGAAGAAATTGAAACAATTTACGCCAGCGATTTGAAACGCGCGAGAAAGAGCGCCGATATTGCCAGCAACATCCTTGACTTGCCGGTACATTACACCAAACGGCTGCGCGAAATGAATTTCGGCAAGGCGGAGGGGATGAAAAAAAGCGACTTGCCGACGGTTTTTCCGTATATCTATCAGGCTTTTAACGATATAAACAACCCCGACCGCTACGAAACCGGCTATCCGGAAGGGGAAACCATCGGCGAAGTGCAACAGCGGTTTATGAAATTTATCAATAAACTGTATGAAGAGGGGCGCGAGCGCGTGCTGCTGGTTACGCACGGAATGCTGGTGCGGATTTTTGCCGAAACCTGTCTGAAAAAGACTATCCGGCTTGACAACGGGGCGGTGCTCCGGGTGGTATTTGACGAGAAAACAAAGAAGTTTAAATCGGCAAAAGTGCTGTTTTAGGCGGCTTTATGCAATATTTGCCGGCAAATCGCGAAAAATCTGTGATTTAAAGCGGCGGACGGGTTGCCTTTATGGCAAACAGGATTATTATGTATTTGATTTTTAATTTTTTGAGAGGGAAAGATGGTTAGCAAAAAGACTTCATCCGAAGCGAGCGCCAAAACCGCAGGCAAGGCCGAGGAAACGGCGAAAAAAGCGGCGGCGAAAGCGGTTGCCGGCAGTGCGAAAACGACGACAAAGGCCGGAAAAAACGCAAAACCGGCGGCGAAGGCGGCAACGGCAAAGACAGATAACGCCAAAACGGCGGCAAAGAAAGAGGCTAAGGCCGTCCCGGCGACAGCGAATCGCGATATTGCCGCGGAAGTTTTGAATATCAAATCGGCAAACGAAGAGAAGAAAACGGCGAAAAAATCCGGCGGAAGGGTTCAGAGCGCCGTTGCGGGCAATGCCGTTTCCGAAGGCGAACCCGGAAAGAAGGCCGCCAACAACAGCAAACGCGCCGAAGTGTTGGAAAACGCCAAAATCGCCGAGGCGAAAAAGTTTTTGGAGATGAAAGAAACCGCTCCGGCCTGCGACTCGGCCTGTGCCAAAAAAGAATGTACCGGTTGCGGCGGCGGGGCTTTTTGCTCCTGGATTAAGGCTTATAAAAATATTTTCAACTTCAAAGGGCGGACTTCCCGGTTTGAATTTTGGAGCTTTATGCTCATCAACCTTTTTGCGGTTGTCCTGCTTACGTTCGGCGTCGGATTTTTATCCGCTTTTATGCCGACTGTTTCGCTGGTGCTGGCCGTTATCCTGTATGTTGCGGAGATTTTGGTTTATCTTGCGATTATTACGCGGCGTTTGCACGATGCCGGCTATACCGCGTGGAAAGGATTTTTCCGCCCGTGCCTGTTTAGCTGGATCGGCGGCATGGCCTTTGCGATTGGCGCTGCTTATCTGTTTAACGCGATGGTTGAAAGCGGCTCCGGCGACCTTACCGGTATTAAATGGACGGGCGGCGCGGCGATTGCCCTGTTTATCGCTTATCTTTATTACTGCATAAAGATTTTCATTGCGGCGGGCTTTTTTGAAGAAGAAAACGGCACCAACGCATACGGCGCAATGTCCGCTTATTGCGACCACGCCCACAAGCAGCGCGCGCTCAGATACGCGGCTATTTATCTGTTGCTGGTATTGCTCAGCAATGTGATTCAGCTGGCTTCTTATATGTTAGGAATGTTGGGCGGCAGCGTCTATTAGCGGCGTGACGGCAAGGCGCGCAGAGCGTGTTGCGTTGTGCGCGCGAGGCTTTGAGACTGTTTCAGCCGGGCGTGAGTATTTGAGTCGCGACCGGTGCGGATTGGACGGTTAAGAGGCTGAGCCGCTCAAGAAACGACGGACGGGCTTGTGAAATTTTATACGCAAGGCGTCTTATGCGGCTTGTGTTGCATAACGCAGTTCCGGTTGATAAATAAAGGGGGAGGTTTTATGCCTCCCCTCTTTTCTTGGAGAATGAAACTTTTTTATTTTTTCAGGAAATAAAATTTTATCTGACGGAGAGATAGTCCGGCGGGGCGGTTTTCCTTTATAATGTGTCCCGCGGACGAAGCAGCCTGACGCTGCACTTTTAATGTGTCCCGTCGGGGCAAGGTAAGTCCGGCGGGGCGGACTGTGCCTTTCGGCGGCGACAAATATGGAGCTGCCTATTCTCCCGCCAGGGCGCGCAGCACCATATCCACCATCAAAGCGGATTTTTCCGGCACATTCTGCCAAAACCGGCGATACTCTTCTTCCTGATGGGGCTTGCCGACAACATCGCTGATTATACGCAACGACAAAAACGGGCGGCGTTCGTTCAAAAAGCAGGTTTGGGCAATGGCGGCGCTCTCCATATCCACGGCCAGCGCGGCGGGAAATTCCTTTTTTATTGTTTGCAGGCGGCGCGCGTTCGTCAAAAACTGGTCGCCGGTAACCGTTAAGCCCGTTTTAACGTAATTCTCCGGCAGGGCGGCGACAATTCTTTCCACCATTTCCGCGCGCGGCGCAAAATATAACGGCATATCCTGCACCTGCCCTTTGGCGTTCGGCTCGCCGCACCAGACATCGTGATAGCAGACTTTCTCCGCCAGAACAATATCGCCCTGACTCAACGACGAATCTATACCGCCCGCCAGCCCGGTTGACATGATGATTTCCGCACCGGCGTCACACGCTTTTTGCGCGGCAATCGCCGCATTGACTTTGCCGATACCCGATTTTACCAACCATACTTCTTTGCCGTGGACTTTGATATGCGGAAAATCGCCGTCTTCGTCAAAGCCATACATCTTATTCACCGCATTATATTCGCTTTCCATCGCGGTAATGATTGCCAGCGCTGCCATTTTATCCTCCGATGTCAGTTATACTTGCGGACAATGCCGTATAAAATACCCTGTATTTTCAGCCGGTCAGCGGTCAACTTTATCGGCTCATATTCCTTATTGCACGGCAAGAGCCACACCTCATTGCCGGTTTTGCGCTGCAAGACTTTGAGCGTCGCCTCTTCATTATCTACCAACGCTACGACAATCTGCCCGTTATCGGCGCGGTCAGCACGGCGGATAATCGCGGTATCGCCGTCAAAAATCCCCGCCTCCACCATTGATTCGCCCTCAATGGTCAACGCATACAGCTCCGATTTGGTGGAAAATGTTTTCGGGATATAAATATATTCCGACGGATTGGCTATGGCCTCTATCGGCGTTCCGGCGGCAATTTTGCCATACAAGGGAATTTGCAAAGAAAATTCCGTTTCGCCGTTGTCATTGGCAAAATGCTTCTCCGAATCGGATTCATCTTCCAGAATGTGCGGCTCCAACTGCGGCACTTTCAGCACTTCCAGCGCCCGCGCGCGGTGCGGCAGTTTGCGGATAAAGCCCCGCTCCTCCAACGCGTTCAAAAGCGCGTGCACACCGGATTTTGACTTCAGCCCGATAGCGGCTTTCATCTCCTCAAAAGACGGCGAATGACCGGTTTCCTTGATAAATCCGTCAATAAAAACCAGCAATTTGTGTTGTTTCGGCGTTAACATATTCCCTCCGTAAGACTGTTGTTTTGTTCTAATTTAGTTCTTGTTTTTCATCTTGTCAAGCGCTTTTTTGCAACAAGCGGCGGCACAAAACCGGCGGCGCGCGATGTTTTAAGTTTTTTTTAACTTTTGCAGGCTAAAAGTGATGGATATATTGACGGGGAGTTCTTTTGATGGATAGGTATAAATACAAAGCGTTTCAGTCCGGCAGCAAAGTTTCCAAGCTGATTGTTTTTTTGCACGGCTACAACGGCTGTATTGAAGATGTGGAGCCGTTTGCGGAGATGTTGCTCAAAAACCTGAAGGACACGCTGGTGGTTATCCCTGAAGCCGATATGCAAAGCGAACGCAACCCGATGAAAAAGCAATGGTATGCTCTGCTTGACGTTGACCCCGACCGGCGGCGGCGCAAGCCCGAAACCTCAACGGCGGAAATCGTGGAGATTTATAACAAAACCGGAACGCGTATCAGCGAGGCGGCCAAGAAGATGAACGCCTTTATCAGCCAGTTGCAAAAAGAGCTCAAAGTCAAGAATAAAGATACCTATATTATGGGGTTTTCGCAGGGGGCGATGATGGCGATTTACGTCGGATTGACGCGCAAGTACGAACTCGGCGGCGTTTTTCCGTTTGCGGGCATTGTCTGCGGCAAAGATATGCTGGAGAAAGAACTGGCATCGCGGCCGGAAATTTATCTCTTCCACGGCACGAAGGATTTGTCGGTGCAATATAAGACGCTTGATTTTACCAAAGACTGGCTTGACCGGCACGATATTGACTGGGAAGCGATTGAATACGATGGAATTGAGCATAAGCTGATTGAAGACGAAATGGAAGACGCGGCGGAAATCATCAACCGGCGGTCAGCTTAGTTTTTTTCTTTGATTTTATTTTTTTAATTTATGGAATTGTTTTTCAGCCAATCCAGTATGGCTTTGAACCGGCGAGCCGAAGCGGCGGCGCTTAGTTTTTCGGCGGTTATGCGGCGGGCGGCGGTTATTTTTTCCGCGGAAATTTCCGGCTGGTTCAGGTAATATTCCGCAAGCCCTAAAATCTCCTCATCGGCACGGGCGGCGATAACGCTGTCGCCATACATTTCCTTTACCGCCGGATTATCGCCGGTAATAACCAGCGCACCGGCAGCGGCGGCCTCGGCGATTTTGGGAGAGATTATCTTATTTTCCGGCGCGCCGGAAGGATAATACACCACGGCAACGGAAGTTTGCGACAGCACCCTGCCCTTTTCCTTAGCCTCAACGGCCGGAAGCAATCTTGCGCTTTTTTCCCAAAAATTACCGAGAATATACGAATCGGGGTGGGCGATTATTTTTTCGGCCAACGGCGTTTGGCGGTTGTTATCGCCATACCAGACCAACGGATATTTTTTGCCGGCATCGGCCGCGGCGGGCGCCGTATAGTCCGCCGTGTTTACCCCCAACGTAAACATTGCCGACTTGATATTGGAGCGCGCATAGTGTTCGTATATCTCGCGATACGGGGTCAGCATAACCGGCATTTTCGCCAAGCCGCGCCAGTCAAACGGGTAATAAGCCTCGCTGTATATAAAATCATACGCGGCTTCGGAATCGGCCAGGTTGCGGGCAAATTCCGGCGCGCGAAACCAGACGGCGGCGACGCTTTTATCCGGCTTATTTTCAGGATTGACTTTTACTTCGCAGCCTAACTTCTTTAATTCACGAATAAAACCCGCCTCGCGCGAATCGGGTTCAGGCGAGGCGGAATAAACATAAACAATATCTTTTTGCGTTTTTGCCGCCAAAAACGGCAGGGTGCAAAGCACCACTGCCGCAACGGCTGCCCCCAGCCCCAACCAGATTTTTTGAGCCGCAGGCAATTTCATCGTCAGAGTTTCTTCTCGTTAATCAAAAACTCAACCAATCCGTTTATACGCTGGACAAACATATCCGCATTGTATTCGGATACCGCGATTTTATAAGCCTTTTCGGCTTTTGCGGCGCGGGCTTTCGGGTCATTGCTATACTGCTCATACAAAGCTTTCAGCTCGTCCGCATTTTTGAACATCGGAATCGCATCGCCGAAGACAGCTTCAATTTCCTTATTATACGGCGCAATCATAAAGCCCTTGCTCGCGGCGATGTCATAAACGCGCGACGGAATTATGCCGAACTGGCTTTCCTGCTCGGTAATGTTGACCAGATTGATTTTTGCCGATGAGAAATACGCGCCCAGGTCATTATCGTGGATATATTCGCCCTTGACAAAGCCGTCATCAATATTGCCAACCCAGAAGCGGCCATAGATTTCCAACGGCAAGCCGGCTTCAACCGCGGCGGCAATCGCCGGACTCGGGCGCTCGTTATCGCCGACATAGAGCAGATTGCGCTCAAGTTTCGGATCCGGCGCCGGATAGAACACGGACGGGTCGGTCATTTCCGGCACATACGCCGTGGCATAGCCCGCACCCAGCAGATAATTGTAGAAATCGCGCGAGGCCGTGGCAACGCCGTCAAAAACTTTCAACTCTTCTTCAAACAAAGAATCGTAGCTGCGGATATAAATTACATTCACCGCCTTTTTGTTGGTTTTAACCTCATTAAACGGGCCATAGCCGCGCAAATAGAGATTGACGCCGGCATCCGCCGCCGTATCCGGATACAGGTTGTCTTCGGTTGCGGAAACAACATTGTAGCCAACGCGGGCAAAAGCCTTTTCCATCATCGCATTCACATCGGCGCGGTTCATCGTCTGATACTGGCGCAACTCGCCGATACGCAGTGCAAGCTTATTCAAATCCGTCTTTACGGAACTCCCTTTCAGGGCAACCAGGCCGACAATCAACGCCAGCAGGATTACCGTCAAAACCGAAAGGATTATTTTCATCGTTTTATCACTCATAAAAATCTCCCTGTTGTCTGTTTTGCCCCTCTGCGTATCCCCGCCGCGCGGCGTTTATACGTCTTTTAAGGCTGTAAAGCAAAACCTTTTGCAAAGTTTGCCTGTAGTTTATGTCGGCTTTAATACGCGCTCAAGACAAAATTTTTTTCTTTACACAGCTTTTAATATTTGACTTTTATTTTCCGGCTCCCTAAATATACCGTGGTTTAAAGAATTTTATTGTGAAGGGACGATTGAAATGAAATATATTTGCACCGTCTGCGGACAGGTTATTGAGAGCGACACCATGCCGGAAGTTTGCCCGGTTTGCGGCGCGAAAACATTTAAAGTGCTTGATGAGGAAAACAAAAACTATGCCGACGAACACAGAATCGGCGTTGCCAAAGGGCTGGACGAGCGGGTTGTCGCCGGTTTGCGCGAACACTTTACCGGCGAATGTAGCGAAGTCGGCATGTATCTGGCCATGAGCCGCCAGGCCGACCGCGAAGGCTATCCGGAAATTGCCGAAGCCTTTAAGCGTTACGCTTTTGAAGAAGCCGACCATGCGGCAAGAATTGCGGAAATGCTCGGCGAAGTGGTTACCGACTCGACAGAGAAGAATGTGGAAATGCGGGCGGCGGCCGAATTCGGCGCCTGCGACGGCAAAAAGAAGATTGCCACGCTGGCCAAGGAACTCGGTTATGACGCCATCCACGACAGCATTCATGAAATGGCCAAAGACGAAGCCCGCCACGGCAGAGGCTTTGACGGCCTGTTGAAACGGTATTTCGGCAAATAAGGCTCTGCCCTAACGCCTAAATTACAGCCCGCGGGTCTTATCCTGCGGGCTTAGTTTTTGGATTGTTTTTATCGCACAGCTTATTTTTTTGCGGCGGGTTTGAAGTTTTTGGCGTAGCGATTGAAATCTTTGACCTGTTGTTCGCCCCAGCCCAACACATAATGGTCGCCCATAACGATAAACGGCGTGCCGAGGGTTTGCTCCGGTATCTTAAATTTTTTGGCGTAGCGCATCAGATAGCCCATATTGTTGCCTTCGCGGATATTCAGCTCCTTTATGTCATAACCGCGATAATAACGCGCCATATATTCGCGGGCGTGTTCGCAATGGCCGCAGCCGGGCTGGGAAAAGACATAAATGCGGTTGGCCTGCGGCGACGGGCTGTCCTTGCAGCCGCCAAGCGCCAAAGTTGCACATAACATCAATACCGTAAACAGACGTTTCATTTTTCTTCCTTTATCCAAGTTGCCTATTGGCGGTTATTTTATCCGACAAGCGTTAAAAAAGCTTAAACAGCCAAATAAAAGTGCGCACTTATCTTCTTGACAGGCGGCTTTTTTTGGTATTTACTCAATGAGGTTTAATTAAAAGCATAAAAGGATTTTTGATTATGGCGCTGAAAAATTTGAGAGAAAACAGCTATCCCGACTGGTATCAAAACGTGGTTGCCGCCGCGGATATGGCCGAAGTTTCGTCCTCGCCGGGGTGTATGGTCATCAAGCCCTGGGGCTACGGAATATGGGAACGCATCCAACGGATGCTTGATGAAAAAATTAAAGAAACGAATCACGAAAACTGCTACTTCCCGCTGTTTATCCCGCTCAGCTATTTTCAGAAAGAAGCCGAACACGTTGAGGGATTTGCCAAAGAAATGGCGATTGTTACCCATTCGCGCCTCAGCATGGAAGACGGCAAACTGGTGCCGGCCAGCCCGCTTGACGAGCCGCTGATTGTCCGTCCGACGTCGGAAACCATTATTGCCGACTCGTTTTCCAAGTGGGTGCATTCATACCGCGATTTGCCGGTTTTGATTAACCAATGGGCGAACGTCGTGCGTTGGGAAATGCGTCCGCGCCTGTTTTTGCGAACCCGCGAGTTCTTATGGCAGGAAGGACATACCGCGCACGCGACGTTTGACGAGGCCGAAAAAGAAGCCGAAACGATGCTCAACGTATATGAAGACTTGTGCGTCAACGATATGGCGATGCCGGTTATTAAAGGCAAAAAGCCGGAATATGACAAATTCCCCGGCGCGGTTACGACTTATTGCATTGAGGCGATGATGCAGGACGGGCGTTCGCTGCAGGCGGGAACATCGCACTTCCTCGGGCAGAATTTCGCCAAGTCGGCAGATATTAAATTTATCAACACCAATAACGAGCCCGAATACGCCTACACGACATCCTGGGGCGTTTCCACCCGGCTTATCGGCGGGCTGATTATGACACACGCCGATGACGAGGGTATGTGTGTGCCGCCGAAACTGGCGCCGCAACAGGTCATCATTATCCCGATTATCAAGGATAAAAGCAAGGCCGCGGAAATTACCGCCTACGCCGAAAAGCTCCGCGATGCGCTCAAGAGCCAGATTTTTGCCGGCGAAAAGGTGCGGGTCAGATTTGACAACCGCCCGAAAGAAGCGGTTGACAAGATGTGGGAGTGGACACGCAAAGGCGCGCCGCTGATTGTTGAGGTCGGCGCCAAGGATTTGGAAAAGAACGCGGTGATGTTCCGCAACCGCATCCACATCAATCAAGACGGCTGGAAGAACTTTGAAGACGTTGATGTGTTTATCGCAACGGTCGCCGAAAAGCTGCAGACCATCCAAGACGAGATGTTGGCGCGGGCAAAGGCGCGACTCGACGGAAATATCGTAACCGATATTAAAACCGCCGCCGAATTTGAGGCTTATTTTGCCAACAACAACGTTTATCTTGACAACGGCGGCAAGGCGCCGAAAGTTGCTTTTGTCCGCGGCAAGTGGTGCGGCGACGAGGCGACGCTGGATAAACTTAAAGAAATGCGGCTGACTATCCGCTGTATTCCGTTTGACCAGAGCGGCAGCGAAGGCGAATGCCTGCTTTCGGGCAAAAAAGGCGCGACGCTTGATGTTATCTATGCGCGTTCCTACTAAACCGCAATCACGGCGAAAAATTTTTAAGGATGCTTTCGGGCATCCTTTTTTATTTTATGCTTTATGCGTTTTTTTGGACAAAATATGCATTTTATGATTGCAAAAATATTTTTGCTATGGTATAAGAGAGGCAGTTTTTTTAATTTTATGTTTCACTATTATAAATTTTTTTCAGTATGAAAAAGAAAAATTTTGTGGCACAGGGCGATATGAACGCTGCGGCCAGCCAGACAAAAAGAGTAAGAAATGCCCGCAAAGCTTCTCAGGCAAAAGTACATTCACCGTATATTGCTTTGAGATGTCTGGCGGCTCATTTCGGATTATTCGTCCAAGGGCTTTCTTTTGCCATTGCCGAAACGCCGGACGGCGAAGACGGCATAGATTTGACGCCCGCGGTTTTGATTGCCAATTCGCCAGATTATATTGATTTGGCGCATGGGACAATGCAGGACAAGCAGCTCAATGCTTTCGGCGGTATACGGACTTTTGTGCCGGCCTGCGTCAAATATGACAACGGCGAGTTTGTCTTTAAGGCGCACAGACTTAACGCCGAGGCGCGGATAAGCGAAGACAAGCTCAAAGATTATTTCGGCGACACGGTTGTGGCTAAATAAACCCGCCGCCTTGCCTATTAAAAAAAAGCAGTTTTCCCGAAGGAGAACTGCTTTTTTGTTTTACACAACGGCTTTTGCGACCAACCATGTCAGATTTTTCTTTCAAAACCCCGTATCGGGTAAGGACTAATTTTGACATATGTTTCCCTATCGTGCAAACCGGTGTAATGATACAAGGCCTCTTTAGCCGTGCTTTCCAGCGTGTAACCCGCCCGTTTGGCAACATTGGCGGAATTGAAATTATGCACGTCGCAACGTATTTCTACTCGATGTATACCAGCCAAAAACAGCTCATTTTCCAGAGCCTGAACCGCCTCGGCCATATAGCCTTTGCCGGTTTCCGACAGACGCAGCCAGTAACCCAACTCCGCGGTTTGATTCATAAAGCTGATGCCATGCACGCCGATACAACCGAGAAAACGATTGTCCGGAAGAGAATAAAGGTTGTAACACCATTCGCCGTCTTCATCCCATTTTTTAGCGAACATATCCGTTGCTTTGACGACATCGGCATAAGTTTTTGTACTATCTACCCAAAACAGGTATTCGCGCAAAAAACTGCGGCTTTCCTCAATCGCCAGCCAGACATCCGCATCGTGTTCGTGCCGACGTTGCAACAATATCAGGCGGCCGGCCAAAATGCTTTCTTTTAATTTAAATTTTTCCATACGTCCTCCTTTTTTAATAATATTTTATATCAGTTATTTGGTTTGGCAACAAAAAAAATCCTGCCCGGCGCGATTATGCGGACAGACAGGATTTTTTTTAAGATACAAGCTACCGGCTTTCCTCTTCAGGGGCTTTTTCAAGCGCCTGTTTGCGTATTTCGTGATACGTCTGTTGCGCCTGTGAGCGCAAGCCGTATTTTTCAAAATACGTTTTGGCCAGTCCGTAGTGTTTCTCCACAAGCAACAACTGCGCCTTGTCGGAATTTAATTCGCGTTCGTTGATAAAATATTCTATCAGCGCTTCCGGCGCGTTGCCGATAAAGAATTCTTCCTGTTCACGGGTAAAACGGGCTTTTTGCAACACATATTGTGCGGCATAGTTGCCCGGATACTTTATCAATTCCGGCAACAGGTCATCATTCATCAGCTCGCGGGCGTTGTTGTCCACATAGGTTTTAAGAACTTCCGTGCAAGCCATTTTTCCTTCGTTCACGTTTTGCACCATTGTCATGATGTAGACGCTTTCATTCCGGTAATCAAAACGGCGGTACGGATCAAAAATTCCTCGCGGCAGGAGATAACTCTCAAAATACCGGACATCGTTGATGGAAATCAGCAATGCCTGCTGTTCCGTGGTCAGCTTGTTCTGGCGCAGCATATCGTCAATAAACCGCTGCAATTTTTCATCGGCTATTTCCGACCAATCCTGCAATATCATCGTTATCTGCCGGAGCGATAACTTATGATATTTAATGTACTCGCGCAAGAGCGATACGTTGCAACATTCTATCTGCCGGAAAACGATGTCCTCGTTTAAATGGCGTTTAGAAATGTACCATGACAAAAGGCCTCTGAACAGCCCAATTCTCCCGAGACTAATCAGAAGACGTTGGATGAAACTTCTCTTTTCCATAATCTCAATATTTAATAGTTTGACATAATTCTAATTTTATTTCGTCATAAATAGCGAGTTTTTTATATTTTGTCAAGCATTATTTTACGAAACAACAAAAAAGCCGTCGGAAATTCTACCGACAGCTTTTTTTACTTACTTTCAGGCTTTGCTAAAAGAAAACGACTTTGCCCTCTTTGAGCATATCCATACGCTTTTGCAGATATAAGCGCCGGGGGGCGGGCAGTTGCGCCATCTCTTCACGGAGCAGCTTTTCGCCGACGGCAACCGTCGCCGGGGCGGCGTAGTTGTCCAGATACTCCTTCAAGGTCAACAGCGCGTTCGGGGTGCAGAAATTATGTATCGCCTGCTTCTTACACAGCGCCATAAAATCTTCGCCGACGCGGCCGTTGCCGTAACAGGAGGTGCAAAAACTCGGAATATACCCCTGCTCCATGAGCCAACGGACAACCTCGTCCAGACTGCGCCGGTCGGAAATTTCAAACTGGGCGCTGTCGGCTTCCGGTTCATCCTGAGCGGCATAGCCGCCGACGCTGGTTTTGGAACCGCCGCTAATCTGAGAAATGCCAAGCCGTAACGCCGCCTCACGGATACGCTGCCCCTCACGGGTTGAGATTATCATCCCCGTATAAGGCACGGACAGGCGAAGCAAGGCGATGATTTTCAGGAAAATCCCGTCCGGCAACGCGTTGGCAAAATCCGCCGTATCAATGTCATCAGCCGGACACAGGCGCGGAACGCTTATGGTGTGCGGCCCGGCGCCGTAAACGGCTTCCAGATGTTCGGCGTGCATCAACAGCCCGACAAATTCGGAGGCGTAATTGTGCAAGCCAAACAAGACACCCAAGCCGACATCTTCAATGCCTGCCTGCATGGCTCTGTCCATCGCTTCGGTGTGCCACGCATAATCGGCCTTGGGACCGCGGGGGTGGAGCTTTTGATAATCCGCTTTGTTGTAAGTTTCCTGAAACAAAATATAGGCGCCGATTTTTGCGGCGTGCAGCCGGCGGTAGTTTTCTACCGTGGTGGCGGCAATGTTGACATTAACACGGCGGATAGCGCCGGCCTTGTGCCTGATACCGTAAATCGTGTCTATACTTTCCAGAATATACTCCAGCGGATTATACACCGGGTGTTCGCCCGCCTCCAGAGCCAGCCTCTTATGTCCCATATCCTGCAGCGCCATTACTTCCGCCTTTATCTCCTCCTGCGTCATTTTTTTGCGAAAAATGTGCCTGTTCTGAGCGTGATAAGGGCAGTAAGTGCAGGCGTTGACGCAGTAATTGCTCAGATAAAGCGGGGCAAACAGAACAACGCGGTTGCCGTAATAAGCGTTTTTGATTTCTTCGGCAAGCGCGGCAATTTCGTGCCAGACTTCCCGGTCTTCGTTTAACAGCAAAACCGCAGCTTCGGTATGTGTCAACCCGTGCTTTTCCTTCGCTTTAGCCAAAATATGGCGCACCATCGCCGTATCGGCGCAATACTTTCGCGCATAAGCCAGCGTGTAAGCGATTTCCTTCTCGTTGATAAAGCTTTCCGCCTTATCCGACATTAAATCATACTTTTCCATACACAAAAATATTTAAGTTATTATTTTACCGTTTGTCAGATTAGCCCTTTTGCCGGCAATGTCAACCCCTTTTGCCCAAAATAAAAGACGCGGCGAAAGAATCGCACACGCCTTACTTTTTTTTACAGAACAGCCGCTATCGGGCAAGGGCAACCATTGCATTTACCATTGCTTCGGCACCGGCCGCCACTTCCTTAACCGAATGCGCCAACATATACGCGGGCGTGGTGACAATGCGGTTTTTGGCGTCAATACAGGCTTCGCTTACCGGCGTGTCCTGATGTCTGGCACCGGTCAACTCAATGGTTTTGGCGACGGTTTTGTCGTTGCCGATGGTTACGGTAATACCGTGTTTTCCCAGCACTTTGGCGACGGTTACCGGCGCAATGCACATCGCCCCGATGACGAGTTTGTTTTTGTAGGCCGCCTCCAGGACGCGGCTGACGGAACTTTCCACCGTGCAGTTTATCCCTTTTTCGGCAAAGTCGCACCAATTGACGACCGCGCCCAAACCGCCGGGGAAGACGATGCAATCAAAATCTTCAGGCTTAAATTCGGCAAGATTTTTTATTTCACCGCGGGCAATACGCGCCGACTCGACCAAAACGTTGCGGCGCTCTTCCATTTTTTGCGCGGTCAGATTGTTGATGACAACCGCCTGTTCAATATCCGGGGCAAAGCACTGGCAGGTGCAGCCGGCCTTGTCTATTGCCAAAAGCGCGGTTACGGCTTCGTGTATTTCCGAACCGTCGGCGCGGCCGCAACCGGACAAAACCACGGCAAATCGGGGCATTTTTTTCATTTTTCTCTCCTTTATCTGTTACATAAGCGATTTCTTTTTTTCTATACATATATAAAATTAAAAAAATTTTAAGGGGGTATATTTATATCTTCCCGTATAAATCATATTGATTTATTTTTTATCGGGGTTATACTGCCTAACCGAGATTTAACAACATTTATTTAATTACGACCAATGAGCAAGGAAATCAGACAGTCTATACTGAACAACGGCCTGAAAATCATTACGGCCGAACGCCCGCAGCTGGAGACGGTTTCACTCGGCGTGTGGGTCAATACGGGAGCGGCTTCCGAATCCGCAGAGGATAACGGAATTTCGCATTTTATTGAACACATGGTGTTTAAGGGAACGAAAAAACGAAACGCGCGGCAAATTTCCGAAGATATTGAAAATGTCGGCGGCGCAACGAACGCCTATACCTCGCGCCATTTTACCTGTTTTTATGCCAAAATGCTGAAAGACGACCTGGAACTGGCGACGGACGTTATTTGCGATTTTATTACCGATCCGACGTTTGACAACGGCGAGATGACGAAAGAAAAAGAAGTGGTGGTGCAGGAAATCAAACAGTCCATTGACGCACCGGACGATTTGGTATTTGATTATTTTCAGGCGGCGGCGTTTCCCCATCAGGCGGCGGGGCGCACTATCCTCGGCACAACCGAACAGGTGCGCGGCTTTACCCGCGAGAGAATGCTCGGCTATATGGCCAGCCACTACACGGCGGACAATATGATTGCCGTGGCGGTCGGCAAAGTGGATCACGACAAGTTTGTCAAAATGATTGAGGAGCGGATGGGCGCCCTGCCCGCGCATATCGGCTTTACGGAAGAAGAGCAGCGCTATACCGGCGGCGGACGCGTTGAAAGCAAGGATATTGAACAGACGCATCTGGTGCTTGGTTTCCGCGGCGCGTCCTATCTGGATAAGGATTATTACCGCTATTCGGTGTTATCAACGATTTTCGGCGGCGGCATGTCGTCGCGCCTGTTTCAGGAAATTCGCGAAAAGCGCGGGCTGGTTTATACCATCAGCAGCTTTAACCAGGCGCTTAAAAACGCCGGCGTGTTCGGAATTTACGCCGGAACAACGCCCAAAGAGCTTAATGAACTGCTGCCGGTGGTGGCGACAGAAATTAAAAAGCTGACGAACGACAAGGTCAGCGAGGCCGAACTAAAACGCGCCAAAACACAAATCAAGGCGAGCCTCCTGATGTCTTTGGAAAGTTCTTCCACCACGGCGGAAATTATGGCGCGGCAGATGCTCTTGTTTAAACGGATTATCCCGACGGAAGAAATCGTGGCTAAGATTGAGGCGATTACCGCCGATGAACTGCTTAATCTGGCGCAACGGATATTCGTTACCACGCCGACTTACGCGCTTTTGGGGTGCGAAGGGCATACCTATCCCGGTTATGACGAAGTGTGCGCTCTGTTGAATAAATAGAGGGCGGCGAATCTTCAGCAACGGAAAAGGCGGAAACAACAAAAAGGCGGGAGCCGCGAACTCTCCGCCTTTTTTCTTGGCAAACGCCGCTATTTATCTTCCGATTTTCCGGCGGGCTTTATCCAACCCCTCTCCGGTTAAGACAACGACGACAATATCTCCGTCAATATATACCGATTCCTGCGCCGGCCAGGGTTTTGCCGTTGTCGCGATAAATTCTTTGCCACGCGGCGACAATTCTTCTACCACGGCGTTGGCATAGAACACATCTTCCGGATAATAGAAATTATAAACGATACGCGACATAAATTCCGGCGTGAAAGATGTTTCCAGCAAGTCAAGGCTTGTTTCTTCCCCCGCGCCGCGGCGGTAGTAATTTTGCCGCAGGGAGAAGCTGCCTATCTGCAACAGGCGATAGCGGCGGCGGATATTAAACTCCGGCCGGCTCTCTATACGCGCGACAACCCGTTCGTGTGCTTTCATCTCCGCGTCAAAGCCCAATTTCCAGACCTTTTGCGCATACATATCCCGCACGCAGGACATAAAGACCAAAACGACGATAAACGCCAGACCCGCTTTGCGCCATCTGCCGGCCGAAAAACGCAAGACTAACGCCGCCGCCAGGGCATAGATATAAGCCAACCCGTAGAAATCCAACCGCGGCACATAGGCAAAATTTTCCATCTCCGCCAAAATCTGCCCGCGCTCATCGGCGATGAAAAACGCCGCTTTGCTTGCCAACAACAAACCGCCGGCGGCTAATAACAGCAACGGCATTTTTTTAAGCCCGGCGCGCCAAACAGCCGCCCCAAAACCAAACAGACAGAAAACCAGCAGCAAGAGTTTGTATTTATATTCCATAAACGGCAACGGAACGACAAACTGACTCAGCATCGCTTTTAGCGTTTCCATCAGTTTTTCCGGCAAATACGCCAGCGTGATAATCCGGGTGTTGTAATCGGAAGTTATGTCGGAAAAAGCCAAAACGCATTTATACAAAACCAACGCAACGCAAACATCCAACATTGCGAACAGCGGCGCGCGCACCGCCGTCCGGAAACTTGCGCCGCCGGCATAAGCCGCAATAAAAGCGCCGATAAGGCAGACGCCGAATAAATTGATGACCGCGGCATACGAGGCGATGGCAAAAAACATCAGCAAAACCGCCGGCAAGTGCAACCAGGGCTTTTTTTGTTCCACCGCAACCGCCGCGCACAACAAAGCAGCAATGCTCAGCAGTGGCAGACTCAGATTTATCAGCGTATCTTTGGCATAATAGAGCCAGACCAACGTATAAGGCAAAACCGCGGGAAAAGCGGCAAACAAGGCGTAATCCGCCACGCTTAACGGCAGTTTCCAGTATTTTGCCAGCAATATCCCACTCAAAGCCATGGCGGCAAACGCCAGAAAATTATTTAAGAACGGCAGAATCTGCCCGCCGAAAAACAGGCTCTGCAAGACAAAATGCAGCGGACGCCCCTCAAATGCGCCTTCGTTCCAATAAGTCGCGCCGCGGACATAGTTCCAATCGTGGTCGCCGAACATAAAATTTATGCTGTGAAACAAAAACGCCAGATTTATCAGCGCAAACGCCCAAACGAACGCTTTAACATACCGCTTATCCATCTGTTTCAAGGCTTTTTCCAATTCCGAACAACGCATCTGCCGCCCCTTTCTTCCTTACCGGTTGTTTTTTTACTCAGCGATATGACTTTTCATAGATGTCTATGCAATCCTTTAAGGTCAAATCGCACGGGTCAACCCGGAAAGACGCGGCGTTCTGATTTTTTGCCGTCGCGGCAAATTCTTTCAAACGGCTCCTGTCAATCCCGTAATCGCTCATTTTCAACTTATCGGCACCGCACGCCTCCTGCAGTTTTTTCAGCGCGGCGATAAAATCGGACGGGGCGGAAGCTTTCGGATTGCCCATTGCTTTCGCCATCGCAATCAGGCGCTCGTCGGCGCAATGCTTTTCGGCTATCTTTTCAAAATAAGCAACGCTCAACATTATCAGGCCGGCGCCGTGCGGCAGTTTTTTATATTCGCCGCTCAGAACGTGTTCCAGCGCGTGTTCGGAAATGCACGCCGAAGTGCTTTCCACCATGCCCGACAGGGTATTGGCCAGAGCCATATTTTCGCGGGCAACGATGTCTTTGCCGTCAAACACCGCGGCGGGGAGATTTTCCGCGATAAGGCTGATGGCTTTAAGCGCCAGAATATCGCTTATCGGGGTGGCGATGTTGGCGAGATAGCCTTCCAAACTGTGAAACAGCGCGTCAAACCCCTGGTAAACGGTATAGGCCGGCGGAACGGTCAACATCAGTTCCGGATCCACAACGGCCAGCACGGGGAATGTCCCGTCTATGCCAAAACCGAATTTCTCGCCGGTTTCGGCGTTGCTGATAACCGTCCACGGGTCGGCCTCGGTGCCGGTTCCGGCGGTCGTGGTTATCGCCACTATCGGCAGGGGCTTTTCTTTAACCGGCTTCTTTTTGCCGCTGCCGCGCTGCATATAATCCCAGTAATCTCCCGGATTGGTTGCCATAATGGCTATGGACTTGGAGGCGTCTATCGGCGAACCGCCGCCCAGCCCGACGATGAAGTCGCATTTTTCTTCCCGCGCCAGAGCCGCACCGGCCATTACCTCGCTCCGATCCGGATTGGCGGTTATTTTATTAAATAAAACATAAGTGCAACCGGCTGCTTTTAGCTCTTCTTCCACCCGTGCCAGATAGCCGTTATCCACCACCGAACGTCCGCCGGTGGTAACAATCAGGGCGCGCCTGCCCGGCAGTTCCTCTTTGTGGAGATTGTTGAGCTGGCCGCGGCCGAACAATATCCTGGTGGGAATGTAATATGTAAAATTCATAAGCTTCTCCTTTCTTGGTTTTTCCGCGTAAACAAATAAGCTTTTTACCCGGTTATTTCAGCAAATCAAAACTTTTGTTATAACTCAGCGACAGGCCGAACGTGCTTTGGGCGCGGGATTTATGCGCGCCGCGGGTTTTCGCCAATTCGTAGTCATAAAACGGCGCAAGGTATAAATCGCCGGTCAGCTTGGTTTCTATCCGGTTGCGGGCTTTCAGGCGATATTCAAAATCCGTCGGCTCCTTTTGGCTGTAACTGAAGAAATGGCGGTAGTAGCCCTCGGAAATAAAAGAGGTGTTCTCGTTAAACGGATAATTAAACTCATAGCCGATTTCGGCACCGGTTTTCATATTATCCTCGTCATAAGTCATATCATCTTCTTCAACCACCGCGACATAAAGCTGCTTGAAATACTGCCCGTCATAGAACTTCAAGCCGGTTTTGCCGCGGAGAATCTGCGTGCGGTAATCCGTCCCCTCCAAATTAAAATCGGTAAACTCGGTTTCATACCCCAGATACGCGAACGGGCCGATAACGCCCTGCTCCAGCTGCCAGACCTTGTGCGTATAGTCGGTATAGAGCAGAATTTCATCTTCATTCTCGTTTTCGGTTTTGACGCCGTCTTCGGTGGTTTCGGACTTGTTGTATTCCATATAAAGCCCGTTCACCCAGACCATATCGCCCTTTTCATAAGTCAAATTGCCGTCAAAGGTGCCGCCAATGCTGCTTTCCTCATCCGCATTGTATGATTCGGGATAATTCGGATCATTTTTATTGGTGGCGCTGTGTTCCATATATTCAATCGCAATGCGCTTGATGTTGGCGGCAAACGTTCCCGCGGCCGGCGCCTTTTCTTCCGCAGCCTTAACCGAAACGGCGTTATCCGCCTCCGCCGCCCAAACTTCCGTTGCCAACAAACAAACCGCGCATACTGCCGCCGCCACTCGTCCCGTCAATTTCATCTTTCCGTCCTTTTTTTTGCCATTATGCAGGGGAAAGTATAAACGCTTTTACGGCAACGGCAAAAGTTTTTGACGATTTATCAACGGATAATTCGCGGCTTTAACGCGATAAGGCGCTAATTCCCTTTTTTATTAAACAAGGCGCGGAAAACCAGCCGGCAACGGTCGCAGAATTTCAATTCCGGCTTAGGAGAAATGATTTCCCAGCCGCGGCGGTCCATCAGCTCAAAATAGGCGTGATACAAATTCAGCATATAGACAATCGGCTTGGAGTTGCGGTTGTTGTTCTCTTCCAGCAGGCGATACGCTTCCGCATAGGAGCGGCGCGCCACTTCGGCAAATTTCTGGCGGGCAACGTATAAATTTTTGTGGGTCAGTATTTCCTTTGCGGACAGGCCTTCTTCTATTTCCGCGGCGCGCAAATATTCATCGGGAATATAGACGTGTCCGCCGGCGATGTCTTCCTTGACATTTTTCAAAATGTTGGTGATTTCCACGGCGCGGCCGATGAGGCGCCCGAGCGATACGGTCGTTTCCTCGTCAAATTCGGCGATGACTTTTAATATCATATAGCTCGGCATTTCCGCCACGCCGCGGCAGTATTCCTCAAATTTCGCGACCGAGGGGCGAAACAGCGGGTGCGGACAATCCATCGCAAAGCCCGCCAAAACCGTTTCCAGACATTCGCGCGGAAATTTAAACCGCATACAGTTTTTGTAAATCCGGCGGCCGATACCGGTTTCCGGCACTTTTTTATCATAGATGTTGACAATCTCGCGTTTCCAGGCTTCCAATATCTCAGCCTTATCCTTTTCCGGCAAGGCGCTGGCGCTTAAATCGTCAAAATGCTTTACCAGCGCATAAAGCGTATAGACCGCCTCGCGTTTGGCCTTGGGGTAATGCCTGGTGCACCAAAACACGGCTGAGTGATTTTTTCTGACAATCCGTCCGATAGAGCTCATTATTTTTCCTTAATTTTCCAAAGTATCACACCCGCCGGCTACAATTTATCCAAACCGCGGGTTTTATGGTTTACGGTTAAAGTATGCCACAAACCATATAAAAATGCGTTAACATAAGCAAAAAAATTTATTTTTTTCCACCCGTTATCCGGCGCGGTTTGGCTCAAAACACGCCCGAGCCCGATAAAAAAGCCGATTTTCAAGCGGAAGGCGCCCCAGGAAGTTACCGATAACAGCTGCAGCGACTCTTTTTGCAACAGCGGCAATCCTTTTTGCAGGCGCGCCTCGTCTACGGTTATGCCATTTTTTTGCAGGAGAGCGGACAATTCCGGCGCGGCCAGCAGGTAACGCGCGGCGGCGATAAACGCCAAATCGGCAAACGGCTGGTAGAACGGCGGCTGTTGATTATTCAGCACGGCGACCAGACGGGCAAGCGGCGAAACAATTTGCAGCCATATCGGCGAGGCGGCGGACAATTCCAACGGATAGCGGTTTTTGGACAGCCACTCAAACCCGTCCAGCGGCTCCAACAGCAGCGACAGCGACACGTTGCGGGCGATGAAAGCTTTTTGCAGACCGCCCAACAGCGTTTTTTCACCCCACGAGCGGCTTACCGCGCGATAAAGCAGATTAAAACTTTTCGGATGTCTGCCCTTTTGCCCCAGACCGCGGCGCAACAGCAACGCCAAATAGCCGGTATAGCGGCGCAACAGCGCACGGTCTGGCGATGGCACCAGACATTCATAAAGGCGCACGGGCGGCAACCGGTTTTCCTTTGTTTCAGGCAACATCGCGCAACCACCTTTCCGCGGCGGCGAGCGCCCGCGCCGTCAACGCTTCTTTTTTCTCCAGGCCTTTCAAATGGCGGCGCTTTCCTTTGGCGGTCATTACCGGCGGCAATTCCGGAAACAGGCCGAAATTTATGTTCATCGGCTGAAAATGCGCCGTATCGGATGTGTCGGACAGGTGCGCCAACTGGCAGCCGAAAGCCGTTTCCCGCGGCGGCAACGGCGGTTCTTCCCCGCGCAACAAGGCGGCGGCAAAAAAGCCGGCCAGCCAGCCGAGCGAGGCGCTTTCAACATATCCCTCGCAACCGGTTATCTGTCCGGCAAACATCAGGTGCGGACGCGTTTTCAGACGCAGGTATTTATCCAAAAGCACCGGCGATTTGATAAACGTGTTTTTGTGGATACCGCCCAAGCGGGCAAAGACCGCATTTTCCAGCCCCGGAATCATACGGAAAACTTCCGTCTGCGCGGCGTATTTCAACTTGGTCTGAAAGCCGACCATATTGCGCAACGTGTCTTCCCGGTTATCCTGGCGGAGCTGGACGACCGCATAAGGGCGCTCGCCGGTATGGGCATTCGTCAATCCGACCGGTTTCATCGGACCGAATCGCAGCGTATCTTCGCCGCGGGAAGCCATTATCTCCACCGGCAGACAGCCGTCAAAATACTGCGGCCTTTCAAAATCGTGAAACTCTGCCTGCTCACCGGCTAACAGGGCGCGGACAAATTCTTTATACTGCTTTTCATTAAGCGGGCAGTTGATGTAATCATATTTGTCGCCTTTGTCATAACGGGACTGGTACCAGGCTTTGGAAAAATCTATGCTCTCCTTATAAACAACCGGGGCAATCGCATCATAAAACGACAGCCTTTCACCGCCGACGGCCGCGGCGATGTCCGCCGCCAGAGCGTCAGAGGTCAACGGGCCGGTTGCGATAATGCTCAATCCCCGTTCGGGCGGCGGCAAGGCGGTTACTTCCCGATTAACCACGGTTATCAGCGGATGCGATTTCAACTTTGCGGTAATATAGGCGGAGAAACCCTCCCTGTCCACCGCCAACGCCCCGCCGGCAGGAACCCGGTTTTTATCGGCGCTTTCCATCACAAGCGATCCGGCCAGGCGCATTTCCTGATGCAACAGCCCGACGGCATTGCCGCGGCAATCGTCCGAACGCAGCGAGTTGGAGCAGACCAGCTCGGCAAACCCGTCCGCCTTATGCGCCGGCGAACGCTTAACGGGCTTCATCTCATACAAACAAACGGACACGCCCCGCTTTGCCAGCTGCCAAGCCGCCTCGGCACCGGCCAGACCGGCGCCGACAACATTCGCGTTTAATTCCATTTTATCTTTCCTCAACTTATCCGCACCGCTTTTGGCGCTTTTTCAGTCAGTAAGGTTATAAATGCAGTTCTTTGGTTTGTAAATACCAAAAATTAGATGATTTTTAATTTTGCCTTGTTATAATGGCGTAAACAGAGTTTGAGAAAATGAGCAAAAACAGTTACGCAACAGCCTTTTTTATTGCAGCGGCGCTTCTGGCAGCCGGCGCAGAGGTTGTTTTTGCCCAGTCGGAAATGGATGCGCTGATGTTTGAGCATACAGCAGGCCATGCGGATAACCGCGGACGGAATAAAAATGCCGGCAAAAGCGAATCGGGCATTAACGTCAAAGAATCGCTGACCGACAACCTGTCGGCAAACAAGGACAGCGAATCGGAAGAAGACGAGGAAGAGGAACAGGAAAGCTGGCTCAAAAGCCTGATTACCAAAGGGACAAGCGAATTGTTCAAGTCGCAGGACGCGCGGGTGCAGGCGGTGGAAAAACAACGGATTGAACAGGTTTTACAAAACAGGAAGTCCAATGCCGCCAATTTTGATATTTCCGGCGTCAAACTGCGGATGAGCCCGAAAGAAGTGGAAGATACGCTCTTAAAACAGGGATACCGCAAAATTACCGAAACGCTTGACGTGCCGAATTTTATCAAATGGCGCAGCGAAGAACTTTGCCGGCAACACGGCGTCATCGGTTTTGAGCGCCTTAACGCCTGTGCGACGATGATTGCCAAAGAAAACGGTTTCCAGTTTGTTGACCGGCAGGTTTACAACCGCTATATTACCCGCGAGAGCATTGAGGTTTATTTTACCTCCACCTTTACGGACAATCTGGCGTTCAGCATCCGCTATAAAAGCAGCGTGCCTTTTTCGGACAGCAAGGCCTCAAAGAACGTTTATCTCAACAATATCAAAGTGTTTGATTTCTGGCGGCGGATTGATCTGAAATACGGCGCGCCGGACAACGAAAGCGAAGTAAAATGGGGGTTGGGCGGCAAAAAGCCTTATCTCAAGGCCGGAACCGGACGGCTGGAACTGACCGACCCGCTGTTGAAAGATTTGGACTCGGCGCGGATGCTCAACGAGGATACCCGTTTTGCCAACACGCAGTATTACACGTTTTGACGGCTATTATATTTAAGAGGGAATAAAATGAGACAAGACATTCAGCTCAGCGAAATGATTGCAACCCGCCTGTCGCATGACCTTATCGGCAATATCGGCGCGGTTGCCAACGCGGTGGAGCTTTTGAACGAAGGGGACGAAGAAGACAGGGAAGACATCGGCAATATTCTCAATTTCAGCGCAAAAGTGCTGAGCCGGCGGCTAAAATTTTTCCGCCTGTGTTTCGGGCTTTCCAACGCGACGGTCAAGACGCTTGACGAGTTGCGCACGGTTACGGAAGATTATCTTTTGACGCTCGGCAATCCGAATCTGCCGATAAAAACGGAAATTGCCATTTCCACCCCGAAGATTTACAAACTGGTTATGCCGGCGGTGATGATGATGGCGGATACGCTGATTAAAGGCGGTAAGATTGCGGTGCAACAGACGGAAGACGATTTGAGGATTACCGCTTTGTCCGAGGCGCCGCTGAACAGCGAAAAGCTTAAAAACATTGCCGATGCGATAAAAGGGAAAGAGCCGGACGAGAATCCATCCTCCTATGCGCCGCTGTTTTATCTTTTGGCTTATCTGGACGATACAGGGGTGGCGGTTCGGCTTGACGGCGCGACGCTCATTATCGGAGCATAGGCCGGCGATGGCGGTTTACGGCATTTTGCTTCCCCTGCCCTTTAACGACGTTTTTGACTATACGTCGGACGAACCGTTGGCGCCCGGACAAATCGTTGAGGTTTCCTTCGGGCGGGAAATTTTAGTCGGGGCGGTGTGGAAAATCGGGCAGAGCGCGGATATTGACGCACAGAAAATCAAGCCGGTCAGGCAAATTGTCAACCTGCCTAAACTCACGCCGGAGATGATGGATTTTATCAACAAAACCGCCGCTTACAATATGGCGCCGCGCGGGTTGGTGCTAAAAATGGCGCTCGGACACAAGAGCAATCAACTGCCCCGGCAGAAAGTTGCGCTCTACGGGCTTAAAATCAAAAACGAAAATCTTGACGGCGTCCGGATTTCGGAAACGCGGCAGGCGGTGTTTGATTTTCTCGGCGGCGGCTTTGAAGCGGAAAAAGACGACATTATCGCCGCAACCGGCGCCAGCGGCAATGTTATCAACGCAATGATTAAAAGCGGCTTTTTATATAAGCGCGAAGTGTTGATTAACGAGGAGGCGGAAGAACAGAAAGTCAACCTTAACAAGACGGCTCTGCTCACGGAAGAGCAACAGCAGGCGGCGGAAATTCTGATGCGCAAAGTCGGCAACGGCTTTTCGGCGACGCTGTTGGATGGTGTTACCGGGTCGGGCAAAACGGAAGTCTATTTTGAGGCGATAGCGGAAGCGTTGGGGCAAGGAAAACAGGTTTTGGTGCTGGTGCCAGAAATCTCGCTGACATCGCAATGGCTGAGCCGTTTTGAACGGCGGTTCGGCGTAACGCCTTTTATCTGGCATTCGGAGGTGGGGGTGCGCGAAAAAGCGAAAACCTGGAAAGCGGTTGCCCTTAACAAAGCCAAAGTCGTGGTCGGCGCGCGGTCAGCGCTGTTTCTGCCGTTTGCCGGGCTCGGGATTATCGTGGTGGACGAAAGCCACGACCATTCTTTCAAACAGGAAAGCCTGGTAACGTATCAGGGGCGGGATATGGCAGTTCTGCGGGCGCATCTTGAAAAAATACCGATTATATTATCTACGGCGACGCCGGATCTGGAAACCATCGTCAACGTTGAAGAAGGGAAATACGATTGCGTCCGGCTGACAAAACGTTATGCGCGCGCCGTTCTGCCGGAAATAAAAATCATAGATTTGAAAAAGGACAAACCGCAAAAAGGCGCATGGGGTGTGTCATTCCTGGCGCCGACGCTGGTTGGCGAGCTTGAGAAGAATCTTAAACGCAGCGAGCAATCCATGCTCTTTTTAAACCGCCGCGGCTATGCGCCGCTCCTTATCTGCCGCGACTGCGGCTACCGTATCCAATGCCCGCACTGCACGGCGTGGCTGGCCGAGCACCGGATGACCGGCGAGCTTATCTGCCACCATTGCGGCTTTAAGATGTTTACGCCCAAGCGCTGCCCGGACTGCGGTTCGGAGGACGGACTGACCGCCTGCGGCCCCGGGGTGGAGCGAATCGCCGAAGAAGTGCGCAATCGTTTTCCCGATGCGCGCACGGCTATCCTTTCCAGCGACATTACGACCAATTACAAACAGATTTCCGAAGTTATCCGCCGGACGGCCGACAAAGAAATTGACATTCTCATCGGGACACAGATTTTAGCCAAAGGACACAATTTTCCGGATTTGACGCTGGTCGGCGTGATTGATGCCGATTTGGGGCTGATGGGGACGGATTTGCGCTCCAGCGAGCAGACCTATCAGCTTTTGGCGCAGGTTTCCGGACGGGCGGGGCGCGGCGATAAAAAAGGCGTGGTTTATCTGCAAACGCTTTATCCCGACAATCCCGTTCTGCAAGCAGTGATTGAACATAACCGGCAAAAATTCATTGATATTGAAAAAAATTCGCGGCGGCTGCTTAAAATGCCGCCCTACGGAAAGCTCGCGGCGCTGATTATATCTTCAACCAACCAACAGGCGGCAGAGGCGGCGGCTTATTATCTCGGCAAGTGCGCACCGCATACAGAATTGATTGAGGCACTCGGGCCGGCACCGGCGCCGATGAGCCTGCTGCGCGGGCGATACCGCTACCGGCTGTTGCTCAAAACGGCACGCAACGTCAACATTCAGGAAGTTTTGAAAAAATGGCTCAGTATGGTCAAAATCAAAAGCAATGTCCGGGTTGATGTTGATATAAATCCCTACTCTTTTATGTAGGTTTGGGCATAAGGCACGCCGGCAAGGGCTTTTCCATACCGTTTTTTGCAAATAGGTTGTGAAAAAAAGCGTTTCGTGGTGGAAATTTTAATTTAAAATAAGTAATTTTATGCTAGTTGTTGCGGCAAACGGGCGGACGGCAGTCTGCCAAGAGCGCAGACGGCAGAGCAGATTACGGAGATTGCCAAACAAATGCAAAAGGTTTCCAAATATAAAACAGCGGCGGTTTATGCCAGAGCGTGGCTTGATGCGGCCAAAGACAAGAAAATTGAAGAAAAAGCCTTTGAAGAAGCCAAACTGCTCAAAGATGCCTGCCATGACGCGCCGGAAACATGGAAGCTTCTGGCGGCGCCGGCCGAAAACGAATCGGCGCGCAGGGAAATTATCGCCGCGGTTGCCAAACAGTTTAAGCTTTCAGCCGTTTCCACCGAAACGCTTTTGCTGGCGGCGGAAAACGGGCGGCTTAAGTATATCCGACTGATGGCGGAGGAATTTATCAGGCTTTATTATGAAGACAAAGGGATTGTGCAGGTTCTGGTTGAGACGGCGGTTCCTTTGAGCGAATCGCAGGACAGGAAACTGAAAAACGCGCTGGAGAAAAAGTTAAATGCGCCGGTGCTGACGGAATACGCCGTCAAGCCTGAAGTATTGGGCGGGTTGCGCGTCCGGTTTAATTCGTATCTGATTGACGATACGCTGGAGAGCAAGCTGGCAAAGATGGCGCAGATGATTAAAGAGGGATAGAGCTTTTTTAAGATATGGTTTTCGTAAAACAGACGATGAGGAAAGGAAGACGGATATGGCGGTAAAAGCAGAGGAAATTTCCGCAATTCTGAAAGAGAAGATAGAACAATACAACTTTAACCCGGATATGGAAGAAGTCGGCCGCGTTCTGTCGGTCGGGGACGGTATTGCCACCGTTTACGGGCTGACCGGCGTTGAATATAACGAGATGGTTGAGTTCTCCTCCGGCGTCAAGGGTATGGCACTTAACCTCGGCGAAGACAGCGTCGGGGTGGTTATCTTCGGTTCGGACGCGGAGATTAAAGAAGGCGATACGGTCAAACGTACCAACACGATTATCAGCGTGCCGGTCGGCAAAGAGCTGCTGGGCAGAGTCGTTGACGCGCTCGGACAGCCGATTGACGGACTGGGCGCCGTCAAGGCCAAGGAATTTGCCAATGTGGAAACGCGGGCGCCGGGAATTATTGACCGACGCAGCGTGCATGAGCCGGTGCAGACGGGCTTGAAGATGATTGATTCGCTTATTCCTATCGGACGCGGGCAACGCGAGCTGATTATCGGCGACCGGCAGACCGGAAAAACCTCCATTATCGTTGACACAATCATCAACCAGAAGGCAACCAACGACGCGGCAAAAAGCGATAAGGAAAAGCTTTACTGCATTTATGTCGCCGTCGGGCAGAAGCGTTCAACCGTGGCGCAGGTGGTTAAGACTTTGCGCGACTACGGGGCGCTTGATTATACCATTGTTGTCGCGGCTACCGCTTCAGATGCGGCGCCGTTGCAGTATATCGCGCCATACGCGGGTTGTGCGATGGGCGAATATTTCCGCGACCGCGGCATGCACGCCGTTATCTTTTACGACGACCTGTCCAAGCAGGCAACGGCCTACCGCCAGATGTCGCTGTTGCTCAGAAGGCCGCCGGGGCGCGAGGCTTATCCAGGCGACGTCTTCTATCTGCATTCGCGCCTGTTGGAGCGGGCGGCGAAGCTCAGCGAAGAAAAAGGCAGCGGGTCGCTGACGGCATTGCCGGTTATTGAAACGCAGGCCGGCGACGTGTCGGCGTATATTCCGACAAACGTTATTTCAATTACCGACGGACAGATATTCCTGGAAACGGCGCTGTTTTATCAGGGGGTGCGGCCGGCAGTCAATGTCGGCATTTCGGTCAGCCGTGTCGGTTCGGCAGCGCAGGTTAAGGCGATGAAACAGGTTGCCGGAACGATGAAGCTGGATTTGGCACAATACCGTGAAATGGCGGCGTTCTCACAATTCTCGTCCGATTTAGACGCGGCGACGAAAAAGCTGTTGGAGCGCGGCGTGCGCCTTACCGAATTGCTGAAGCAACCGGTTTATCACCCGTTGGCGTTGGAAGACGAGGTTGTTTCCCTGTTTTCGGGCGCGAGGGGTTATCTTGACACGCTTGAAGTCGGGCAAGTCAAAGAGTTTGAAGCCTATCTATTGGATAAATTCAAAAAGGAAAGAACCAGCGTGCTGAAGGAAATCCGCGAGAAGAAGGTTATTTCCGATGAGCTGGAGAAAGAACTTGCCGAATATGTCGGGCAGTGCGTTGCGGCTTTTAAGAAGATGAAAGCCGATGAGGCGGCGGCTGCGGCGAAAGACGCTCCGGCGGCATAAAGGTTGGCGATTTCCGGCTGCCTGCCCCGCATCAGGTTTATAGCAGCGGGCGGCCGGACGGTTTGAACAGAAAATAAACATTACGGTGCGGAAGGCTATTCTTCCGGACGTTGCGGAAAGGAACGGTTATGGCAGGCTTAAAAGAACTGCGGACACGGATTGAAAGCATAAAGTCAACACAGAAAATCACTTCGGCGATGAAGATGGTTGCGGCTTCCAAGTACCGGCGCGCCCAGTTGACGCTGGATAAAAGCGAATTGTTCCAGAAAATGATAATCCGCAATATCAAAAACGTTTTGGCGGCGATTAAAGCCGAAGAAGCGGAGAAAGGCATAACCTATCTTCTGCCGGAAATGCTGGTGCAGCCGAAGAACCCGAAACGCTACGCGCTGTTTGTTCTGGCGTCCGACCGGGGACTGTGCGGCAGTTATAATCTGCAAATCGCCAAAGAGGCCAAACGGCGGATTGACGAGCTGACGAAACTCGGCAAAGAAGTGGTTATTTTCTGCTATGGCAAAAAAGGCTATGCCGCGCTGAAACGGTTGGGAATAACGGAAATTGAGGGCAATTACGCCAACGTTATCAAAAAACATCTGACTTATGAGGAAGCTTTGGCTTTCCTGCATGATGTCTGGGAGAAAAAAGAGCAATACCGTGCCGATGTCTGCGAAATCGTTTACAGCGATTTTTTATCCGGCCTGTCGCGGACGCTGGTTTCCAAGCAGGTTGTTCCCTATGATATTGCGCTTGAACCGGAAGACGCCGGCGTTGACCGTGTCGGCAATGCTTTTTACGGCTATATGCCCGACAAGCTTGAGCTGCTGCATAAACTGTCAAGCATTTATATGCGGACGGCAATGTTTGAAGTGCTTATCAATTCGCAGGCTTCCGAACATGCGGCACGGATGAGTTCAATGGACAACGCCAACCGTAATGCCCGCGATATGATAAGTTCGCTGACATTCAAATACAACAGCCTGCGACAGTCGGCAATTACAACCGAGCTGACGGAAATCGTCGCCGGAGCGGAAGCAATGTGATGATTTTGCAAAAACTTTGTTAGGAGTACGAAGACAATGGTAGCAAAGAAGAAGAAAGAAACGGAAGAAAAAGCGGAAGCGCAAGACCTGAAAAAAGAGGCGGCGACGCATATTGAAGAGTTGCGTGCCAAAATCAAGGCGCTTGAGGGAACCGATAAGCTCGGCGAAATTCATCAGGTCATGGGCGCCGTGGTTGATGTCAAATTTCAGAACACCAAAGCGTTGCCGGCGATTATGAGCGCGCTTGAATGCGAAGTCAAAGGGCATCGCGTCGTTTTGGAAGTTGAACAGCACCTCGGCGAGAATATCGTGCGCACCATTGCGATGGATACCACCGACGGCATGAGCCGCGGGCTGAAAGTTTACAACACGGAAAAACCGATTACGGTGCCGGTCGGTCCGGAACTGCTGGGGCGGATTATCAATGTGGTCGGCGATGAGGTTGACGGGCGCGGCAAAATCAAAGCCAAAGAGATGATGCCTATTCACCGCGAGGCGCCGAAATTTACCGACCAGGCGACGAATCCGGAAATTTTTGTTACCGGGATTAAGGTTATTGACCTGCTTGAGCCTTACAGCAAGGGCGGCAAAATCGGTTTGTTCGGCGGGGCGGGCGTCGGCAAAACGGTGTTGATTATGGAATTGATTAACAATATTGCCAAAGGTCACGGCGGCTATTCGGTGTTTGCCGGCGTCGGCGAGCGGACGCGCGAGGGTAATGACCTCTACCACGAAATGATAGAATCGGGCGTTATTGACCTTGAAGGCGACAAATCCAAGACGGTGCTGGTTTACGGACAGATGAACGAACCGCCGGGAGCGCGTGCACGGGTGGCTTTGACGGGATTGACCGAGGCCGAATATTTCCGCGATGTTGAACATCAGGACGTTTTGTTCTTTGTGGACAATATTTTCCGCTTTACGCAGGCGGGTTCCGAAGTTTCGGCGCTGCTCGGGCGTATTCCGTCGGCGGTGGGCTATCAACCGACGCTCGGGACGGATATGGGTGCGATGCAGGAGCGGATTACTTCCACCAAAGACGGGTCCATTACATCGGTGCAGGCGGTGTATGTTCCGGCGGACGACTTGACCGACCCGGCGCCGGCGACGACGTTTGCGCATTTGGACGCAACGACGGTGCTGTCGCGTAAGATTTCCGAACTCGGTATTTATCCGGCGGTTGACCCGCTTGATTCAACGAGCCGTATTCTCAGCCCCGATGTGGTCGGCGAAGAACACTACCAGGTGGCGCGCGGCGTGCAGGAAATTTTGCAAAAATACAGCTCGTTGCAGGACATTATCGCCATTCTCGGTATGGACGAACTTTCCGATGATGACCGGATGGTGGTTTCCAGAGCCAGAAAGATTCAGAAATTTTTGTCGCAGCCGTTCCATGTGGCGGAAGTCTTTACCGGCAAAAAAGGGAGGTTCGTCAATCTGGAAGATACGATTAAAGGCTTTAAGGGGATTTTGGAAGGCAAATATGACGATATTCCCGAACAGGCTTTTTATATGGTCGGGACGATAGAGGAAGTGTTGGAAAAAGCCGAGCAGATGAAGGGAGCGGCATAGGAAATGGCGGAAGATATTGAGCTGAAAATTTATATGCCGGAAAAACTGGCGCTCCATAAAAAAGTCCACCGGGTGTTTTTGCCGTCGGACAGCAAGCCGATGACGGTTATCAAAGACCGGGCGCCGACCCTGATGGCGCTGGATATGGGCGCGGTGAAAATCCTTGACGAGAGCAACAATGTCGCCGAGGAGTGGCTGATTTCCGGCGGTGCGGCCGATATTCAAAACAACACCTGCACGATTTTGACCGAATCGGCATTGGCGCGCAAAGGGCTGACGGCGGAAAAAGCCGAAGAGCTTAACGCCGATTTTCCGAACCCTTTTTACCAATGGCTTATCGGCTATCTGAAACAGAAATAGCCGCTGAAAAGTTGCCCGGATATCGGGAGGGAGGCTGCCGCGTCATCTGCGGCAGTTTTTTTTGCGGACGTGGGAGCGGTGTTTTGCGGACGAGGCGGCGGTTTTGCGGGCTGGAGCGGCGTTTTACCGCATTGTGCGTAAACGGACTTTGCCGGTTGACGGCGGGGGATTTTCTTTTTACTTTAGCTTAAAGTATACATAAAACGGATTGAATATGCGCTGTTTTTTTAAAAATATCTTCCGGAGCTTTTATGGAAAAGGCGGGCTTATCGTCGGGTTTACCGCGCTTAGTTATGCGTTGCTTATCAATAATCTTAATCTATGGAGCGATGAAATTTATTCGGTGCTGATGGCGCGCGACAGCCTGCCGGAGATGTTTTATCTGCTGATGACCGAAGATTCCAAACCGCCGCTCTATTATCTGTATCTTAAAGGCGTTTTGGCGCTGTTTTCGCCACAATACGAGATATGGGGCGCGCATTTTGCCTCTTTTATTCTGTTGATTGCCGCGCAGATTTTTGTTTTGACGGCGGTGCGGCGCGATTACGGCGACCGGACGGCGCTGATTGCGGCGGGGCTGATTATGGCCTTGCCCCCTTCCCTGTGGTTGGCCTTTGAAGTGCGGGCGTATATGCTGGCAAACCTCTGTTTGCTGATGGCGGCGGTTTACGGATTGCGGCTTTTAGACAAGCCGACAACGGCAGATGGCGGCAAATTTGCGGCGGCAATGACGGCGGCGCTTTATACGCACTATTACTGCGCCGTGTGGCTGATGTTTTTCTGCCTGTTTCTTTTGGTTATTTTGATAAGGGAAAATAACAAGGCGGCATTCAAGAAGTTTTTATGGGCGGTTACGGGGACGGCGCTCGCTTTCGCACCGTGGCTTGCGGTGCCGCTTACAACCGGCGGCGGTATCAGCCAATATTGGTATGTCAATATGTCCTTTGTTAAAATGAGCGCGCAGTTTTTTACGACGCCGCTTACGGCAGAAATGTGGCAAACGGCATTGGCAACGGGGACGGTGCTGTCCTTTTCGGCTTTCAGCGCTATCGTCCTTTGCGGATTATGCGCCGGCAAACAAGGTTTTGACGGAAGCGGCGGCAAGAAACTGCGGCGGTTAATTTACGCCACGGCGGGGACGACGCTTGCGGCTTATCTGCTGTTGGTTATTTTGTCGGTTACGGTGCGCCCGATGGTTACGTCGCGTTATCTGATGACATTTGCGCTGATGTGGTATCTGGCCGGGGCAGCGGCGCTGACACAATTCCGCTTTTTGCGCAACGGCTTTTTAATCGTGGCCGCCGCCGGGTTTATCGGGGCATACCACGATATCCGGCTCGCCTCTTTTGACCGCGGCTTTTACAATCTGGCGCACGATGTGCGGAAGTATATTTCCAAAGACCGCCCGATTGTGGTTTTTGATAACAACAATCTGTTTTGCGAATATTATCTGCCGGAATATACCTGCCTTTCCGCAGTTGGCGAACGCGGGGAAATTCTCCGCCTGCCGACGATTATGGAAAATTATGACAAATATCTGCCTTACGCGCAAAATCCGGCGGCGGTTACGTTTTCGCTTTCCAGCTACCTCAAATTAAACGATGAGAAGAAGTGTATGACCTATGGTTCGTCCTACCGGATTAACAATGCGACTTATCTGTGCCGACTGGGCGCTGAAGTTACGCAAAAATTATTGTCGGACAGCGTCAATTTACGGTTGCACAAGTATAAATCGCATTGACTCACAAAAAAAACAGGATATAGTGTTAAGTAATTGTTAACCTTTTCTCAGAGAATACGGGGAAAATATGGCCGGAAGAACAAAGAAACCTCACGTTATCGCTATCGGGGAAGTTGTCTATGATATTATGCCGGACAGCCGGAAACTCGGCGGCGCGCCGGCAGATTTTTTGCATTATGCGGTCAAAGCGGGCGCCAAAGGTTCGCTTATCAGCGCTATCGGCGCCGATGACCTCGGGCGGGAAGTGGTTGCCGAATTAAATAAATTTAATATAGAGCCGGTATTGGCGATTACCCCGTATCCGACCGGGCGGGTGCTGATTTTTAAGAATTCCGACGGACGACACACGGCGCATATTTTGGAAAATGCCGCGTGGGACTATATTCCCTATACCGAAGCGGCGGAGAAATGCGTTCAGACGGCTGACGCCGCTTTCTTCGGGACGCTGGCGCTCCGCAAACCTTATTCGCGCGGGACGGTGTTGGATTTAATTGATGCTGTGCCGGAAAAGGCTTATAAATTTTTTGATGTCAACCTGCGGCAGGACTATTATGACAAAGAGCTTATCCAGTCCCTGCTCCATAAAGCCAATATTCTAAAACTCAATACCGACGAATTGAAAGTTTTGAAACCGCTGCTTAGATTAAACGGCAATACGGAAGATGTTTGCAAAAAGCTTAAAAATGTTTACGGGCTCAAATATCTGATTTTGACCGATGCCTCCAAGGAAAGCCGTGTTTACGGGAAAGAACTGACGGTAGTGAAAAACAGCGGCGTGCGGCAGGCTTTCGCCTACGGCGCGGGAAATGCCTTTGCGGGGACTTTTATGACATCGCTGTTGAACGGCGCGACGCAACAGGAAGCCCACGACGCGGCGAATCAGGCGGCTATCAGCGTTTGCGTGGCGAACAGCAAGAAAATATGAGACTTTCGGCGGTGCGCAAAAGAGTTATAAAATTAAGAATAAAAAAAGGGTAACCTATAAAAGAATGATGGCAGAAGATGACGGCAGAATTAAAAAATAACAACGGAGAAATTTCCATCTGTATCCGCCAGCCGGAAACGTCAACAGAAGCGGCAACGGCGGTGCTAAGCGGCGCTAATACCGACGCTACTGCCGGCGCTGTGACGGATACGACAAGCGGTGCTAATACCGACGCTACTGCCGGCGCTGTTGCGGACGGAACGGAGATGGAACGGCTTCCCGGACACGCCGCGGGCAAAAACTTTTCCGCTGACAACGGACGGGACGATGACCGCCTGTTTGAAGATATTCTGCAACAAAGCCGGGCGGCGGGCAGTCATAAAATCTATGCGGCTTTGCCGGAGGGAACGCCCTATTCTTCCGCCGCGGCGGCGGAGTTTTTTTATCTGGCAAAAAAGCTGAAAGAAAAAGGGATTACGCTTGATTTGTCACGGCTGCCGCAAAATGTGCAAGATGTTTTAAATCTGGCGATGAAAGGCGGAAACACGCCGCCGAAAGATGAGGTTGCCCACAAGGATTTCCTTGAGCGAATCGGGACAAAATCTTTCCTTATTTATGAAGATGTCAAGAACGCCCTGCGCTTTATGCGTGAAACTTTCGGCGCAGTCGGGCGTTTTATGGCGGGAACGGCGGTCTGGCGGCGCAAGGATTTCTGGTTTATTTTCGGCGATTGCAGCTACAAGGCAGTCGGAATTATCGCCTTAGTCAGCTTTTTGGTCGGGCTGATACTGGCGTTTGTCGGAGCGTTACAACTGCGCACGTTTGGCGCGGGGATTTATGTGGCCAGCATGGTGGCGCTCGGAATGACGCGGATTATGGCGGCAATTATGGTCGGTATCATTATGGCGGGGCGGACAGGCTCCTCATACGCGGCGACGCTCGGCACAATGCAGGTTAATGAGGAAATTGACGCGCTAAAGACGCTCGGGGTTAAGATTTCCGATTATCTGGTCGCGCCGCGGCTGGTTTCTCTGGTACTGACCATTCCGTTTTTAACCCTGCTTGCCGATGCGCTGGGTATTTTGGGCGGCGCAGTCGTCGGGGTGAGCTTTTTGGATTTGTCTTCATCTTCTTATTTAGAATACTCTGTCAAAGCGCTCAGTTTAAAGAATATTTTAGTCGGGCTGTTCCACAGTATTGTCTACGGGGTGATTATTTCCCTATGCGGCTGCTATGAGGGGCTGAATGCCGGACGGGACGCGGACAGTGTGGGCAAGGCAACGACCGGAGCCGTGGTTACGGCGTTGGTGTGGATGATTGTCGCAACCGGCATTTTGACCGTGGTTTTTGAGGAGATGGGAATATGAGCAGAGAAATCATTGCCGTCAAAAACCTGAAAGTGGCCTACGGTGATTTTGTTTTGTTTGATGACATTAATTTTACGGTCAACGAAAAGGATATTTTCATCATCATGGGGGCGAGCGGTTGCGGCAAGAGCAGTATGTTGCGCGTGCTGACCGGGTTGGTTACGCCGGTTCAGGGCAAAGTGATGATTGACGGCAAAGACTTTTCCGGCGCCGATGACGCGGCGAAAACGGAGATTATGAAAAGCTGCGGGGTATTGTATCAGAGCGGGGCGCTGTTTTCTTCCATGACGCTTAAAGAAAACGTGGCCATGCCGCTGGAGCTTTATACCGCTTACACGCCCAAAGAGATTGACGAGCTGGCAAGTTACAAACTGGCGCTGACCGGGCTTTACGGTTTTGAAGATTTTTATCCGTCGGAAATTTCCGGCGGTATGAAAAAACGGGCGGCGCTGTCGCGGGCGCTGGCGCTTGACCCGAAAATCGTTTATTGCGACGAGCCGTCGGCAGGGCTTGACCCTATCAGCTCCAAACGGCTTGACGATCTGATTTCGGAACTTAACCAAAATCTCGGCACAACGTTTGTTATCGTAACGCATGAGCTGCAGTCGCTGCTCAGTATCGGCACAAATTCCATCTTTTTGGAGAACAGCGTTAAGAATATTACGGGACGCGGCAATCCGCAAGAGCTGTTGCGCAACCCGCCTAACGACACCATTCGCGAATTTTTAACCAGAGGAAAAAAATAATGATAAAACAACCTAATATGAAAATGATCGGATTATTCGTCTGCACCGGCCTGTTGGCGTTGGTGCTGATGTTCGGATATTTTTTGAAAAGCAAATTTTCCGACAACGAATCGACGGTGGTGATGTATTTTGACGAATCGGTCAAAGGACTGGATATCGGCGCGCCGGTGCTGTTTAAGGGCGTGAAAATAGGCGAAGTGGCCGAGGTGCGCCTGCAGGCCGATATGCAGACGATGCAGTTTATGATTCCGGTTTATGCCAAAATCTATAACGGCAAATCGCTGATTACCAATATGCACAACGAGCGGGAGCGGCTTGACCAGTTTATTAAAGACGGGTTGCGGGCGCAACTGACGACAAGTTCGGTGATTACCGGACAGTTGGCCATTGAGCTGGATATTTTCCCCGACTCGCCGGTTGTCCTCTATAAAACGGATAAAAACGTGTTGGAAATTCCGACTATCGGCTCGCCGCTTTCGGCTATTTCCAAGACGCTACGGGTTATGCCGATTGCGCAAATTGCCGGCGACGTCCACCATATCACGCAGACGCTCAATAAAGAACTGCCTATGCTGTTGACACGGCTTAACTCCACGTTGGATACGTTTGACAATATTCTCAAGGAAAACAAAAACAATACCGCCAAAATGGTTGAAGAACTCGGCACGGCGGCGCAGAATGTCGGCGGGGCGGCGCAGTCTTTTGACCTGATGGTCGGCGAAAACGCGGCAAGCATTGCAACGATGATTGAAAGCTTTTCCGCGGCGGCGGCTTCAATGAAAAATCTGACCGATTATCTGCAGATGTATCCAAGCGCAATTCTTACAGGAAAGGGATATTAAAATGAAAAAACTGATGATTGCCTTAATGGCGCTGACAGCGGCGGCCTGCTCCAGCCCGGCGCCCGACTTTTATCAACCGGTGGCGTTTAAAACAACCGATGCGGCTTATCCTAACGTTAAGGCGACAATTTTAATCGGAAATGTTTTATTGCCGGCGGAACAGGCGCGGCCGCAAATAACAACACTCGGCAAAGAGGACTATGAAGTGCGGATTGACGAATTTAACCGCTGGGGCGCGGCGCCGGAGCGGCTTATCCAACAGGTTTTGAATGAAAATCTCAGTCTGCTTCTGCCGAACGCCATGGTGGAAAACCAAACTACGCTCAGGAAGAACTATAAATATGCGGTGATGACGGAAATTCGCGAGATGAACGGGCGACTCGGCGAATCGGCGGTTCTGAAGGCGTCTTATTTTATCCGCAACAAACAGGGCAAAATCGTCAAACAAGGGCGATTTGAGCGGAAGACGGAAACCGGTTCGGGCTATGAGGCCTATGTTCCGGCGCAGAGCCGGCTGCTCGGCGAACTGGCGGCGGTTATAGCGGCGGATTTGGCCAAGCTTAAATAATTCCGTTTTGTTCCCCCTGTCCGCGGCAAAACCTGTTTCAGCGGCGGGCGAAACAGGACGGTGATTTTAGACATTATAGATATTAGATGGAAAGGACTTTTTAATGAGATTTCGGCAAAATACCGTTGAGTTTCTGAGTCTGTGCGGGGCGTTGGTATTTTTTGCGCTTTTCTTTTATCAGACGACAAACAACATTTACCGAATCGACGGGACGTTTATGGACTTTTCGCTTGCCGGCTGGGCGGCGATGCTGGCGCTGTGGGGCGCGGGGCTATGGCGTTATTTTAAGCAACGGAAAGCCGGCGTGCTTATCTTTGCGGTGCAGGCGGCGGTTGTCTGCTATGCGTTTGATTGCTGGCGGCTGTTTATTTATGCGGCTGATTTGATGATGAAACCGTATATTCTGGGTATTGTGGCGGCGGAAGCGGCGGTGTTTTTAATTGCGGTGTTCGGGCGCTACAAAACGGCGGCGCTAAACGCGTTGGCGGCAGGGCTTGTCATTTTCTTCGGCTATTACATAATGTATCCGCTTTTGTTGCCGTTGCCGGCGACGATGATGATTGCGGTATTGCTGATGTTGATTTATCCGCTGATGACAGGAACGGCGAGAGCGCGCAAGCTTGCCGGCGGTGTATGGGCGGTGAGTTTTCTGGCGTTTGCCGGGTTGATGTTTAGGTTTTGGCTGAATGCGCCGGGGATACATTTTTATGAACGCGAAGTGGCGAAACCGGCGGAGAAGGTTAAAGTCAGCGTGGTGGTGCCGATTTACAATGTGGAGAAGTATCTTGAGCCGTGTTTGGACAGTTTGCGCAAGCAGACGCTTAAAGATATTGAAATTATCTGCGTCAATGACGGCTCAACCGACAAATCAGGCGAGATTTTGGCGGAATATGCGGCGCACGACAAGCGCTTTAAGGTCATCACGCAGGAAAATCAATACGTCGGGGCGGCGCGCAACCGCGGGATTGAGGCGGCGCGCGGCGAATATATCGGCTTTATGGATAGCGATGACTTTGTCTCGCCCGATTATTTTGAAGATTTATACAACGCGGCGAAAAAATATAATACCGATGTCGCGATTGCCGAACAGGTGTATACTATTGACCAAGAGCCTTTTATCTGGGAAAAATTTTTGAATACGTTTAAGAAAGGCCTTTCCAGACGCCAGACGCTCTCTTTCTTTCTGCATGACAAAACTTTACTTGAGGCTTTTAACCTCTATGAAATAGTCTATGGTTCTTATGTTTGGGACAAGATTTACAGCCGTAAACTTTTAAATAATCATAAGTTACGTTTTTCACCTTATCGGTCGGTATATGAAGATAATTATTTTTCCATACCGGCGGTTATGTATAGCGGGCGCGTTGCGGTTGCCCATAACGGCCAGTATTACTATAGCCGTATCAACAACGGGATGTCAACGCAAACCGAGCATTCGCCCAAAGATCAGGCGGCAGAAACGTTCGCAGATCTTTATAACCTGATAAACAATGCGGATATGCCGTCGGATGAAAAAGATAAATGGCTAGCGGTTGCCGATATGTACCGAACGCATTGGATGACCGAATACTATTTTCTACTATCGCCTGAAAATCAGGAAATCTGGCGCGAGCGTTGGCATAAATATTTCCCCGATGACGATATTGACAAGGCAATTGATGATTGAGGCAAATAAATCGACGGCAGCGGAAAAATAATGTTTGACAAAAAATATTACCCTGCTATACTTGGCAACGTATTCATATTAAAAACATATTTTTATGGACGAAAAAGTTATCAAGACCATCTTATGGTCAGATGCAGAAGGGCTATTGGCCTCTCTTGCGAGTAAAAATTTGGGCAGGGCTGCAAACAAAAAGAAGCCGGCCGATTTTAGCGAGTTTATCAAAGCATATCCCGCGGTATCCCGCAGGCGTATGCTGGACTTTCTGGAAGACATCGCCATGCGCAACGCATTCCGCGATGTTACTTCAGAAGCGACCAGTGCCGAGGATTGTTGCCTTTTCGCACCGGAAACGGCGACTTCGCTGGAAATTATCCTGCGCCATCTGAGAACACTCAATACCGGCGGCATACTTAAGTCGCTATGGGGCTTTTTAGATGAAGACAGAAAGGCGGTTATCCACTTTGTCAAAAAAGGCAAAGACAGATGGTACGCCGAGGCTTATTTTAACAGCCCCGAAGAATTGTCGGTATTGCATCTCTGGAGTGCGCCGGACGGAGAGAAGAGTTTTCTTCCGGTTACTTTTACCAGCGACCTGAGCAAAATCTCCGCCCAGGCGAGTGCGATGGGGGCTTTTTGCCTGCATGACTACCTGCCGCGCCACAAAGGCGATTTGCTTTCCAAGAAAGGGCATAAGAAACGCTCTTCCGAAAAGAAAAGCGAATCTTCGGGCAGGCGCCACGACAAGTGGGACAGCTTGTAAAGCGGCGCGACTTGCAAAAAATTTTGGTATTTTCGCTTAGCCGGACAAGGAAGCTTTCGGGCTTTTGGCGCCGGACGGGCGATTTTCCCAATGTACTTTGTACGTTCACAGAAAATTTGTTTTTACAAATTTTTTGTTTTGCATGTTGAAAAAGGGAGCCGCGAGGTTCAGACTTTTTCCGAATTTTACTAGTGTTTATTTATTGAAGAACCCCGTTGCGAAACGCGGTTCTTTATTTTTGTGCGCGAATTTGGCGGGGCGTTGTTGTAAACCGGGGCGCGGCGCGGAGAGCGGGCGGTGTTTTTTGTGGGCAGAAAAAGTTTATGGTTGCAAGTTTTCAGCGGGCGGATATTTTAGAAGAAATAAGGAGTTTGCCAATGTTTTTCTCAAAGTTTGAAAATATGGTCGCCGGCAGGTATCTGCGCGCCAAACGCAAAGAGGGGTTTATCTCCGTCATTACCTCGTTTGCTTTTATCGGCATTGCGCTCGGGGTGGCGACGCTGATTATCGTAACCTCAGTGATGAACGGTTTTAAGGAAGAGCTGCTCGGGCGTATTCTCGGCATTAACGGGCATATCAGCATTGCCGCCGTCCGCAACGCGCCGTTTGACAATTATTCCGACGCGGTCAAAATGCTGGAGGAGAGAATCCCCGGCGTTGACGTGGCTATCCCGATGGTGGAGAAGCAACTGCTGGCAACGGCAGGTAATACGGCTGAGGGCGTGATGGTGCGCGGCGTGCGCGGTATTGATTTGCAAAAGAAACAGGTTTTGCGCGACGGGTTTAAAGATTTTGACCTGAAACTGTTTGAGGGCGATATTGTCGTGCTGGGGGCAAGGCTTGCCAATAAACTCGGGGTTATGCCCGGCGATGAAATTACCCTGCTCTCGCCGAACGGAAAAATTACCATGTTCGGCACGGTGCCGCGGATGAAAAGCTATCGGGTGGCGGGAACTTTCAATTTCGGCATGTATGAATATGACGCGAATTTTGTGTTTATGCCGCTTGCCGCGGCGCAGAAATTCTTTTCGCTCGGCAACGGGGTAACGGGTATTGACGTTACGCTTAAAGACGAGGCCGACACAGATTATGTGCGCCAGGTTATCGGGGCGGCGATTGAAAGCTCCGGCAACAAGGCGTTTGTTTATGACTACCGGCAGACAAACTCCGCTTTTTTTAATGCGATTGACGTGGAACGCAACGTGATGTTTATCGTGCTGACGTTGATTATTCTGGTAGCGGCGTTTAATATTATCACCGGGCTGATTATGCTGGTCAAAGACAAGGGGCGCGACATTGCGGTGTTGCGCACGATGGGGGCGACCAAAGGAATGGTTATGCGGATATTCTTTTTGGACGGCGCTTTTATCGGCGTGGTCGGGACGTTTCTCGGCGTGGTTCTGGCGTTGCTGTTTTGCGACAATATTGAAAATATCCGGCAATTTTTGCAATCCATTTCAGGGCGGGATTTGTTCGCGGCGGAAATTTACTTTTTATCCCAGTTACCGGCTAAAGTGGAAATGCCGGTGGTGTTGACGGTGGCGGGGATTTCGCTGTTGCTGTCTTTTTTAGCGACGCTGTATCCGGCGTACCGGGCGGCGAAAATGGATCCGGTGGAGGCTTTGCGTTATGAATAACGAAGAACAGAATAACAATGTTTTGGAATTAAGCGGCGTTGTCAAAACTTACAAACAGGGCAAACAGACGCTGGAAGTGTTGGCGGGCGTCAACCTTACGGTGCGGCCAAAGGAAATTGCCGCATTGGTCGGGCAGAGCGGCGCGGGAAAATCTACCCTGTTGCAAATCGCCGGGCTTCTGGACAGGCCGACGGGCGGGCGCATTTTTATCAACGGCGAAGATATCAGCAAGGCTTCCGACGACCTGCGCACCCATCTTCGGCGCGACTATATCGGCTTTGTTTATCAATACCATAACCTGCTGGGCGATTTTTCGGCGCTTGAAAACGTGATGATGCCGATGTTGATTGCCGGCAAGGATAAAAAGGCGGCGGCGGAACACGCGGCAATGCTTTTGGACAAGCTCCACCTGTCGCACCGCCTGAAACACCGTCCGGCGGAACTTTCGGGCGGCGAACAGCAGCGGGTGGCGATTGCGCGGGCGCTTGCCAATTCGCCCAAACTGCTGCTTGCGGACGAACCGACCGGCAACCTTGACCCGAACACGGCGGAAGAAGTTTTCGGCGCTTTGCTCAACGTTATCAAAGAAACCGGGTTGGCGGCGCTGATTGCCACGCACAATATGGAACTGGCGGCGCGGATGAACCGGCAATACCGCCTTAAAGACGGCGTTTTGGAAGATATTAACGAGCCGCTGTTTGCCAAAGTGCGCAAGAGTTTTTACTAAACGAAAGATTTTATGCAAAACTGCGATTATTTGTGAAAAAAATGCTTGCAAAATTATTTTTTTGCGGTATTTTAGGGGCACTTCCGAGAAAGAGGGTAGCACTCGGGGCTTTGGATTGTGCAGTTCGGCCTTTTGGGGTTGGCGCAGAATTTGGGGCTTGAGCCGGAAATGTTCGGCGGGGCTTTGGATTGTGCGGTCTGGCCTTTTGAGGTTGGCGCAG
>CALXYD010000008.1 GCA_944392865.1 uncultured Alphaproteobacteria bacterium
TATGGAAGCAATGAAACTAACCATTGGGCTAAAGCTTTAGACGCTGAAATCAAACTCGGTTATGACATGGGCAATGGCTTAACACCTTATGCTTCTTATCTTGTATCCGGCAATATTGATGATGGTGACAGAGATTTAGACCAATCGGTTAAAATTGGTGCACATAAATATTTCGGCAAATATGCTCTTGACCTCGGCCTGCGCTACAACTTCAGCACTGACGATGGGAACAACGGCATGTACGAAGGCAACTACAATGATTTGTGGGTAGAAGCTGCGGCTGACTATTATGTTAAAGAAAATATTGCTGTCGGCTTGTACGGCGGATACCGCATTGACGGAACGCAGGACAAGAACATTGACTATGCGTATACGGCCGGTGCACATCTTAAAGTTTTGTTCTAATTTGACGAACTTTAATCACGGAGAGGGCTTGAAAGAGCCCTCTTTTTTTATATTTGCGGACAGCTTTTTTTCATTTTTCTTTAATATTAACAGACTATACTGCAAGCATTGTAAATAAATCAGATATGCTGTATATGTTTATGATATAGATACAGCAGGAGGGAAAAATGGCGAAGAAGGCAGTTATTATCGGCGCGGGACCGGCAGGATTAACCGCAGCATACGAACTATTGACACGTTCGGATATAGAACCGGTCATTTTGGAAGAGAATGATTTTGTCGGCGGTATCAGCGCCACGCTTGATTATAAAAATAACAAAATTGATATGGGCGGGCATCGTTTTTTTTCCAAATCCGAAAGGGTGATGGACTGGTGGCTGAGCATTTTGCCATTGCAGGGCGCACCCTCTAAAGACGATTTATTATTAAACCGGAAAGTTGAACTATCAACCCTGCCGGAAGCGCCGAATCCCGAAAAGACAGATAAAGTTATGCTTAAACGCCACCGTTTGTCGCGAATCTATTATCTGAAAACTTTTTTTGACTATCCGGTCAGCCTGAATATGAACACCATCAAGGGACTTGGCTTGTGGCGGATGTTTAAAATCGGCTGTTCTTATTTAAAAGCGCTGGCTTTTCCGATTAAAGAAGAAAAGTCGCTTGAGGATTTTATGATTAACCGTTTCGGGCGGGAGCTTTATCTGACTTTCTTTAAGGATTATACCGAAAAGCTGTGGGGAATAGACTGCGCCAAGATTTCCGCGGAATGGGGCGCGCAGAGGATTAAAGGAATATCCATCCTTAAAGTGATTAAACAGATGTTTAACAATTTGTTCGGGCATAAGGGAAAAGCGGTTGAGACAAGCTTTATTGACAGCTTTTATTACCCGAAGTTCGGCCCGGGACATCTGTGGCAGAGCGTTGCCGAGCAGGTGGAAGCTAAGGGCGGCAAGATTTTGCGCCGACACAAAGTTATCCGTGTGGTTAAGAAAAACAACAGGATTACCGCGGTTGAAGCACTTGATGACAAAGGCAAGCTGAAAGTTTTTGAAGGAGATATATTTATTTCCACCATGCCAGTCAAAGATTTGGTTGAAACGATGACCGATGTTCCGACAAAGGTTAAAAAAGTAGCGGAAGGTTTGATGTATCGCGACTTTCGGACAGTCGGCATATTGCTTAACAAACTTAAAATTAAAAACACCACACACTTTAAGACGGTCAGCAACATTGTGCCGGATACTTGGATATATGTTCAAGAACGCGACGTCAAACTCGGACGATTGCAGATTTTTAACAACTGGAGCCCTTATCTGGTTAATGATTTGGAGAACACGGTTTGGATAGGACTTGAGTATTTTTGCAATGAGCAGGATAAAATCTGGACAGACGATGACGAAACGTTCATAAAATTTGCTATCGGAGAGGCGGCTAAAATAGGCATTTTTGACGAGGCTGATGTTTTGGATGCTTATACGCACAAGGTTAAAAAGGCTTATCCGGCTTATTTCGGCACATACGACCGGTTTGATGAGATTAAGAATTACGTCAACGGTATAGATAATCTGTATTTGGTCGGCCGGAACGGTATGCATCGTTACAACAATATGGATCATTCAACGCTGGCGGCTATGAAAACGGTTGATTTCATCTTGGGCGAAGGGAGCAGCCGCGAGGAAATCTGGTCGGTCAATACCGAATCGGATTATCACGAAGAAAAACAGGCTTAAGCTTTTGCGGTTTTATAATGTTACGCAGATTCATTGACTGGCAATTAAGAGATTTTAACGAAGATGCGCTTATTCGCATTTTTAAGATTTTTGCTGCGGCAGCCGGTGTTGTTTTGGCTTACGCCTTCGTATTTTCCGGCTTTCAGATTGTTGACGAATTTGAACATCTGCACGCTTCCTGGCTGGTCAGTACCGGCAAGGTTCCTTACAAAGATTTCTTTGAGCACCACAATCCGCTGTTATGGTATGTCAGCGCGCCGCTGGTCAATGCCTTTTATGACAAGGCCATTATTTTTTATGTTATGCGCGGAGTTAGCGCGTTTGTTTCGCTTATCACCCTGTTTTTTATTTATAAAACGGCTTTGCTGTTTGCTTCCCGCGCAGGCGCCTGGCTGGCAGTTGCCCTGACGCTGGGAAATCTTATAACCTTATATAATTTTTACCAATTCCGGCCGGATAATTTTATGAATCTGGGCTTTGTCGTCGGAATTTATTATTGGTTTTGCTATCTGAAAAATCCGCAACGCAAATTGTTGGTTATATCATTTCTTGCCTTTACGCTTTCTGCATTATTTTTGCAAAAAATTTCGCTATTGCTGATTGTGGTTGAGGCCTTTATTATCGGGCTTATCGCCTGTAAGAGAATGTCGCTGAAGGAGGCGGTTTGGGCGGCTGTTCCGGCGATTGGCACCATCGGAATTTTCATCCTGTTTCTTTATACTAACGGCATACTGGAAGATTATTTTATTTTTAATCTGAATTTTAATCAGGCGATGATTGCCTATTTTGACCGCGGCGCTTTTTGGTATGGAAATTTATTTATCAGCTTTTACGGTGCAGCGTTGCTTATCGGGCTTTACCTGTTTAAGCAGCAGAATATTTTTTACAAATTGCTTTTCGGGCTATATGCGGCGGAATTTTTAATGCGCGCCTATTATTTTGCGCCACATCCGAATTACTATACGTTGCTTACCATGTTAGCGGCTCTTGTGTCCGCGCCGATTTTAGATAAAATGTTTCCCCGATATAAAATTTTTATGCCGGTTTTGCTGATATTGATGTTTATCCATCTCGGCCTGTTGTTTAACCGGATAGATGCGACCTCTGCAAAGCATAACAGTTTTGAGCATTATAAACTGGCTGATTATGTGCATAAAAACTCCCGGCCGGACGACTATCTGATGAACGGATATGATAAGAATTTCAATATTTACCGGCGCGATGTCAGCTATTACTGGTTCGGATTGGATATGTTGCTGCCGATTATGGAAGCGGAATACAAGATTAAAAACAAGCCGGACGTCAATGCTTATATTTTGCAATACAAGCCCAAGTTTATTTATGTAAAGAACTACCCGGATTTAAGAGCTTACAGGACATACGGGGAAAGCCGTTACACGCAGATTTTTATGCCGGAACTGATACAGGAATTTTATCAAAAAACGCCGTTTGAATATTTGGCGGTTTTAAAGTAAGTTAATTTTAAATCTTCCGGCTTATAATACCGATATATTTCAGGAGATGGCGATGATGAAGTTAATACAGCAGGTTATATTCGGAATTTGGCTTTTTGCCGGAGCGGCACAGGCGGCAACGGTTGCCGTCAACAGCACAGACGCCAGAACCTGGGCTAACAGCAAAGGGCAAGAATTGTTACAAGCGTTGGCAGAATCTGACTTAAAAACAAAATATGCCAAACTGGATAAAATGATGTCCGAAGATGTCAATCTTAATTATGTCGGCAAATTTATCATCGGCAAATATGCCCGAATAATGACTAAAGAACAGACTGCTCGCTATAACGACCTTTTTTACCGCTATGTTTTAAGCTTATACAAACAAATCAACCTTGATATAGATGCAAGCGGGGTTAATTTTTCCATTGACAGCATTATTGAACACCCGCAATTTACCACCGTTAACTGCACAGTTGACCCAAGCTCAATTCTTAAAAATATGAAAAATGCCGAGCCGCAGAAAATACCTGTCAAATTCAAACTTATACGCGGCACGGATAACCGTATCCAGGCGGTTGACGTGGAAATTTCCGAGGTCAGCCTGGTTATTGAATACCGCAAACGCTTTTATCAGATGATACAAGAGAACGACGGCGAGATTAACTGGTTTTTAGGCGAATTAGAGGATATGGTTAAGGCAAACGAACGTTCTGCCGCCGCCCGAGCCGAAATGCAGGAGGCAAAGACTTTGTAACTTTTGCGCAAAAAGTTTTAAAATAGCGTTGTAATTTTTTTTCGTTATGATAAGTTAAGGCTAATTTCTGGTATAGTTTAATAATTGAAGGATTTTAGCAATGGCAGAGAACGCCCGTTATAACGGAAAAGAATCTTTTGAAGAATGGAAAAAAGACTGGGAGCTGGAGGAACGCTATAATTTTAAGACGACCGAAAGCAAGTGGCAAAAAATCTGGGAAGATGAGAAGGCCTATAAAGTTGATATTGACCCGGAAAAGAAAAAGTTTTATGCGCTGGTTGAATTTCCTTACCCATCCGGAGCGGGACTTCACGTCGGGCATCCCCGTTCTTATACGGCATTAGACGTTATCGCGCGCAAAAAGCGTATGGAAGGATTTAATGTTTTATATCCGATGGGATTTGACGCATTCGGTCTGCCGGCGGAAAATTATGCTTTGAAAACCGGTATCCATCCGGCTGTTTCCACAAAAGCCAACATTGCCAATTATACGCGGCAATTAAAATCCATCGGTCTTTCTTTTGACTGGGACAGATGTATCAGCACCTGCGATCCGGAATATTATAAGTGGACACAGTGGATGTTTTTGAAGCTTTTTGAGAAAGGATTGGCGTATAAGGCAAAAATTGCGATTAACTGGTGTCCGTCATGCAAAGTCGGTCTGGCGAATGAAGAAGTCGTTGACGGATGTTGTGAACGTTGCGGCGCGGAAGTTGTCAGACGCGACAAAGAACAATGGATGATTGCGATTACCAAATATGCCGACAGATTGATTGACGATTTGGAAGGTCTTGATTTTATTGACCGGGTAAAATCACAGCAGATAAACTGGATCGGACGTTCGGACGGGGCGGAGTTAGACTTTGAAATCACAGACAACAACGGCGTATCGCTGGGAAGAAAGTTGAAGGTCTTTACCACGCGTCCCGATACGGCCTTTGGCGTTACTTATATGGTTATGGCGCCGGAACATCAATATGTCAAAGAATTAGCCGATAAGTTTGACAACTGGCAGGAGATTGTCGCATACGTTGCCGAAACGGCAAAAAAATCCGATTTGCAGAGGACTTCCGGAGATTCAAAAACAGGCGTTGAATTGCTGGGTATCAAAGCAAAGAATCCTTTTAACGGCGAACTTATCCCGATTTTCATATCCGATTACGTTTTGACAGGTTACGGTACCGGTGCAATTATGGCTGTGCCGGCGCATGACCAACGCGATTATGATTTTGCCAAAGTTTTCAATCTGCCGATTGTGCAAGTCTTGGAAGGCGGCGATATTTCCGAAAAAGCCTTTGAGGAAGACGGCGTTCATATCAACTCCGGATTTTTGAACGGTTTAGGCAAAGAAGACGGAATTAAGGCGGCAACGGATTATGCCCATGAGCACGGGTTTGGCGAAGCAAAAGTAAATTTCAAGTTGCGCGACTGGGTATTTTCACGCCAACGTTACTGGGGCGAACCGATACCGCTGGTTTATTGCGAGCATTGCGGCTGGCAGCCGATACCGGAAAGCGAATTGCCGCTTGAATTACCGGAAATTTCTGATTTTCAACCGAATGACAATGGCGACTCCCCGCTGGCAAAAGTAACTGACTGGGTTAATACAACATGCCCTAAATGCGGCGGTGCGGCACGGCGCGAAACGGACACAATGCCGAACTGGGCGGGTTCCTGCTGGTACTTTTTGAGATACTGCGATCCGCACAACGATAAAGAATTTGCTTCCAAAGAAGCATTGGACTACTGGATGAACGTGGATTGGTATAACGGCGGTATGGAACATACGACATTACACCTGCTGTATTCCCGTTTCTGGCATAAGTTTTTATACGACTGCGGTTTGGTTCCCACCAAGGAGCCGTATAACAAGCGGACTTCGCACGGTATGATTTTGGCGGAAAATGGCGTTAAGATGTCCAAGTCGCGTGGCAATGTCATCAATCCTGACGAAGTTATTGACACTTATGGTGCAGACGCTTTCAGAATGTATGAGATGTTTATCGGACCGTTTGACCAGACGGCGATGTGGTCTGACGAAAGCTTAAACGGCGTTTACCGTTTTGTTAACAAAATCTTCTCCTTATTCGGCAAGGTTACCAAAGCCGCGCCGTCTGCCAAAGATTTGCAGATGACGCACAAGTGCATTATTGAGGTCAGCGAACGTATTGAGCAGATGAAATTTAATACGGCGGTTTCCTCATTGATGTCATACGTTAATTACATTGCCAACCTGCCGGAAATTCCGGAAGAAATGTATGCCACTTTACTGAAGCTCATAGCGCCGTTTGCGCCGCATATTGCCGAAGAAATGTGGGCGCGCATGGGTTATAATACGCTTATTGTCAAAGAGAGCTGGCCTAAGGGCGATCCGGAATTGGCAAAAGATACCACCGTTACCGTGGCGGTGCAAATTAACGGCAAGATGCGCGGGACGATTGAAGTTGAACGGGATTGCGACAGCAATAAGGTTATTGAGATTGCAAAATCGCTTGAAAATGTCGCCAAGCAGCTTGCTACGGTTGAACCAAAGAAAATCATCGTTGTACCAAACAGGATTGTAAATATTGTCTTGTAACAGAATACATACTCTGCTTTCAGTTGTCCTTATGCTGACGGCATGCGGATTTGAGCCGCTTTATGTGGAAAAAACATCTTCCAGCGGCTGGTATTATGACAACAAGTTTGATACCGGCATAAAAGAAGAAATGGCAAGCGTCAGGATTGAGCTTATCCAAGACAGAATCGGGCAACTTATCCGCAACGATTTGTTAGATAAGCTGACGCCGAAAGGTGAACCCAAAGAAGCAAAGTATATTCTTAAAGTTACAAAAATTGACAAGCAGGAAATAGACCAGGCGCTTCGGAACGATATTACGGCAACGCGGAAAAAAGTTATCTATAAAGTATCTTACGTTTTGCAAAATATGGAGCATAAGACTTTAATCAACAGCAACAGCGTTGCTTATACCGGCTATGATATTTTGCGCGACCCCTACTCTACAACGTTTGCGCAAAAGAAGATTGAGAAGAACGCGGCCAAAATTATCGCTAACGATATATCGCTTCGGTTAGGCGCTTATTTCCATTCTCTGCAAACGCAGCGGGGCAATCCGAATGAATATTAAGCCCGAACAAGCCGAACGTTTGGCGAGGAATCTTTCTCCGCAAATTCGCGGCGTGTTATTGTATGGCAGTAACGAAGGTATGATTGCCACTTTAGGGCAGCAATTTATTAAAGCCGTTTCGCCGGATATATACGATGCTTTTCATGTCAGCTATCTTGATATGGCTGATGTTTCGGTCGATGTCGGCGCTTTGTATGCCGAGTTTAACGCCCAATCGCTTATGGGCGGTCGGCGGGTAACGGTAATTAAAGATGCAACGAATCTGCTGACAAAACCGCTTAAAGAATTATTGACGTCCAGCTCGTCGGATACGTTATTGGTTATCATGTCCAATTCGCTGAAGACCAAAGACTCGCTGGCGGTTTTTGCCAAAGATGAGGATACTTTTTATCACATCAGCTGTTATGACGACAGAGATGAGGATATATCCGCTTTTGCATCTGATTTTATTCGCAAGAACGGATTACGCATTGACAACACTTCTTTCCAACTTTTATGCTCCCGCCTTTCCAATGACCGAAAAATCAGCGCTAATGAATTGGAAAAGCTGATTACTTATATGGGGGATAAAAAAGATATTGAAACGAAAGACGTTTTGACGGTCATCAGCGATACATCTGCCTCATCACAAGAGGATTTATGCTATTTTATTGCACAGGGGCAGACGGAAAAAGCTATTGCCTCTTATAACCGGCTTATTTTTGAGGGCGAAAATCCGGTTACGCTGGTGCGGACGGTCTGTTATCATTTTTTAAAACTGCTGGATTGCGCGGTCAAAATGGAACAGGGCGAATCGGCTGACAGGGTTGTCGGTTCGTTGCGGCCGCCGCTGATTTTTTTCCGCAAGCCGGCTTTTGCCAGCCAGCTCAGGGTTTGGAACCGCGGGCGGATTATGAGCGCGTTGGCGCTGTTATACCAAACCGAGCGCGAGTGTAAGACGACGGATATTCCGGCAGAAGAAGCCGCCAGTTTTGCCTTTATGCGAATCGCCAACGGGGTTAAAAGATTTAGATAGATATGTTCCTTGTAGAAACGGTAAGAGCCGCAAAGACTGCGGCTCTTACTTTTTGACTTAAGTTTTATTTTAAGCGCTTTTTTTATGCTTTTTGCGAATAAATTCCGGCGCGGCGCCTTTGTTGATAACATCGGCATTTATCACAATCTCGGTTACATCCTTTTTATCCGGAATATCATACATCAAATCAAGCAAGTTTTCTTCCATAATCGCCCGAAGACCACGCGCCCCGGTTTTGCGTTCAATTGCTTTTTTCGCAATGGCAATAAGTGCGTCATTGGTTATGGTCAGTTGGACATCTTCCATTTCAAACAGCGTTTTATACTGTTTAATGAGAGCATTTTTCGGCTCGGTCAAGACTTTTATCAGCGCCTCTTCGTTTAAATCATCTAAGGTTGCAATAACCGGCAGACGGCCGACAAACTCCGGTATCAAACCGTATTTCAGCAAATCTTCCGGCTGAACCTGTTTGTAGATTTCGCCTAAGGATTTTTCTTCCACATCTTTTATTTGCGCACCGAAGCCGATTGATGTTTCCTGCCCGCGGCGGCCGATAATTTTTTCCAACCCGGCAAAAGCGCCACCGCAAATGAACAGGATATTTGTCGTATCAACATGCAAAAACTCCTGCTGCGGGTGTTTTCTGCCCCCTTGAGGCGGAATATTGGCAACCGTTCCCTCAATTATTTTCAACAAAGCCTGCTGCACGCCCTCGCCCGAAACATCGCGCGTAATGGACGGCCCGTCCGTCTTGCGGGTAATTTTATCAATCTCGTCAATATAGACTATACCGCGTTCGGCTTTTTCAATGTCATAGTTGGCCGCCTGCACGAGCTTTAAGACAATATTTTCCACGTCTTCACCAACGTAGCCTGCTTCGGTCAACGTGGTCGCGTCAGCAATCGCAAACGGCACATCCAAAACTTTCGCCATGGTCTGCGCTAAAAGCGTTTTTCCCGAACCTGTTGAGCCAATGAGAATAACGTTTGACTTGGAAATTTCTATTTCCGGATTCTGCTGCTTATTGTTCAGCCGCTTATAATGGTTATAGACGGCAACGGATAATACGCGTTTTGCGTGTTCCTGCCCGATAACATACTGGTCAAGAAATTCCTTTATCTTGGAAGGCGTGGGCAAATGCTCGTGAATCGCCGCTTCTTCCGCTTTTTTTTCTTCCTTAACTTCCTGCGATACAATGTTGATACAAACTTCTATACACTCGTCGCAAATATACACGCCGCGACCGGCAATCAGCTTTTTTACTTCGTTCTGGCTTTTGCCGCAGAAAGAACAGTGCAATACTTTGTCTTCATCTGTTTTGTCAGTCATAATTTTTTCCTATTTGATTACTTCCAAACGATTTTTTACAATATGGTCTATCAAACCGAACTCTTTGGCTTCTTCCGGATTCATAAAGTTATCCCTATCCATCGCTTTTTCGATAACGGACAGTTTATTGCCGGTATTTTCAGCATAAATCTTATTCAGACGCTTTTTTAATTCCAAAATTTCACGCGCCTGAATTTCAATATCCGACGCCATACCACGAGCGCCGCCGGACGGCTGATGAATCATAATACGGGAATTCGGCAGGGAATAACGTTTCCCCTTGGTGCCGCCTGCCAATAAAAACGACCCCATGGAGCAGGCTTGCCCAATACATAACGTTGCCACATCGCATGATATATATTTCATCGTGTCATACATCGCCAAGCCCGAGGAAACAACGCCTCCAGGAGAATTGATATACAGAAAAATATCTTTTTTCGGATTTTCCGACTCCAAAAACAGCAACTGCGCGCAAACCAGTGCCGAAACTTCATCATTTACCTGGCCGGTCAAAAATACTATTCTCTCTTTTAACAGCCGGGAGAAAATATCAAAAGAACGCTCACCGCGCGAGGTTTGCTCTATAACCATCGGAACAAGCGTATTATCATAAACTTCCAAAGCGCTTTTACTCATCTGCCCTAACACCTTTAATTTAAATTGTAAAAACTAATGTTACTTTATAAGCCATATCATCAACAAATCGTAAACAAAAGCAAGCTTTTTATCAAATTATTCCCGCTTGCTCTTAACATTGTTGCCCATATAGGACAGATCATAGGTGCTGATAGACAAACCAAACGGGTTTATCATTCCCTGCTCTTTGTTATCCAGATATTTAGAAAAATTAAAGCTCATCCGCAATGTTGCAATCCAATAGCTGATTAAGGGTTCCTGCCTGTCGGGAATATGCTCTATGAGATTGAAACGTACCTGCCAGAAATCAAATGAAACAGGATAAATCATCGTCGTTACGACAGTCCTACGAACACCCTGTTTTTGCAACATGATAAAATACGGATACTCCGTATTCATAAAATTTTGATAAACGTCATTTGATGATGCCAGATAGATAAACTGTTCCTGCCCCAAACGATGTTCCATTTCCGCCAAATCATCACCTATCGTATAACGTTTGACTATATAATCGTTTAGCAGGCTCTCCGTGGCCAGGTCGCCGGCAAAAGCGACACTTTCCGCCGGCTCCATCCTTGTTATCTGGTAGCGGTTGTAATCTATTTGCAAGGGCATAATTTTTGTTTTCTTCAAAGGTATCATAATGCATAAGACACTGCCTAATATCATACTAACACACAAACTCAAACAAGAAACAACGACAAAAAAGCGCGACGTCCATAAATAGCGGCGCTCGGGAAACGCGCGAACATCAACTTTTTCGGGATAATACCCAAGTTCATCTTTAGGCGCTTTTTCCTTATATTTAAACAGCGTATAAAATAAATTAAACATTACCACCCTCTCCCTGTCGGTTTCTTTTCCGTATAGTTTACATTAAAGTTGTATAAAATCAAATAAAATACTACCAATTAAAAAATAATTAGTGTAAATGTTTAGGTAACGGTATTATTTGAGGGAAAATCTGATGAAAAAGCTTATCTATTTTTTGGGGAGCGCAGCCGGGCTGTTGGCGGCCTGTTCAACAACAAAGACGCAGGAAATTCCGGTGGTTGAAGCGCCGATGATGTCGGCATATTATTCCGATTGGGACAGAGCTGTCCGTGCGGACGTTGATTTGCAGAATATGTATGTCGGGACGCCTTCCCAAATATCCCGCCCGATTGATATGTATATGGCGATGGCGCTGGCTCTCAAATATAATTACACACGCCGGCTGGCCAGCTATCAGGAAAATCTTGTCAAGAGCAACATCAATCCGATGACACTACCGACAATGGCGGAGAATCTCGGATACGATAATACGATGAACTCAACGGCTACTCCGGCGGACTTGAAGTTGTCTTGGAATTTGTTGGATATTTCTTCTTTATACTATCAGAATAATTTGGCTGCGCCGGAAATTGCCGCACAAGAGCAGAGCCGAAAAGCAATCAATAACATTCTGCAAGAGGCTCGTTCTCTTTATTGGAAAGCTTTGGCTGCGCAGCGCCTGATTCCGGTTATTGACGATATGAACGAATATCTGGTGCGCGTGGTTGATGAATTAAACGCCCGGTCAAACGAAATGATGAAAGAGGGAAAGACGCCTTCCACGAATCTGCTGCTCAAAAAGAGAAAATATCTGGAAAGCATTCAGCAGTTAGCTGCTTTGCGGAAAAAGTTTGATACGGCACAAGCCGAATTTGCCGGATTTTTAGGTTTTTACCCATCAACGGAAATAAAGATGGCGGGTGCCGAATATGGCAATTTTGCCATTCCGTCCATGCGGGCAAAAATACAACAGCTGGAGTGGCTGGCGTTGACGAATCGTCCCGAACTCAGAGCTTTTGACAATATAACGGATAAGAGCGAGCTGGAGCTGGTTATTAAAGATTTTGACGATGTCAATAACAGCGATTACCGGCAAGACCCTAATTATTATAATCGTAAATGGTCGAAAGAATCCAACGATCTGGCGATGACTGTCTTTGAAGACGTGCGTTATCCCGGAGTCAGCACTTATAACTCGCTGGCCAGACAAAGAATGACGAACATTGTTTTGAATCAGGTTTATCTGGCATGGGCGATGTATCAATCCGCGGTAGAAGAATACTTGCTGAATATGAGTGTTGCGACAACTTCTGAGGATATTGCCGAGGATATTACGGATAAAGAAGGCTCCGACAAAGCTGTCAGCCATCTGGAATCGGCAAAGGCGATTATTGACGAGGCGCAGGCTTTTCTGGCTTATATTGACGTGCAAGAGGCTATCGGTAAATTATATGCCAGCATCGGAATGGATGCGGTGCCGTCGGAAATGTTGAACGAATCGCCCTCGCTGATAGCTATTCAAATTAAGAAAACTTTAGATAAATGGCAGGACGGCATATTTATAACCCGCCCGGACGGTGCAATCACGACACTTTCCGAGAGAAAACCGCCGGTTGATATTTCTTCCCCGACGCTGGTGCCGGATATTGCCGTGGGAACGGGTTCGGAAGTCAACATCAAAATACCGGATGAAGTTTTCAATACCGTAGAGTGGAATGGCGAATATACGACGGTTGCCGGTTCTCTTGACGACGCAGGATTGCCGGCGTGGCTGAAATATGACGAGAAAACGCACACGTTTACCGGACGTCCGACTTTAGAAGATGAAGGAAAACATAAGATTAAAGTTTATGCTATGGATAAGTCCGGTAATTCGGCTGTTTTGGGCTTTACCATTACCGTTGACAATATTTATATTCAGACAATGGAATATAAAGGACTTACCGGATACAGAAGAGCAAAAGTTTATCATAAATGTATTCCGGGTGCGCCCTGTGCAAAAGATGATATCTAAGGGGATGCTTCCGTGCTGAATAAGGTTTTGGATTATCCCTTGAGGCTGACAGGAATTATCTGCCTGCTGTTGTATTTTACGGCAGGCATATTTTTTAATTCGGATATGCTTACCGGCGAGGAGATTTCATTTTTGCTTATAGGAAGCATATTCGCCTTATGCGGAGCCGACTTCAACCAGCGTCTTATTATCCTGCTTGCCGGGGCTTTACTCTTCCTTATTTATCTGCTTTGTTTTCCTGCCCAGCCTTTATTTCTTACCGGCGCGGAATTATCATTACTGGCAACCTTGGTCTATTTTAGAAGAAAAGAAAAAGCCGTATTTCCTTTTGCGATTATTGCGGCTGCTTTTTTGTGCCATCTCTATTATATACAAACTACCGCCCTGGAAGTGCGGCAGCACGATTTAAACGGCATTTTGTTCTATATGCAAGAAATTACAGACAAAGGTCTTAATTGGCGCGATTTTAACCCCTGGAATATGTATTATTTATTTCATCAGCCTTTGCACTTTTTCATTAGCGGGCATATATACCGTTTAAGTTTGACTCTTTGGGGCTCTCCCGTGCTTGCCGGCGAGCTTTTACAATATGTATCATTATTTTATGTTACGGCTTCTTCCATCCTTGCGGCAATGATTTTGAAAGAGCTTAAACTACCCTATTTTTTATTTCTCACAGGCGTTGCGCTTTTTGCTTTTCACCCGACGCTTTTTCTATTTTCCGGCTACATCTCCGATGATGCGCCCGTCGTATTCTGGGGATTAGCGGTTACTTATTTTGTATTGCGTTGGTATAAAATAAACTTTACCGCTTATTTGCTTTATGCGGCATTGTGTTTCGGCGCCGGCGTATTGACCAAGTTATCTATGTTGATGATGGTTCCGGCTTTATCTGTTTTATTTGCTTATAAGCTGATTAAAAATAAAGAGAAAAGAGCTGATATTTACCAAGGTTTATGTTTGTTTATCATCATTGCCGTTCCGCTATCGCTTTTGTGGGTTATCCGCAACCATATTTTATACGATATGCCTTTTTATAATGTTCCGGACACCTCACCATGGGGGCAGAATTTTAAGCATCTGTCCTTCGCAGAAAGAATCAGCGATTTTTCACAACTCTTTTCCCCTTTTTTGAGCGTGCCGGCATCGGTTGATGCGAATATCTGGCTGGCTATATTGAAAACCGAACTTTTCGGGGAATGGAATCCTTTTATCCACCGCTCTTTGGCCTATTATCCGGCATTTTTTATCTATCTTTTTAATTTGATAATCAAGCCGCTCGTATTAGGAGGGCTTATTGTTCTGCTGCCCAAAATAAAGCGTCTGCCCTCTTTGATTTTTCCTTTTATTGTCTTTTGGCTTATTCAATATGTTACTGTCTGGAGTTATGGCTTTAAGTATGCGATGGACTACCCCTACGCCTGCTCAACGGATTACCGCCTGTTTGCACAACTTTTGTTGCCGGAAATTATTTTTATCTGCATGATATTGCGCATTATCGCAAATAAGCGACAGCAAATCGGTATTTTTGCTGTCGCTCTTGCCTATGCTACGATTATTTCCTGCGTCTATTTCAGTATGCTTTGAAATTAATTTTGGCGCAGGCTTTCAAGCTCGGCGTCTATCTCAGCATCCCATTCATTTTCGGCGTTAGTGTCTGCTGTTGCTTTTTTCCCACTTTTGGCTTCATCCGCAGGTTTTGCCGTTTCTTCCTGTATTTGCATAAACTGCAACAAATTTTGCGGTTCCTCACCTTCCGGAATATCGCTCACATAAGCGGCGGACTGCTCTGAGATGTAAGTCGGAGCCGGCTTTATATCTTTTTCAATATCTCTGTCCTGCTGAGTAAAATCTTTAATATGGATAACCTTTTCTTCGGGCTTTTGTATTTCTTCATCGGGGATTTTAATTTCAGGCTCTGCCTTGCCCAGAATTACATCTTTGCCCGGCAGATTGTCACGGGCAGCCAGCTCTTCAGGCGTTAAAAATTTTGCTCCCTCAACATCAGCATTTACGCATTCCAACAGCCAGACATCGTAAATCGGGTGTTCAATGGCGTTTATGCCGGGAGTTGAAGAAATGAGCCAACCGCGGAAAATATTATACTCTTCCGTACCAAAACTTTTATCTGCAACATCCACAAAAGCAAAATTTTCCGGCGTTTCTTCGGCAGGACGCGTTTTACAAGAGCGCAAGACCAATGAAAAATCTCCGAACGCAATTTTTGAATTAACGGGAACGGTTATTTTGTTTATCCGTCCCGTAACCTTGTCCATCGCCTGCATTATCGCCGCATTAGTAGGTATTTCCGCAGCGTTAGCCACTGTTGCCGCCAGGCAAGATACAGCCGTGCCGGTTATCAGCAAATTCTTAATTTTTTTCATCATTTCCCGTTACCATAAAGATTATTTCACCAACCATATCTTCTAAAGATTTGGCATCTTTCGTATTTGTCGCCGTGCTGCCGGGCATTAGTTTTTCCGCAGAAGTTCCCGGTTCTATTTTTACAAACTTATCCCCCATTAAGCCATCGCCGGCAATTGTTATTGTGCTGTCTGCCGGCAATACGATATCCGGCATCAAGCTCATTTTGACATCAACCATATAATCTTCAGGATTGATTTTTTGCGCTAAAACCGTTCCGACTTTGATACCGTTAATGCGAACATCGGCGCCGGTATTCAGTCCGCCAACTTTCAAGAATCTGGCGTTAATTTCATACCCCTTGACAACCTGCAAATCCGATACCTGATAAGCAAACATCATAAACAGGGTTGCCACGGCCAATACGACCAAACCCATAATTGTTTCCACCGGTCTTTTATTCATCATAATCTCCTTCGTTTTGCTTTACCTGCTCTTCAACTTGCAGCGTTTCCGCTTTTCTTTTACTTTTACCTATTGATATCATCCTATCAAGCAATTCTTCTAAAACCATTGCGTCCTGCGTGTAACCGACTTGCGAATCCGGCGCCAAATATTCCTCCGAACCGCCGACATCAATTTCCACATATTTACCGCCGATTAGACCGAAGCTGACGATTGAAGCGCTGCTGTCATCCGGAATTTTATAATGCTTGTCAATTTCCAAAGTCAGCCTGGTGCGGAAATTATTATCCAATTCTGCAGCGGTCACGCGGCCGATGTCAACTCCGGATAAACGAACGGCATCTCCAACGTTCAAGCCGTCTGTGCGGCCGAAGCTGGCGTAAAGATTATATGTCCCGCCCAAACCTTTGCTTTCAATTGAAGCATTGTGCGACACGGTTATAAAAACGCCGACAAGGATAGCACACAACGTTATAGCGCCGGTGCGTATCGATTTAAGCTCTTCCTTTGAATATTTTTCTTCCACTTGCCTCTCCTTTTTGGTTCGGACGAATCTGTTTGTTGTATACTCCATAAATAATTTTTTGTCATCAATGTTTTAAAGATTTATTGCAAATTGTGAAAATTTTAAACATTTTCTGTTAGTTAATTTAGCATATTAAGATGATGAGGGTTTTGTATGATAGAAGTGGCAAATATTTCCAAGACTTTTGGCGATAAGCAGGCTCTGAAAGATATTTCATTTAAACTTGCCCCCGGCGAGGTGGTTGCCCTTATCGGCGAGAACGGCGCGGGAAAATCGACGCTGATGCGCATTATGACCGGATTTTTGCGTGCAAACCGGGGAACCGTCAATATCTGCGGCAACGATATTGAAACGCAGAGAATCGGCGCGTTGGCTCACATCGGTTATGTTCCGGAAATATCAGCACTTTACGGCGATATGACGGTTTATGATTTTCTGCGTTGGATTGCCGGTATTTGGCAAATTCAAGAGTATAACAAAGCAATTTTAGCCACAGCCGAGCAGATGAAAATTACCGATGTTTTACCGGATAAAATTGAAAGCTTGTCCAAAGGTTTTAAGAAGCGGGTTGAGATTGCATCCGCCCTATTACACAAGCCGACATTACTTATTCTCGACGAGCCGACCGACGGATTAGATCCGAATCAAAAATATGATATACGCAAATTTATAAAAAATTATGCGCAAAAAAATATTGTTTTGGTTTCCACGCACGTTTTGGAAGATGCCAATGTAGCGAATCGGGTTATTATGCTTGCGGACGGAGCTATTTTGCGAGATACCGACATTGAAGAATTTAAGAAAGTTTCGCACCATAAAGATTTAAGCGAGGCTTTTCGAATTTTGAGCCAACAGACACGGAAAAAGAAATGATGCAATTTTTTGTTCAATTAAAGAAAGACTTTGCGGCTAACTTCAGCGGAATGAGCGCTTATATTGTTATTGCGGCTTATTATATCCTCTCCCTCTTTTCCGCGCTTTATCTCGGCGATTATTTCCTACGCGAATCGGAAATAATGAATGCTTACTTTTCCCTGCAGCCAATAATCCTAACCCTGATTATCCCGGCAATTACAATGCGAACCTGGGCAGATGAAGCCAAAAGCGGGACATTGGAGCTTTTACTTACGCAGCCTATCAGTTACACCAAATTAGTTCTGGCTAAATTTTTTTCCGCCTACCTGTATTTCGGCCTGATGGTTGCAACTTCTTTGTTTTTATATTTTGTTTCCGATTATCTTTCCGTTCTTGACTTTGGCCTGACAATCTCCGGCTATTGCGGACTTTTATTGAGCGGAGCTTTTTTTACAGCCGTAGGATGCTTTATTTCCGCAATGAACCGCAATAACGTTCTTAGCTACATTACGACCATTTTTGCCTTATTTTTTATTACACAATTAGGGCTGACATCTATCGGCAGCATTTCTCTTGATGCGCTTAATTTTGAATATAATTATAAGGCTTTTTTGACTGGTGTTTTGGGAGCTGGCAACGTTTTATATTTTTTAGCCGGTATCTTATTGTTTCTCTGGCTTAACGTTGTCGCACTTGAATACCGAAAAGCCGTTCATACACGCGAAAGGCGCTCTTTTTACGCCTTTGCTTTTTTGTTGCTGTTAATTTTTGCCGAAAGCTGTTTAAGCGCCTCCTTTTGGGAAAGACAAACTTTTGATGTTACAGATGACGGAAAATTTACTTTGCCAGAAGAAGATGTCAATTTTTTGAAAAACACTAGTAAACGAATTGATATAATCTTATACGAATCGGCAGGCAAACGTCAAGAAGCTAATTCTCGCTATGCTGTTTATGCGGAATTCGTTGAACGGATTTTGCAGCTGATTGAAAAAACATCGCAAGGAGCCATTCGGGTTCAAACTATTCTCGTGGAGCCATTCAGCCAGTTGGAAAGGCAGCTCATTTATGATGATGAAATATGGTTTGAAGAAGATAAATTCGGGCAGAAAAATTTTATGGCAGCAACCTTTTCCGATAATGAAGGACACCGCAAGCAAATTAATTATTTCAGCAATTTGCGGCAAAACTTGCTTGAAACAGATATTATGCGCCTCATCAGACAGTTTGGCAAACCGTTGCCTAAGGCTGTTGTTTTTGCCCCAACGCAGGATTGGAAAGAAATGCTTTCTTTTCAAGGATTGTTGGAAGAATTTTACCAACTAAAATATTTAGGGGAAAAACCGTTGTTCATTCCGACGGAATATAATGCAGCTATTGTTATCAATCCGGATTCTTTTTCTTCGGAAAACTTGTTGGCGATGGAACAATATGTTTTGTCCGGCGGCAGCCTGATTGTTTTTGCCGACCCCAAAAATCCAAGCTTGGTAAAAGATGCACCTGTATCGGCTTTTCTAAAAAATTTCGGAATTATTGCACATTCCGATACTCTTACCCGTGAAGAACCAGAAATTGCCCTGGCCATTCAGCCGGATACAAATAAGAATATACGCTCAATTTTGGTAAGCGACACCGGGACAATTACAACAAAAGATTCAACACAACACAAGACATATCCGCTGTTGCAGTTAGAAGGTAAAAATGATGTAATTGCGGTTGTTTCAACAGGAAAATATACCTCCAATTATCTTGATTTTGCGGCGTCCACTACCGGCGTTCATCCCGTTTCCGCCAAAGAAGGCAAGGTATTTTTTATCTTTGACAGCGACTTGTTAAAGGATTATCTGTATACTTCCGCCGAATCAGCGGGACACGATTTTTATCAAACCATTCCCTTTGCCGACAATATGCTCTTTTTCCTCCGGCTGATGGATTATGCCACCGGCAATGATGTGGAAAAGTTTCTGACATACAGGCATTATGCACTTAATACTTCAAGCATCGGCAATGCTATTCTGGCGAATATTCGCAACAGTTATGCGCAACAAAGCGATGAGTTGGATAAACAAAAAGCTTCTCTTTTACAAAAAAAGGAAAACTTTTACAGCCTATTAGCATCACAAGGATATGCTTCCGTTAAAAATATCGGCGATATTAGTAAAATTGAACAGAGTATTGATGAAACGGAAAGCCATTTATATCAGATACAGTCAAATATTGCCTCTACTTATCAAACTTCTATAATGATAATAACGTTGGTGTTGATTTTTGCCGTTCCTGCGGTGCTGCTTATCCTCCTATTTGCAGGTATGCTTATCGGTAAAAAACGTAAACAACAGAAAATCAGGAGATTGCTTGATGCTACGACAACACTTTAAGATAGCTTTTTTACTCTTAATTCTGCTGACTCCTCTGACTATTTGGGGAGGTATTGTCGGGGTTGAGCATATTCGTACTCTTGCGCGCGGAAACTATTTCTTTGAACAAACGCGAAGCCGACCGGATATTTTTTCTATATCCATTACTTTCCCGAACGGCAAATCCGTCAGCGTTGAAAAAAAAGACAGCTTTTGGCATATTAAGGAAGCTGATGATTATTATGCTTCTTTTACCAGAGTTAACGCTTTGGTCAAACTTATTCGCGATACGGTCATATATCGGGCGGACAAAGCCAGAGATGACACTTATGCGGAAACTCTTTTTACTAATTCCGTTCATATAACCAGCCGCGACATTTACGGCAATATTGTTGATGTGGCAGACATTGCTCCGCTGCGCGATGGCAATAAATTCCATAACGCACGATTAAACAATGACGGATTTATTTATCAGCTTATTGGCGACTTTTCTTTATCTTCCAATGTTATGGATTGGGTACAGATGCCGCTTTTTGCCTGGGATAATGATTTTGTTAAAAGTGTCCATTCTGAAAATTTTGAGGTATATCGGCGCTTCAGAAGCGATGATTTTCGTAATGACAAGGAAAACCGTACTTATCCGCATGTTCTTAATCTAATTAACAATTTTTTATATCTCGGTGCGGAAGAAATAAAGCACGCATCCAATTTTGATCTGCAAAATTATCAAAAATCCGGTTATTATGAAATTACCCTGTTCGGCGGGTTGTTATACCAAATCAGCATTTATAACAAAGGCGATGAGTATTGGCTATCCATCCGTTTAACCCGCGGCGGGATTATCAATCAGGCATCTTTGAAAATCTTAAAAGAAAACAGTATGCTATATGATGGTTGGTTTTTCAAAATCAATAGCGACAAGGGGCAATTGATTAGCGGCTTTGTTTTATAATTGCTCATACGCTACGGCAAAATCCTCCCGGAAAATTCCGAGAGGATTATTTTGCTGATAAGTATTTGTTTTTAACGTTCCAGTTTTTTATAGCGAATACGGTGCGGACGGCAAGCTTCTTCGCCCAGGCGGCGGATTTTATCTTTTTCATAATCTTCAAAATTGCCTTCAAACCACTCAACGTGCCCTTCGTCTTCATACGCCAGAATATGCGTTGCCAATCTATCCAAAAACCAACGGTCGTGCGAGGTTACCAGTACGCAGCCGGGATAGTTTATAATTCCCTCTTCCAATGAGCGCAAAGTATCCACATCCAAGTCGTTGGTCGGTTCGTCCAGCAAAATGACATTGGCTCCTTTACGAAGCATTTTAGCCAAATGCACCCGATTGCGTTCACCGCCGGAAAGCTGGCCGATTTTCTTTTGCTGATCCGTTCCTTTGAAATTAAACTGCCCGACATACGCTCGCGAAGATATTTGTTTTTTACCCAGCTCAATTATATCCAGCCCGTCTGAGATTTCTTCCCATATTGTTTTATCTGCATTTAGCTCATCGCGGCTTTGGTCTACATAACCCAAATCTACGGTATCACCGATGATTATTTCACCCGAATCCGGCTTTTCCTGTCCGGTTATCATTCTGAACAATGTCGTTTTACCGGCGCCGTTCGGCCCGATGATACCAACAATGGCTCCCTTGGGAATCTTGAATGACAGATTATCTATCAATACTTTTTCGCCGTAAGCTTTGGATATGTTTCTGGCTTCAATAACCATATCGCCCAAACGTTCACTCATCGGAATATTGATGTGCGCCTGCGATAATTGCTCCTTAGAAGTTTCTGACAGCAATTCCTCATAGGCGTTAATACGCGCCTTAGATTTTGCCTGACGGGCTTTAGGATTTTTGCGAATCCATTCCAACTCGCTGGCCAAAGTCTTTTGACGCGCACTTTCTTCCCTGGCTTCCTGTTCCAAACGCTTCTGTTTTTGTTCCAGCCAGGAAGTATAGTTCCCCTCATAAGGAATCCCCTGACCGCGGTCAAGCTCCAGTATCCAGCCGGTTACATTATCCAAGAAATAACGGTCGTGGGTTACCATTACCACCGTTCCTTTATAGTCGCGCAGATGGTGTTCCAACCAGGCCACCGACTCGGCATCCAGATGGTTGGTCGGTTCGTCTAATAACAGCATATCCGGTTTGGACAGCAAAAGGCGACATAAGGCAACGCGCCTTTTTTCGCCGCCGGAAAGTTTGGTTACATCCGCATCCGCCGGCGGACAACGCAAGGCATCCATTGCTATCTGCACGGTTCGTTCAATATCCCAACCGTTTACGGCGTCTATTTTTTCCTGCAGCGCAGCCTGTTCTTCTATCAAAGCATTCATTTCATCGTCGGACATCGGCTCGGCAAATTTCAATGAAACTTCTTCAAAGCGTTTCAGCAACGCTACGGTATCCCCTAACCCGTCCATAACATTTTCCATAACGGTTTTAGAGGCGTCCAATTTCGGCTCCTGTTCCAAATAGCCGACTTTTACCCCGTCAGCCGCCCAGGCTTCGCCGTTAAATTCTTTATCCACACCGGCCATTATTTTCAACAGGGTTGACTTACCGGCGCCGTTAACCCCTAATACGCCGATTTTGGCGCCGGGAAAGAACGACAAGCTGATATTTTTGAACAGCTCTTTTCCGCCGGGAAAAACTTTGCTCAAATTCTGCATAACATAAATGTATTGATAAGAAGCCATTATATTTTCCTTTTCTGTTGATCGTAAAGACTAAAGCGTGCGGCGGGCTTTCATTTCTTCCTGCCGGATTTTTTGATATATGCCCTGTTTCTCGGCGTTTCTTTTTTTACGGGCGATAATCTTGTCATAATATTTGTTTAACATGCCCCGCTCATCTTCATCGCGGTTATAGACAAGGCTTGCGTCATACTCCTGGCGCGGGCGGATAATTTTTCCGTCCGGGAGCTTTATAATCCCGTTTTTATACACAATGCTTTTTAATATTTTCTGATTGTTAAACCGGCGGTTTACTTCCGGACAATCATAATATCCGTTCCCCCGCTTTTCAAGATACGCCGTCGCTTTGGCCTGATTATACTCATACATCCCTTCCGCCTGCTCGGCATCTGAACGCGCTTTGGATATTAAATAGGCACGGGCGATAAACTCATACGACGGATAAAGCGAAGCGCCGCAGGCCAGCCCTCCGCCGGAGATATACCCAAGATTTTTAACATCTTCCAAGTAGCTTGAAGCGTCCGCCTGCTCCGCCAACAAGCATAGCACAACGCCGATAAAAGCTGTTTTTTTCATATTCTCATAAACCGTCTGTTTTCTGTTTTTGCCATTATACCGGCAAATAAATCTATTTCAAGCGAAAAAAATGTTTGACAAATTAAAACAAGTATCGTATGTTTCGCTCAAACTTTTGTGTAAGGAATAAGAAAATGAAAATATACAGCTCTTTAAAGTCCAAGAAGGCGCGCGTCAGAGGTTGCAAGTTGGTTCGCCGCAAAGGGCGCCTTTATGTAATTAACAAAAGAGAGCCCAAGTATAAGGCTCGTCAGGGTTAATTTGGATATTTATTTAAGAAAAATCGGGTTATATGCCCGGTTTTTTTATGGCTTGAAGCTTTTTTTTATATACTTTCCATTACCGCTACGGCATTGACATACTCCTGCTCATTGGAAAGGGTCAGGTGCATATTAAAATTTTGATTTTGCGAAACATAAAAAGCACGCGCCAGAGCTTTACCATATAAGTTTACTTTCGGACACCCCAATTCATCATGGATAATCTCTACGTCTTTTAAGGTAATGCCGGAACGAAAACCACTGCCTAAAGCCTTGGAAACGGCTTCTTTGGCGGCGAATCTGGTCGCCACCGCCAAAATCAAGCCTTTTTCTTCCGCATATATGTTTTTCTGCCCTAGTTCATCTATTTCTTTGCTGGTAAAACACCGTTTAACGAATCGCAGCAAAAAATCTCTGCTTTTCATAAAACGGGAGACCTGCACTATATCACATCCTAAACCCAGTATCATTTATCTTCCTTTTCTTCCGTGGTTGATGTTTTTTGCAATACTTTCCTGATTGCCAGATAAGTTGTATACCAGACAATAATATAAAACGGAATGCAACCGATAAACATCGGCCAAAATACCGGCCAGACATCTCTAATAAAAGCCTTAAAATCTAGCGCTATAATACTATGAAACATCTCGGAAAACAACATTTTAAATTCCGGCAGCCGGACGGGAGCGTCTGCGCCCATGATGATTACCCCCAAATGCAGCGTCGCAAACCATATTAACGGGAAAGTCCACGGATTACCGGCCAGTGTGCCTAAGGCAGCCGCGACTCCGTTTTGCCCGGTCAAACGAGAAACGCCCAAACATATCAGCAAATGAAATCCGACCATCGGTGTAAATGACATTGCGACGCCGGTAGCAAAACCTTTGGAAATTTCTTCAGGCGTTCCCTTAAGCGAATCGAGCTTTGCGACCACTCCCGACCATTTCTTTTGCAGTCCCTGCCCTATGCTCTTTATCAGGGACATCAGCCCTCCTTATCCGTTATTACACTCTGGCAACAAAACTGACAACCTTTGAGGCTTTTAATGCGGCAATAATGTCATTTAAATGCGCCGTATTTTTTACATCAACGTCTATCAGTATTTCAAAATAACTAATCGTCCTGTAAACAATATTCAAGTTTGCTATATTGGCGTTTTGGCGCGCTATCAAATTTGACAACTCGCCAAGCGTTCCCGGCTCATTGCTTATCATCACTTTAATTCGCGCCGTATGCGATTCGGTTTCGGCATCCTCTCCCCAGGAGATATCCAGCCAGCGTTCCGGCTCGTCAGCATATTTTTCCAACGCTTTGCAGGAAAGCGCGTGAATAGCGACTCCTTTTCCCGTGGTTACAATGCCGACAATCCGGTCACCGGGGACTGGGTGGCAACAACCGGCAAAATGGACAGCCATACCGGTTATCAACCCCTCAATCTTTAGCGCATTGTTTTTCTTCTTTTTAGGCTTGGACAGCTTTATGGAATTAACTACCTTGGTTATCTTGGATTGTTTATACGCCGGATAAACCGTGCGCAACACATCCCAACCGGTAACTAAACCCTCGCCGACTTTAGCATATAAATCTTCCAGGCTTTCACTTTCAAAATGCGGCAGATTTGCAGTAATCGCCTTTTCGTTAAACTCCAAATTTTCCTGTTTAAACAGCTTTTCCAGTATATCCTTGCCCAGAGATAAAAATTGTTCGCGTTTGCAGGCGCGAACATACCGTCTGATGGCAGCCTTGGCTTTTCCGGTTACGACAAAACGCTCCCACTCGGTTGACGGGTGTTGCGCTTTGGAGGTTAACACTTCCACCTGGTCGCCATTTTGCAACACACTGCGCAGCGGTTTAATTTCGCCGTTGATTTTGGCACCGACGCATTTATCGCCAATGCTTGAATGCACAGCATAAGCAAAATCTACCGGCGTTGAGCCGAAAGGCAGCCCGATTAAATCGCCTTTGGGCGTGAAACAAAAGACCTGGTCATTATACATTTCCAGCTTAGTATTCTCAAGAAATTCATCCGGATTTTGCGCCTGTTCCAAAATTTCCAAGAGCTCCCGCATCCAACGAAAACTTCTGCCCTCTACTTTTTGCCCCTGTTTATAAGCCCAATGCGCCGCCACGCCTTTTTCGTTAATCTCGTGCATTTCGTGCGTGCGAATCTGGATTTCTATCCGGGTATTTTCCGGTCCGATAACGCCGGTGTGTATGGACTGGTAGCCGTTCGGCTTCGGGGTTGAGATATAATCCTTGAACCGGCGAGGAACCATGTGATACTTGCTATGGATAACACCAAGTGCCTGATAACAGGCTGAAATATCGTCCACACATATACGAAAAGCCATAATATCCGACAGCTGTTCAAACGAGGCATTTTTTAACTGCATCTTGCGCCATATAGAATACGGCGACTTTTCACGTCCGGTTACGACAGCCTTAATGCCGTTTTCTTCCATATCCAATTCCAGACGGCGAATAATTTTCGGAACTAAATTACTTCCCTGCTCGCGCAAGAAATTTAAGCGTGCAACAATAGAATCGTGCGCTTCTTTATGCAATTCGGCAAATGCAATTTCTTCCAACTCGGTTTTTATTTCCTGCATACCGATACGTTCAGCCAGCGGCGCATAAATATCCAATGTTTCTTTGGCTATTCTTTTACGTTTTTCTTCCGGACAAAAATGCAACGTGCGGATATTATGCAAACGGTCTGCCAGTTTTATCAGCAGAACCCTTATATCTTCCGACATCGCCAATAAAAGCTTGCGAAAATTTTCCGCCTGTTTGCTGGAGCCGGATTTTTGTTCAATAATGGCCAGTTTGGTAACCCCGTCAACCAATGCGGCAACCTGGGGGCCAAATAAATCTTTAATTTCCTCTACCGTTGTATCGGTATCTTCCACCGTATCGTGCAACAAGCCGGCTATAATTGAATTACAGTCCAGCCGAAATTTTGTTAAAATACCGGCTACTTCTATCGGATGCGAATAATACGGATCGCCCGACGTGCGAAGCTGGGCGCCATGTTTCTTCATCGCAAAAACATACGCGCGGTTTAATGCTTCTTCATCTGCATTCGGATCATAGGACTTGACTAAATCTACCAGTTCGTATTGTCTTAACATATAACCTCTTTTTCACCCACGTTGGTTGATTATAGCGTATAAATAAAAAAAAGCAAGATATGTTTAAACACATCTTGCTTTTATCTTCAGCATTTATGCGATATACAGGCGTTTTACTCTTCGTCGCCTAAATCATCGGCAAAATCATCCTTACCATCAAGCAGGTCATCATCAATATCCGCATCATCAAGCGAAATATCGTCCCCGTCACCAAGGCTATCACTGTCTACATCCAGCGTTTCGCCATCGCCGTCATGTATCTGCATACTGTCAGCCAGCGCCGTATCCAGAATTGTATCGCCGTCAAACTGCGAATCCAATTCGGACAGTTCTTTTTCGGCAGCCATAATTTCCAGCTCTTCTTCTTCCGGCTCTTCCACTTCAACGTGTTTCTGCAACCCCATAACCAGAGATTTTTGCAGATCTTCAATATCTGCTTTGTCTTCTGCAATTTCCCGCAGGGCAACAACCGAATTTTTATCATTATCACGGTCAACTTTTATAGGAGCGCCGGATTCTATATCTTTAGCCCTCTGCGCCGCCACCAACAATAATTCATAGCGGTTAGGGATTTTTTCAATACAGTCTTCAACTGTTACACGTGCCATTTTGACCACCTTTTCTATGTTGTTTTACACTTTTTTGTGTTTATATACAAGACGTTTGAGAAATGCAACTGTTTTTTTGAAAAACTTTAGTAGAATATCGGTGTTGTCAGCAACATCCCCCGATTTTTCAACATTTTTTCCCCTATTTCCTTTTGATACGGGCGAACCGTATTCACGTCTTCCTTAAAAACATTATACATTTTTATAATTGCGGCTTCAACCGCATACATTTCATCCTGCCATTTCTCCGGCAACTGTTTGATGTATTGGTCATAATAGCCGCGCCGATGGAAACGGACAGCATAGGCGACCGCCTGATTTGCCTCCGTTACGCGAAAGGCTTTAAATGTCTTATCACAGGTATATGCCCATTCCTCCGGCGTAAAGCCTTGTTTTATGACAACGGCAGCAAATTCATCATATATGCCGGCAAAGCGCGTTTTTAACACCAGCCGTTGGCAGGGATTGACCAAGTCTTTCAAGTTATTTTGTTTCAGAGCCGTTCCATTTTCCTGTTCCCACATATTAAGCAGAGCTTCGCCGAGTATTAGTTTTGAATGGTTACGCATTTGGTCTTTCAGGCCAAATTCAACAACATCATCCAACGTTGCAACAAATGCTCCGACATCTTTGGGAGTCAGCGGAGATGTTAATGTCGGGTAGAGTGTGCGCAACGACAATTCATGCGCCTGTGCCTGTCTGCCTCCTTTCCCGCTATTTGAAGACTTTTCTTTCACAGCGGAAGCCGGCGCCGGTTCTTCTTCATCATTTTTTTGCGGTTCTCTGATTTTTTCTTTCAGAAAATCAGGCAATTCCGTACTTATACGCGGCTTTTTTACCCGCACTGTCCGCGGACGGTCTAAATCTTCCGGCTTTTTTTCGCCCCATATTTCAGGCATGAGCAGAAAATACAGACCGGGAGATAAAAATTCAATATTTTCCACTCCTTTAAATTTTTCAGCCACATCCTCGGGAAATTTATTTTTTGTTTCTTTAATCCCCGGCATATTCAATATTTTCTCCGACATTCCGGGAACCTGATGCAACATCGGCCCAATGTATTGGTAGGCCTCTTTCGGGAGCCAGCTCAGAATTTCCAACAATTCATCCTCGTAGTCGTTTTTTATCCGCCCTTCGCTTAGACCATAAAGCCGGATTGTACGACCAAACTCCTGATTAAATTTTCTACCCATACGATAACGCGAGTTATAGCCTTTATCGTAGACATCTTTTAATGAACCAATTTTTTTTATATATTCTTTCAGGTTCGGAATTTCCATATCCATATCAACCACAAAGTAACGGTCAAAATCCGATGCCTTAGCCATTCCGTTTGGGATATTAAGCAACAGCGCCAACAATAAAACTATCAGTTTTTTCATCTTGTTTCCTCTTCGTATCTGTTTTAAGCGTACGGAATAAGATTTAAAAAAACGTTATACTTGCAATTTAAATTTAAACGGTTTATGGTATTTAAAAAGGTTAATAATACAATGGAGAAAGGCTATGATTTGGACCGACGAAGCTGTTGAAGAATTAAAAAGAATGTGGGATCGCGGGATGACGACCGGACAGATTGCCAAAGCGCTCAACGTTACGAAAAATTCCATTATCGGAAAAGTTCATCGGTTGTGCCTGACAGCGCGTCCGTCTCCGATAAAAAAAGCACCAAGCGCGAAAGCCGATAAGAAAGCGACAGGATCTGCAAAGCCCTCTAAAGGAGAAAAAAATAAAAAATCGTCTGTTTCTTCCCCGCTCAGTGTTTCAGATGAAAAATTATCAGGAAGTGCAGAAAATAAAGTTACCGAGGAAACGAATATTCCTTTAGTCAAACTTGATAATCATACCTGCCGTTGGCCTTTGGGCGATCCGCGCGATGATGATTTTTGTTTTTGCGGCAAGCACGTTAAAACCGGACAGACTTATTGCGAAGAACACGCTGCCGTTGCTTATGTTAATAAAGCAAGCAAGAAAATTTAATTAAGTAACCAAGCCTTAGAACCAGGACGAAGCTGTCGGCGTTTTAAGGCTTTATTTTTCAGTTTTTGCTTAAAAATGCCCGGTCTGAAGTTTTCAAAATTTATTGAGATATGGCAGAAAGATTTTGCATACGACAGGACGCTTGAGGAGCAGGTGTGTCTTGATAAGGACGGTTGTCCTATTCCGTGGTACACCTATCCGGCAATTGAGTATTTAGAACAATTTGACTTTTCCGATAAAGATATTTTTGAATACGGATGCGGCTATTCCTCGCTATTTTGGGCTTCCCGCGCCCGAACGGTTACAAGTGTTGAAGATACGCCCGAATGGTATGAAAAATGGCTGAACGAATTTACACAGGCCGGAATATCTCTGCGCTTGCGCAACGAATCTGAATACGCCAATACCATCCGTGAAGATATGAAGATGTATGACGTTATCATTATTGACGGCAAAAGGCGCAAAGAATGTGCGCAGACAGCACTTAGCCGACTAAAAACGGGCGGGCTTATTATTTTAGATGACAGCGACCGGACGAACAAAAGCGATGAATATGCCGCGGCGATTGCCACGCTGAAGCAGGCAGGCCTCTTACAAGTTGATTTTTACGGCTTTTGCCCAATGGACTGCTTTACCAAAGCGACCTCACTATTTTTCCACCGCGATTTCAATTTTCAGACGCGAGCACAACGGCAACCGGCCAACGGATGCGGCAACTTGTGGGGGAAAACCAGAAAAAAGCGCAAGGAATTTTATAAAGAAACTCTATAGCCACGCCGTTAAGAATGCAACCCAAGCTTTTCGGCAACCTTTTCGGCTATACGTTCATACGCTGCGGCATACGGACTATCCGGTGCGCTTTGCACTATCGGCGTTCCGGCGTCTGAATTTATCCGAATATCATAATGCAGAGGTATCTCTCCCAGGAAAGCGACATTGTATTTTTCCGCCGTTTTCTCCGCGCCCGCATGACCGAATATATTTGCCCGGTGCCCGCATTTTTCACATACATAATAGCTCATATTTTCAATAATTCCCAAAACGGGAACACCGATTTTGCGAAACAGGTTTAAGCCCTTTACTGCATCAATCAATGCGATATCCTGCGGGGTTGAAACGATAACCGCTCCCGAAAAATCTATTTTTTGCGACAAAGTTATTTGAATATCGCCTGTTCCGGGGGGCATATCTATTACCATAACGTCAATTTCGCCCCAAGCCGTTTCCGTCAACAGCTGCTCTATCGCACCGCAGGCTTTGGCTCCGCGCCAGATTAGCGCGGTATCTTCCGCCACCATGCTACCGATAGACATTGACGCTATGCCGCACTCTTTGAAAGGCTGAAAAGTCTTACCGTCATAAGACGAGGGCGGCAGATGTCCATAGCCCAACATCATCGGAACGGACGGCCCGTAAATATCTGCGTCAAATAACGCAACTTTCAAATTAAGATTTGACAGAGCCAATGCTAAATTTACCGCCGTGGTAGATTTGCCCACACCGCCCTTGCCCGAGGCTACGGCAATGATGTGTTTCACGCCGTTGATATGCCATTTTTCATTCTGAGATGCTGTTTCCTGTTTTTCGCGGACAAATACGATATTTATTTTTTTATCGGGAAATTTTTTTTCCAACTCTTCTTGCAACTTCTGCTTTTTTTCCGCATTTTCCTCTGTTTTCAACGTTACAATCAACCGATTGCCCAACTCTTTGGCCGAAACTATTTTTTCGGGTGCGAAATACCCGGCGACATAATCTTCAATTTTCTTTTCCGACATTTATTTCCCCTTTGTGTGGATATAATTGTTTCTATATTGTTTTTATATATGCTTTATATTATTTCTTATGGCAAGCGTTAAATTTTGTTTTTACTTTAGATTAGAGGGTGGCAGATGACAGATAAGACGGCTGTATTGGATATAAATCCATGGGATACTTCGGATGAACAAGCGGTTAACAGGCCGAAAGTAGTTGATTTTACAACACGAATTTCCAAAATGCAGCAAAGCAATGACAATTTCGGCGGAATTTTCAAAATTCTTGTCGGTGTGCTTATTTTTTTATGGATTGTTTCAGGCTTTTACCAAGTAGGCCCCAGCGAACAAGGCGTTGTTTTGCGGTTGGGAAAGTATATTGAAACGACTGATGCCGGCCTGCATTACCATTTGCCGTATCCTCTTGAGAATGTCTATATTGTCAACGTCAGCAAAGAACGCAGCATTAACCTCGGCGTTAATGACAGTTCATATAGCGACTCGCAAGGCCTGTCCGAAAGCCATATGCTGACCGGCGATGAAAACATTGTTGATATTAACCTGACCGTGGTTTGGAATATTAAGGACGCGCAAGATTTTTTATTTAAGACAAGAACGCCTGAGATGACGGTCAAGGTGGCGGCGCAATCGGTTTTACGCGAAATTATCGGACAATCCAAGATGGAAGATGTGATTACGGGTGACCGTGCCAAAATTGAAAATGATACGCAAAAAGAATTGCAAGGTTTGTTGGATAAATTCCAGACCGGGGTCAATATTGTCCGGGTCAAGTTGCAGAAAGCCGACCCGCCGAAGCAGGTCGTTGACGCTTTTAACGAAGTGCAACGCGCCAAGACAGACGCCGAGCGGTTTAAGAATGAGGCAGAGGCATACGCCAATGAAGTTCTACCTAAAGCGGAGGGTGAAGCTATCAAGCGCAAACAGGAAGCCGAAGCTTATCGCGCAGCGGTCATCAACAAAGCGGAAGGCGAAGCGCAGCGTTTTTCTTCGGTCTATACCGCTTATAAAACAGGCAAAGCGGTTACGGCGAAACGTTTGTATCTGGAAACAATGGAAGATGTGTTGAAAAAATCCAAGAAAGTTATTATGGAGCCCGGGCAGAAGAGCTCAAATATGATGCCGATTTTGCCCTTGAAATAAAAACAATGCGGAGTTTATGATGAAAAAAAATTTGCATATTATCTTAATCAGCGCGGCGATTGCGCTTGTTATTGCCATACAGTCTTTGTATGTTGTCCAGCAGCCCGAGCAGGCAATCGTCCTGCAATTCGGGGAGCCGGTGCGACTCGTGCAAGAACCGGGGCTTAAGTTTAAAATTCCGTTTATTCAAAAAGTTGTTTTCTATGACAAGCGGTTGCTTAATCTGGAACCGCCGGCGCAGGAAGTTGTGTTGAAAGACAAGAAGCGTTTGGACGTGGATACTTTTTCCCGTTATAAAATCGTTGAACCCTTGACATTTTACAAGACAGTGCGCTTTGAGTATCAGGCACAGAACAGGTTGCAAGAAATTGTCAATTCCTCAGCAAGAAATGTTTTAGCAACCGTTACACTGAAAGAGCTTTTATCCGAAAAAAGAACGGAGATTATGCACCGTATCAGCGAGGCGGTAAAATCCGATGCCAAACAAATCGGCGTGGAAGTTGCCGATGTGCGCATCCGCCGGGCAGATTTGCCGATACAAGTATCGCAAGCCATCAATGACCGGATGAAGACGGAACGAATCCGCGAGGCTAAAGGATACAGAGCCGATGGCGAAAAGACGGCACAAGAAATTCGCGCTACGGCTGACAAGCAAGCGACGATTACCGTTGCGACGGCTGAAAAGGAAGCACAGCAGATAAAAGGCGAAGGCGATAAAAAGGCTACGGAAATCTGGAATAAGGCAATTAATATTGATCCGGAATTTTATTCCTTTTACCGTTCGCTTGAAGCGTACCGAAATTCCTTCAATGATGAAACTTCAATGGTTTTGGCACCGGAAGGCGAGTTTTTTGATTTCTTCGGCAAATCTTTGAAGTAAAGGTATATCCATGCGCTTTTTTATCGGTTTTATGGTTGCGATTTTATTTGCCGACAAGGCGGCGGCGGTTGATTCATACGCTGATTTAGTTGAGCAGCTTATGCCCTCTGTGGTTAATATCTCAACGGAGAAAGAAACGGTTGCCGATACGGACGCTGCGGTTGACAACTTAATGTTGAACCCGGCATTGCAAGGGCGTGAGGCGCTCGGCTCCGGTTTCTTTGTGCGTGAGGACGGGTATATCCTGACGAATAACCATGTTATTAAAGGCGCAAAAAAAATAAATGTTATCACGGAAGAAAATGAAATTTACGCCGCAAAAGTTATCGGCATTGATACGCCAAGCGATTTGGCTGTTTTGAAGATTGATGTGGTTGCAGAAGACGGAAAAACATTAAAAGAGGTGAAGCCGGTCGTTTTCGGCAATGCCGATGCGGCGCGAATCGGCGACAAGGTTTTGGTATTCGGCAATCCTTACGGATTAGGCGTAAGCGTTTCGCAGGGTATTATCTCAGCAAAGTCTCGCGATATAGGCTTGGGCGGACAGCAATATTTGCAGACCGATGCTGCAATCAACCGCGGCAACTCCGGAGGGCCGATGTTTAGTTTGGATGGCGAAGTTATCGGTGTTAATGCGGCCTTGTTTGCTTCGCAAGGCGCCAGCGGAATCGGTTTTGCCCTGCCTTCTAATGTTGCCAACTGGGTTGCAAATCAGCTTATAGAAAGCGGAAAAGTCCGGCGCGGCTGGCTCGGTTTTTCTGTGGCGAACGGTCTAGATTCCTATACAGGCAAGGCCGGGTTTGTCATTACGGAAATAGACGAATCGTCTACAGCTTACAAAGAAGGAATGCGTGTCGGAGAAATTATTACCGCTTATAACGATATTCCGGCAACGGATGTCGCAGCGTTTTTGAGCTTTACGGAAACGATGCAACCGGGCGAATCGCTAAGACTTAAGGCGTTGAGTTACGGCGAGGAGTTTCGGACGGTTATCAAAATACAGGACATGCCGGCGGATAAATTGCAGGACTTTACGGCGCAAGCGCTGAAAAACAGTTATCAACGTTCGTTAGGTAGCGAAGACGGCGAGGTCTATTATATTTCCGAATTTAAAATTGCCGTCAAAGAAGCAGATCCGCGCGGGCTGGCTATTGTTAAAATAGATAAAACTTCGCCTCTCAGCGGTAAAGGGATTAAAATCGGCGACATTATTCTTGAGGCTGACAGGGCGGATATTTATACGGCGGAAAATCTGTTGGACAGCATCCGGAATGCCGTTGTGAGCGGCGGGCAACAGCCGATATCCTTGCTTATTCAAGGGACTGACAATATTTTTTATTCCAATGTGGAACCGGTGAGTGAAAATGATTAGAGTTGATTTTTACCATTTACAGCGCTCGCCTTTGGAGCAAGTTTTACCGAAATTATGCGAAAAAGCTTATTCGACCGGCAAAAGAATTAAAATCCAGCTTGGAACGGAGGAACGTGTCAGCTTTGTTAATTCGCTTTTATGGACATACAATGAGGAATCTTTTTTACCGCATGGTAGCAAGAAAGATGGTTTCAGCGAAGAACAACCTATTTTTATTTCTGCTGATGAAAATAATCCGAACGGCGCGGTTCTGCTGGTATTGGCAGACGGTGCCATGCCTTCGCTTGAAGTACTGCAACAATATGAACGGGTTTTAAATATTTTTGACGGGACAAACGAAACCTCATTAAATGCAGCGAGAAATTATTGGAAACAAATCCGGGAATTAAACGCCGACTTGCACTATTGGCAGCAAAATGAACGCGGCGTTTTTGAGCAGAAGGTATAGATATTTAGTTTTTGCGTTTACCTACTAATAGAAAAATGTATATTCACAAATAAGGCTTGCACAATTAGAAAATTTGTGTCAATGTTGGCGCAAGTGAGTAATTTTGATGAGGTATGCTATGTCTAACCTGCAGGTTTCTAACGATAGTTTGCAATATGATGATTTAAAACACGCGGTTGAGACCATCAACCAAGAAATAGAGACGCTGGAAATTTTGAAGAACAGCCTGGACGGGAATCTGTCTAAGGCTCTTGATTTGCTCCAAGATTGCAAAGGGCGGGTTATCGTTACCGGAATGGGAAAGTCCGGCCATATTGCACGCAAAATGGCGGCAACGTTTGCCTCAACCGGAACGGTTGCTTTCTTTGTGCACCCGGCAGAAGCCAGCCACGGCGATTTGGGTATGATTTCTGACGATGACGTGATTATTGCCATTTCTTACAGCGGCGAATCGAAAGAACTTTCAGATATTTTAATTTATGCGAAACGCCACAATATTCCGCTGATTGCGATTACCAAAAATCCGGAAAGCGCTTTAGGTAAGAATTCAACATTGGTTTTGCGCCTGCCGGATAATGGCGAGGCTTGTCCGCTTGGCTTAGCGCCTACATCTTCTACGACGGCAACGATTGTTTTGGGCGATGTTTTGGCGGTTGACCTGATGGAGCGGCGCGGTTTTTCGGCTACTGATTTTCGCCAGCGCCATCCGGGCGGCAAATTAGGTGCTATTTTGTGCAAAGTGGCTGATGTTATGCATAAAGGCAATGAGATGCCGTTGCTTGATGAAAATGCACTGATGCGTGACGCTTTGCTTGTGATGAGCGAAAAAATGCTCGGCTGTGTCGGAATTATCAACGAGAAAGGTGAGCTTACCGGTATTATTACCGACGGCGATTTGCGCCGGTGGATGTCGCGCGATAAATCGCCTGATTTGATTTTGGAAAAAGTTACCAACGTCATGACAAGAAATCCGAAGACGATTTCGCCGGATGCCTTGATTGTTGACGCTGTTAATATGATGAACAACACCGGGCGCGGTATTACCAATATTTTTGCCGTGCAAGAACAGAAGCCGGTCGGCGTTATCCATATCCATGACTGCCTGAAAGCCGGAGTTGCCTAGTTTTGTTTGACACGCAGAAAATTGACAGTTTTTTCAGCGGCGAAAAAAATCTTTTAGATGAAGAAGAGAAGATTTATACAACGCGGCGGACAAAGGTTGTGCGTTTTTTTAAGCTGTTTCTGCCGTGTTTAACAGCCCTACTGTTGGGAATCGGCGTTGTTTTGTTTGATTTTGATACAAACGGCGACTCAACTTTTGTTTTGGCTGATGAAGAGCGGATATATTTTGAAAAATTCCGGATGAAAAATACCGTGTTTGAAATTACGGAAAAAGACAACCAGCTCAGCACGCTGAAAGCGGAGATGGTTGAGGAAACAGAGCCCGGAAAGAAATTATACGATTTACAAGAGCCCCGCGCCAGAACTTTTGATAAAGGCAAAACAATTACGCTAAGAGCGCAAAAAGGAGAATTTGACCAGAATAAAAAGCTCCTGAACCTTTATACTGATGTTGTCGGCAACTACAATAAACAGATGGAGGTTAAAACGAACAGTGCCACTTATTCTTTTGCAACCGAAGCAGGATACGGCAACGAGAAAGTTGTCGGCAATGGGGAAAAAGGGCATTTTGAAGCGGATAAATTTACGTTTGACAAGAAAAAAGGCATAATAACCCTGATACAGAACGTACTCTTGAAAAATGACAAGGCAGAACTGCGCTCGCCGACAAAAGCAACGCTGTTTTTTAACGATAAGAAGTTTGTCGCTCTTAAGGCTACCATAAAAAAAGGCACGGACATACTAAAAGGCGATACGGTTACGGCGCATTTTAAGGATATGCGCGGGTTTGAGGTTACGAAAGCTTTTGCCGAGGGGCATACGGAAATTGTTTCCGATGGGAAAAAAGCCTTTGCCGACAAAGGAGAATATGATGCGGCAAGCGGGTTAATCAAATTGTTTAACAATGTTAAAATCGTGGATACAAACGGCTATACCGCAACGGCCGACTATGGCGTTTTTGATAATAAAAAGCAACTTTTTACACTGCAAAAGAATGTCAAAGTTAAAGATGACAGCGGCTACACAGCCATTGCCAAGACCGGGATTTACGATTTAACGAAAAAGACTTTTACTTTGCAAAACGATGTCCGCATTGATAAAGGCGACAACGTTATTACCGCACCCAAAGCTATTTATTTCCAAAACAAAAGCGAGTTTCGTTTTTACGATGATGTCAAGGTAACTCAAGACGGCGGAACGGCAACGGCCAAAAGCGGCGTTTATTTTATTAAAAAGAATATTGCCGAATTGGAAAAAGACGTGGTCATTACCAAAGACGGCAATGTTGTCCGCGGAGATAAGGCCATTTCTGATTTTAATACCTCCAAGAGCCGGCTGATTGCCAAAAAGGGAGGCAGAATCTCCGGCAAATTGATTGAGAGCACTCTGAAAGATAAGGATGACTGATATGGCTAATACTGTGCAGAAGGCTGATTCCATTCTGGAAGTTTTCAATATCGGCAAACGTTATAAAAACAGAAGCGTGTTGCGCAACGTTTCGCTTAATGTGCGGCGTGGTGAGGCTGTCGGCCTGCTTGGTCCGAACGGTGCCGGCAAGACGACCTGTTTTTACTGCGTTACGGGGCTGATTACACCGGATTACGGCGATGTGCATATTGACGGGCAAGATATTACTTATATGCCGATGTATAAGCGGGCAAGAATGGGTATCGGCTATTTGCCGCAAGAAGCTTCTATTTTCAGAAATCTGAGCGTGGAAGACAATATTAAAGCGGTTTTGGAAATCGTGGTTAAAGATAAAGAACAACGGCAGACAATGCTGGAGGAGTTATTAAACGAATTTTCAATAGCGCATCTGCGCAAGTCGCCTTCTATTGCCCTTTCCGGCGGCGAGCGGCGGCGGCTTGAGATTGCGCGCGCCTTGGCCGGACAACCGAATTATATCCTGCTTGATGAGCCTTTGGCCGGAATTGACCCGATTGCGGTCGGCGAAATACGAGAGCTTGTTTCACAATTAAAAAACAGAGGGCTCGGCGTTTTGATTACCGACCATAATGTGCGCGAAACCCTTGATATTATTGATAGGGCTTATATCTTACACGGCGGCTCGGTGCTTATGGAAGGAAAACCGGCGGAGATTGTTGCCAGCGAGGAAGTCCGCAAAGTTTATCTCGGCGATAATTTTTCAATATAAACACGGCTTTTTTATTGACTCTTTGTTGTCTTTTAGGATATGATTTTATTAGAAAAACAGAATTGATTAAAGGGGAAAAAGATGATTGTTACATTGTCAGGAAAACAGGTTGATATCAGCGATAAACTGCGTAAACACGTTGAGGCCGGCGTTACGGCGGCGGTTGAGAAGTATTTTAGCACGCCGATAAGCTGTTCTGTTGCCTTTTCTAAGGAAGGCGAAGATTTTTCTGCCGAAATTACCGTGCATCCGGTTAAGAATATTGTGTTGAAAGGTTCCGGTTCCGCCGCTGACCCTTATTCGGCATTTGATAATGCTAACGAGCATATAGCGACTCGCTTGCGCCGGCATAAGACGAAGCTCAGCGGACATAAGAGCAAAATCGGTCTGGCAGAGCTGGCCTATTCTGCTGTTCTGCCGCTGGTTGAGCAAGATGAGGAAGTTGATGTTAATGAAGATGCGCCGCTGACGATTGCGGAAACTGACGCGAATATTCCGGTATGCACCGTCAGCGAGGCGGTAATGCTGATGGACTTGAGCAATGAATGTGCGCAGATGTTTAGAAACAGCGCTAACAACCATATCAGCATGGTCTATCGCCGCAAAGACGGAAATATCGGCTGGGTTGAGCCTAAAGCGGATGAATAATCTTGGAGGATAAGCCAATGAATATTGCAGATATAATTTCAAAAAACGCGGTACTTGACAATGTTCAGGCAGCAAGCAAGCGCGAGTTGGTGCAGACGCTGTCCGAACGTTTGGCAATGTTATCCGGCATAGATGAACGTGTGGTTTTTGACGCGGTTTGGGAGCGTGAAAACCTCGGCTCAACCGGATACGGCGAAGGCGTTGCTTTCCCGCATGCCAGAATTGAAGGATTGGATAAGGTCTGCGGTATGTTCGCGAGATTGGAGGATCCGGTTGATTTTGATTCTCTGGACGGCAAACCGGTTGATTTGGTCTTTATGCTCATCAGCCCGGAGAACAGCGGGGCAGACCATTTGACGGCGCTGGCAGCATTATCCCGTATTTTGAAGACCGAGGGCAGTTGCGACAAATTGCGCAAGGCGCGGTCTATTGATGAAATTTATGCAATATTAAACGCTTAGACAACAAGCCCCGCGCAAGTGGGGCTTTAATTTTGCATATAGAACGGCTGTTTGTTAAAAAAACGGAATGAATATTATAGCGCATATCTTTGCCTTTATTTTTCCTGCCAGACAGCGGAATAAATTTTCTCCCAGCCGGAATTATGTTCGGCATCTTTTACTTCAATAATCAAGGTTGGGTTCCGGATAAATTCATAAGCGAGAATCGGCGGTATCACGTCATCTTTTTCGCCAACATAGTGGATTTGCGGGATTTTGGCAAATTGTTTGCGGTAACTTTCCAAATTCAGCGACTCGGTGAGCGGCGGCAGGTTGTGATATTGTGTCCATGCTAAGTGGTCGAGATTTCCGGCAATGGTTATAATTTTTTTGACATTTAATCCCGGTTTGGCGGAAGCTATCAATCCTGCGATTTGAGCGCCGCCGGAGAATCCGATTAAAACAACCGGATTGTCGCCGGCAATTTGTTTGACGGCTGCATATTCGTCATTGATGATTTCCGGCGCAAAACGGGCGGTTGTCCAATGGCGTTTGGAACAAACCGGACTTTTAATATATTGGCAGGGGCGAGCCAGATAAACGACATTTGGAGAATCGTCGCCAAAGGCAAGTTCGCGGACTAAATTTCCGCGCGGCGTCGGGTCTTGCGTCGCGCGTCCATGGGCGTTAAAAGCATGACCATCGCCCTCAATGTATATTTTGTAAATACCGAACGGTTCGGTTATTTTTTGCCAGCTGGCGAGAGTAAAATTCCGAAAGGGAATCTCTTTATACACATATTCAGGCGGGGCGCTGATTGTGGCGCAACTAGTTAGCAAAAGCAAACTTGCAAATATCTTTATCATACTTTCTCCTTTTATAAGAAGACTATAAGAGGTTTATTTATAAAATTCCAGAGCGTTTTTGATGATTTAACTTGATTATCTTTCTTTTTCTTTGTATTGTTCTGGCAGGCAAGAGATTGCCAAGGGCGTCGAAAACCCTTTTATAGACATAGTCGTGTGCACACGACTTAAAAATTGTGCCGACTTCTTGTTCAATGGACGGATGTCGGCGAATAAGGCTCAGCCAAATAAGCCGAGCCGTTCATGTCTATACGGTTTTCGAACATCCGCCCGCTCTGAATTAAGCGGGTTTTTCTTTAACTAGTTAGAAAAAGGATGTTCACTTATGAGAAACAAACTTTTAATCACAACGGCATTAGTGGCTTTAGTTTCTGCCAATAATGCTTTTGCTCAGGAGTCATTACCTGATTTATCTGTAACAGATAATCAAGAATTGACCGAATCAACCGGTGTATCTTATAACACAATCAATGTTACCAAAGAAGGAACATTAACACTGACCGGCGCAAATATTAAAACTTCTACCAAAGATACGCCAACAACTGATATTACAGTTAACGGCACACTTAACTTAAAAGATGGCAGTGTCTTGGAAGCAGGAAGCGATATTGACGGGTTGGCAAATAACTCCAACATATTGTTGGATGGTGCGACGGTTACAATGAGCAACTCGGATTTGGAGGCTAACGGCAATATTACGATTAACAACACAAAACTCAGCGCTTCTACCACAAACTCCGGCTGGTATGGCGTATGGGCTGACAATGATTTGACTGCAACCGACAGTGAGATTGAATTAAATAATTCCTACCTTGCGTCCGGAGGGAAACTTACCATTGATGGCGGAACAATTGATGCTACAAATGGTTCTTTAGTAGCGTTAGTTGCTTCCGAAAAGATTGTTTTACAAGATGGAGCGATTCTTAATATTGCACAGGGAACTACTTTGTCGGCGGGAATTTATACCCATAATGTCGATAGCTTAAATGAGGTGGAGCGGGGAACACTTACCCTTAATGATGGTAGCAATACAGAAAAACCTATTATCAATTTGGGCGGAACTTTAGACGCTAATGTTAGCGGAAACGACCGCAGTCAAATATATTTTCAAAATTCAGATGCAAAAATTGACGGTAATGTTGATGGGGTCAGCTTGATATTTGAAGACAGCCATACCTTAAGTGAAGCTGTGACCGGTGAAATTGATGGATTGAATATTTTTGAAATTCAAAAAGGGACACTGACCTATGATAAGGAACTTGCCGGTGGTGCCTCCAGTGTTTGGGTTGACAGCGGTGCAACTCTTGATATTGGAACAAATGCTTTACATTCCGGCGGAGATAAGGATTATCCCGGCGAGGGCGTTCATTTCAAAGATAATTCAACGTTGAAATTTACGGTTACGGACAAGGATACTTACGGCAAGATCTACGCCAATTATGTCAATATCAGCGAAAACGGCACCACGCTTGATATGAATTTGAACAGTGCGGCATTAAAAGAAGGCGATGAACCTTTGAAGATTACATTGTTTAACCCTGAAGACAATGAAACAGTTGATATTGAAGGCAAATTTGCCAATTTAACCTCAAATTCCCGTTATGATTTTGCAGATAATGGCGATGGCACATACACGGTAACGGCAAACGGAACGACAGCTTCCGATGTGGTTGCCGAAGCCGGAGGGACAGCCTCTAATGCCGCGACGGCCGAAGCCTGGGACAACGTCAGCGCCGAGGATAGTTCTCCGGTTGCCGCTGAGGTTACCAAGAAATTTGCCGAACTGGCGGGCAGCACAGACAGCGCTTCACAACAGGCTTATGTGGCTGCTTTAACTGCGGTTGCTCCGGAAGTTGCGCCGATGGTGCAGAAAACCCAGACTGAAACGGCTAATCAGGTATTCGGAGCGGTCAGCACACGCTTGACCGGCGGCTCAATCTCAACCGGCGGTGAAGGTATGTCTTCGGGCGACAGCAATCCTGATGCGGCGGTTTGGGTACAGGGTATGTATAATCATTCTGAACTGGATGACACATCCAAAGCCAAGGGATTTGATGCGGATTCTGCCGGCGTTGCTCTCGGTATTGAAAAATTCATCAACAAAGATGTCAAAATCGGTGCGGGTTATGCCTATACCAATACGGATATTGACGGCTTTATGCGTTCAACCGATGTTGATACACACACCGCAATTGTTTACGGCGAATATAAACCTAGCAACTGGTATGTAAATGGTATCGCCACCTACGGTTGGTCTGATTACTCCGAGGACAAGAGTGTTGCCGGCGTTGGTGTCAAAGCTGACTACGATGTTGAAACCTTTGGTTTACAGGCTATGACCGGTTATGACATGAATGTTAACGGTTTAGGCTTCACGCCCGAGGTTGGATTGCGTTATGTTCACATCAAACAGGATGCTTATACCGATTCTGCTGACCAAAAAGTTTCCGGCAATGATAGTGACATCTTAACCGGTGTCATCGGCGCAAAAGTCAACAAAACCTTTGAGCTTGGCAATGGTATGCTGATTAAGCCGGAAGCCCGCATTGCCGCGACTTACGACTTGTTTAACGATGATGTTAATTCAGTCGTAACTTTGGCTAACGGTTCGGCTTATGCGGTTGACGGTGAGGCTCTTGACCGTTTCGGTATGGAATTTGGCGCCGGTATAACTGCGGAAGTCAACGATAATGTTGAATTTTCGCTTGGTTATGAAGGTAAATTCCGTGAAGACTACCAAGACCATACCGGTTTGATTAACGCTAAATATAAGTTCTAACTTTAGAACGGTTTCAGTCAGACGCCCTGTTGCTTTTGCGGCAGGGCGTTTTATTCTATTTCAAAATATCCTTTGGCCTGGCGGAGAATCTGCTCGGCTTGCGGCGAATATGAGCCGTCCCCATTATGCGTATACAAAGGCGGGAGAACTTTGGTTATGCCGCGCGAGCCTTTTTTAGCGGCAACGAGAATCCGCTTAGCCTCCTGCTCCGGTTTGGAATATAGCGGCAAAATGCGGATATCGCCGGCGCGATTGTGCAGAACAGCCAGCGACTCGTTTATAGCCTCAACACGGTTGATAAAAAATATTTCCCCTTTCGGGCGTAGCATTTTCAGGCAAAATTTGAGCCAGCCGGACAAATCAAAATCCTGATGGTTATGCGCTAACTGGCGGCTGATATTCGGCGACGGCATATCATGGCCGCTATACGGCGGATTAGTAATGACAATATCAAAACTCAGCGGCGGAAAAATGTTTTTTTGCCGGATATCCGCATATTGATAATGCAAAAATGACGCGAATCCATTAGCATTGGCGCTTTGATTGGATAAATCCACCAAATCCTGCTGAATATCTACGCCGGTTATATCCACTTTTTTTTCTGCCAGACGATATGCCAGACACAACGACACCGCGCCTGTTCCCGAACCGACATCCAAAATACGCTCGCCGCCGGTTATTTTTTCTTTTTCAACAAGCGATGAGAGGAAAACCGCGTCTATTGAGGCACGATAACCGTCCACGGGCTGAAATATTTTTACTTTTTTATCCAGCAGATAATCTTTTGTGTATGCGTCTTCTGCCATACTGTCCCCCGAAAAACAAAAGACTTAAAAAAGGTTATACCCTCTTTTAAGCCTCCCTTTCCAACTATTGCGGTTTGTTTTAAGCGCTCGGGCAAGTTTTAGCCTGCTCGGCGTTTACCTTAACCCACTTTTCTTCCGCTTCGTCATCTGACGTGATAGCGCTCTGCGGGCATTCGGAAATGCAGACTCCGCAGTCAATACAAGTATCCGGATCAACAACATACTGTTCATCGCAGACATGGAAAGCGCCAACCGGGCATACACCGGCACAAGTTCCGCACTTTATGCACAAATCGCCGTTTACAACTGAAGGCATCGTGTTTATCTCCTAAAAATTAAATTGTGTTCGTTTGTTTTTTTATAGGCAATATCCGTTAATTGCAAGGAAAAAATAATTTATCAGCGCTGATTTCGGCTAATTTAAGATTGAATTTATAAAATTTAAAGGTAAGATGATACGAAAAAAATGAACAGAGGTTTATTGAGATGAGTCAGATTAAAGTCAGATTTGCGCCCAGCCCGACCGGGTGGATGCATATCGGAAACACGCGGACGGCGCTGTTTAATTATCTTTGGGCAAAAAAAATGGGCGGCAAACTGTTGCTCAGAATTGACGATACGGATAAACTGCGCTCCAAAAAAGAATATGAAGACGGCATTCGGGACGCGCTGGGCTGGCTCGGAATCAAATGGGATGAAGAAGCCCGCCAGTCGGCACGGTTTGCACGTTATGACGAAGTGGTGGAAAAGTTAAAAAATGACGGGCGGATTTACGCCTGCTACGACACGCCGGAAGAATTGGAATTTAAGCGCAAACGCCTTTTGAGCAAAGGGTTGCCGCCGATATATGACCGGCAGGCTTTACATTATACAGCGGATGATTTGGCGCGCTTTGAAGCCGAAGGGCGCAAGCCGCATTACCGCTTTAAGCTGATTGACGAGGAAATTGTTTGGCAAGACGCCGTGCGCGGAACCTGCCGCTATGAGGCGGGCAAGCTCTCCGACCCGATTATCATCCGCGAAGACGGAAGTTATCTTTATCATCTGCCGTCGGTGATTGATGATGTGGATTTTCAGATTACACATATTGTGCGCGGCGAAGACCATGTTACCAACACGGCGGCGCAAATACAGATGTTTCAGGCTATCGGCGGGAAAGTGCCGATGTTTGCCCACCTGCCGCTATTGACCGGCAAAGAGGGGAAATTGTCCAAGCGACTCGGCAGCCTCGGCGTGCGCGAACTGCGCGAAGAGGGAATTGAGGCAATGGCGATATGTTCGTTTTTGGCCAAACTCGGCACATCGGAAGCGATTGAACCTTTTTATGCGCTTGATGAGCTGGCGGAAACGCTTGATTTTGGAAAAGTCGGACATGCTCAACCGAAGTTTGATGAAGAAGAATTGAAAAAATTTAACACCAAACTGGTGCATAATATGCCGTATGCCGCATTGAAAGATAATTTCGGGGTCAGCGAATCGTTTTGGGATAAGGTTAAGGGCAATCTGAACATTGCTAAAGATGTGCTTGTGTGGGATAATATATGCAATAAGGAAATTGCGCCGATTGCGGAAGATAAAGCTTTTACGGCGGAAGCGGCGGAATTGCTGCCCAAAGGCGAATTTAACGAGGCGACGTTCGGCGCGTGGATTAACGCGGTTAAAACAGCGAGCGGGCGCAAAGGGAAAGAGCTGTTTCACCCGATACGCATGGCGCTGACCGGACTGGCGGACGGGCCGGAGCTCAAAACGCTGTTGCCACTCATCGGCTATGAAAAAGCATATAAGCGACTCCGCGGCGAAAAGGCTTAACGCGCATAATGAACGTATATTGGCGATATAAAAAAGAGCTCTTGGCGGAGCTCTTTTTTAGTATGTGCGCTTTATTCTGTGTGCGCTTATTCTGTGCGTTTGAGAAACATCAGCGGCCGGCGGAAATTTTTTGTTGGCAGGTGGCGCAGAGGTTTTGCTTCTCCAGTTGCGGATTAAGGACGCGGAAGATTTGGCGCGCCGCGGCAAGATATTTCTGCTTTTCTGCGGGCGTTTGGGCGGCAGCGGCTTTTTCCTGCGCCTCATGCAATTTATCCCGCGGCGAAAGGGCTTCATAACCCTTTTCCGCCAAAGCCTGTTTGAAAGCAGGGATGTTTTCTTTGGCGATGACGTAAGATTGTTTTGGACCGGCCTGAACATAAGTAAACAGCTCCGGCTGTTGCTGCTGTAACAGTTTAAATAAGTCGTTTTTATTTTTTTGCCCTATTACTGCGCCATTTTGCCGGCATGACCATCTCCTTTGAAATGTGTCTATATCCAAATCACTTGCCAGCTTGGCGCGGGAAACAGCAGCGGTTCGCTTTTTCGGCTCCATAACTTTGTAACCCTTTTCCGCCAAAGCCTGTTTGAAAGCAGGGATATTTTCTTTGGCGATGATATAGGATTGGGTTACACCTGACTGAACATAAGTAAACAGCTCCGGCTGTTGCTGCCGCAGCTGTTTAAACAATTCGTTTTTGTTTTTCTGACCCATTGCTTTGCCGTTTTGCCGGCACGACCATCTGCTTTGAAATATCGCTATATCCAAATCGCTTGCCTGCTTGGCGCGGGTAACGGTAGCCATTTTCTCTTCCGGATCCGTAACTTCATAACCCCTTTCCGCCAAAGCCTGTTTGAAAGCAGGGATGTTTTCTCTGGCGATGACATAAGATTGATGTACACCTGCCTGAACGTAAGTAAACAGCTCTGGCTGTTGCTGCTGCAACTGCTTAAACAAGTCGCTTTTGTTTTTCACTCCCAGCGCTTTGCCGTTTTTCTTGCATGACCATCTCTGTTGAAATGTGAACACATCCAAGTCACTTGCCAGCTTGGCGCGGGAAACATTGGCTGTTCTCGCTTCCGGAGCCTTAACCTCGTAACCTTTATTTTGCAACGCCTGTTTGAAAGCGGAGATGTTTTCTTTGGCGATGACATAGGATTGTTTTGTACTGGACTGAACACAAGTAAACAGCTCCGGCTGTTGTTGTTGCGACTGCTTAAACAAGTCGCTTTTATTTTTCACTCCCAGCGCTTTGCCGTTTTTCTTGCATGACCATCTCTGTTGAAATGTGAACACATCCAAGTCACTTGCCAGCTTGGCGCGGGAAACTGCAGCGGTTTTCTCTTCCGGAGCCATAACTTCGTAACCCTTTTCCGCCAAAGCCTGTTTGAAAGCGGAGATATTTTCTTTGGCGATGACATAGGATTGGTGTGAATTTGATTGAACATAAGTAAACAACTCCGGCTGTTGCTGCCGCAGCTGTTTAAACAATTCGTTTTTGTTTTTCTGACCCATTGCTTTGCCGTTTTGCCGACATGACCATCTCTGTTGAAATGTGAACACATCCAAGTCACTTGCCAGCTTGGCGCGGGAAACATTGGCTGTTCTCGCTTCCGGAGCCTTAACCTCGTAGCCTTTATTTTGCAACGCCTGTTTGAAAGCGGAGATGTTTTCTCTGGCGATGACATAGGATTGTTTTGAACCTGACTGAACATAAGTAAACAGCTCCGGCTGTTGCTGCTGCAACTGCTTAAACAAGTCGTTTTTGTTTTCCTGTGCCAACGTTTTACCGTTTTTCCGGCATGACCATCTCCCTTGAAATGTGTACATATCCAAATCACTTGCCAGCTTGGCGCGGGAAGGCGTGTTCTTTTCATCATTCTCCAGGAGAGTGAGGCGCATAT
>CALXYD010000009.1 GCA_944392865.1 uncultured Alphaproteobacteria bacterium
CGTTTCTTTCAAATCCTTGCGTTCCACCACAATATCCACCATTCCGTGTTCTTTCAGGTATTCCGCCGTTTGGAAACCTTCCGGCAATTTCTCGCGGATAGTCTGTTCAATTACGCGCTTGCCGGCAAAACCAATCATCGCGCCCTTTTCGGCAATATGAATATCCCCGATCATCGCAAAAGACGCCGAAACGCCGCCGGTCGTCGGATCGGTGAAGATGGAAATATACGGCAATCCCTTTTCTTTAAGCAGGTTAATCGCCGCCGTCGTCCGCGCCATCTGCATCAGCGACAACATACCTTCCTGCATTCTCGCCCCGCCGGACGCGCTGACGATAATCAGCGGGCAATCGTGGTCGCACGCATATTTCGCCGCCGCAACGATTCCCTCGCCAACCGCCGTCCCCATGGAACCGCCCATAAAAGCAAAATCCATAACCGCAACAACCGTATCAATATCCGCCACCTTGCCGATACCGACCTTAATCGCGTCATTGCCGCCGGTCTTCTTGCGATAAACCTTGAGCCTGTCGGTATAACGTTGCGTATCCTTAAACTTCAACGGGTCTTCTTTAACCGCCGGCAATTCCATTTCCGTATAAATACCGCCGTCAAACAGCTGTTTCAGACGCTTGTCCACAAACAATCGCAAATGATGTCCGCATTTGGTGCAAACATACATGGACTGCTTCAATTCCTTGGAAAACAGCATCTGCCCGCATTCAGGGCACTTTACCCACAAATCGTCAGAAATCTCTTTCGGTGTCGTTTTTTTTATCTTCGGTCTGACAATATCAGTTAACCAGTTCATTTTTTATACCTCTCTTTATCATTTCGGCAACCCGAACATTTTCCGGCTTACATTCATCTTTCGCCGATTCTCAACCTCGCCGGACGAACCTCCCGCCGACGCCGGACAGGCTACCTGTCCTCCAGCGACGGCCGTGAAAAAAACTTTTTTATCTTTTGATTGAGTGAAAATCCGTTCGCCCGTTCGGCTCTGTCCGCTTCTTCTTGCAACGATGTAATCTGATGGTTAAGTTTTTCATGCTCCACATTAAGCTTTTCATGCTCTTTGGTCAGCACTTTGTTTTCCTTTTTCTGCTTTCTGAGCTGAGCTCTGAGCGGCGCATAGGCAGACCAGGCCGAAATCCGACCGCACAAATACCCGAAGAAAAAGAGCGCCAGATACACCACGCTGACCCCGACCATAAACGTCGATTCGGGAATAGGCCACAACCCGACAAGCTCGGTATTGTTCTGCACCAGAAACACCAGAAAAAACGCCAGCAGCAAAACTTTAATCAGCCACATATCCACTCCTTTCCAAAGGATTCCGCCTCAATCAATTCTCATTCATTTTTTCGTGCAATTCTTTGCCAACCCGAAAATGGACGATATTGCGGTTACCGATTTTCACTTTCTCGCCGGTTCTCGGATTCTGGGCGATTCTCGGTGCGCGTTTATGAATGGAAAAAACGCCGAAACCGCGGAATTCCACCCGGTCGCCTCTGGCCAGCGCCGCAATCATGCTTGAAAAAATGACGCCGACGATTCTCTCAATTTCGTTCAACATCAGATTCGGGTTTTTCTTGGCAATGCTCTCTATCAATTCGGATCTAGTCACGACATACCTCTTTCAAATAAAAAACAAAATAAAACTCTGTCAATCGGTATACATAGCATCAAAAATATGACACCGCCATATTTTTTTGCTCATTTTACACAAGTGTCAGCCCCTCTTATATACAGCGGTTTCGGAAAATCAAGACTTTTCTGCAAATATTTTTGATAAGTTGCCTGAAACAGCGCGTCCGGCGTTATCATTTCCGCAATTTCCACCTGTTTGATTTGCAATCCGAGAGAAACCGCAAGCAACCGCTCAACGCCATCGCCGGCAAAGCTAACCTGATGCCCCTTGAGCCGCCTGGCTATTTCCTCACGACTGAGTGCCTCCGGCCGGCTGATTTTGCGCATATCCGCATCAAACAGCTGAAAATAAAAATCCTCGCGCTTTGTTTCAATCACGACCGCGTTATAATACGCCCGGTCTTTTTCCGCCAGCATATTGGCGTATGCCTCAAATGCGGAAACGCCTGTCAGTTTCACATCCGGCGCACCGAGCGCTAACCCGCGCGCAAAAGCCAACCCAGCCCGCACGCCGGTAAAAGACCCCGGCCCCGCGCAGACGCCCAACAATCCGACTTGCCCGAACGTAATCCGGTTGTCATCTAAAATTTTCTTCACGCCGACGGCCAAATCTTCCGCCTGCCCGAACTCCTCCGTTTTTTCCATTTTGCCGCAACAGGTCGTATCTTTATAAAGCCCGATGGCCACCCCGCTGCCCGTCGTATCAAAAACCAGCGTATACATATTGTTCACTCTTTCAATTTTTAATTTGCTAACAAATGACAAATACCTTAAAAAGGCTTATAGACCAAAACAAAAAAACAAACAACCTTTATTTTTCCGCGCCGGCGTTTTTTGCGTTTTGCGCGGATAGGGAAAGCCAAAAATATGACCATAGAAACCATTACCGTCCTTCTCTACGCCTGGCTTGCCATCAGCCTTTCCTTTCCGCTGCTGGCAATTATCCTGTTGCGCCGTAACCGCCGCCTTAAAACCGAACTCGGCAAAAAAGACCTCGCCAACAGCTATTATGAAGAAATGCTCTACGCCGCCAAAGACGGCTATCTGACCGCATCAGCCTACAAGGACAAAGAATACCAATACTGTTCCCGCCGCCTGGCAACGCTCCTAAACCTCAAAAACGGCGAAAAAAGCACCGCCGCTGAAGTCTTTTCCGTCTTCGGCAGCGCCGATTCCGAAAAGTTAAACAGTCTTTATATCGCCCTAAAAAAAGACGGCTCCGCCTTTGAAACCATCGTCCGCAGCATTGCCCAAAAGACCTTTGTCGTAACCGGCCGACGCATTAGCTCCGCCGATGCCAAAATAGAAAGCAACTGCCTTTGGTTTCGCGACATCACGCGCGAAACGGACTTTGTTGACCGCGCTACCGAAGACGCTTTGGCCTGCCGCAAAGAAGTGGAAGACTATCGGATTCTGATTGATAATCTCCCCTGCCCGGTCTGGCTCAGAGACGGCAACTTAAATATGCGGATGTTAAACCGCCGCTACCTCAATCTGTTAGGGCTCAAAAGTTTTAAGGATTTAACCCCGGAAAACTCGGTGCTGCGCGATTTGGGCAATGCCACCAACCTCTTGGAACTGGCCAAGAACGCCCGCGAATCAAACACCCCGCAAAAAAAGCAAATCACGATTCTCCACGACGGCGAATTGAAGAAATATGAAATAACCGAAACCCCGCATTACGATTCGTCGCTCAAAACATCTCACATCATCGGCTCTTTGATAGACATTACCGGCTTTGATGAAGCCAAACGCAACTATCAGGTTCACCTTGAAACTCACCTTGATATTCTAAGCTCTTTAGACACGGCTTTCTGCATTGTCAACACCAAACACGAATTCACTTTCGGCAATGCCGCTTTCTTAAAACTGTGGAATCTGCCTATGGATTTTCTGGACAACGCCCCACATTACAATCTCTTTTTGGATAAGATAAGAGAACAGCGCTCTTTGCCCGAAGTTCCTGATTTCAAAGCCTATAAAGAAGAGGAAAACAAAGCCTTTGATTCCTTAACCGAACAGCGCGAAGATTTACTTTATATCCCCGACGGACGCACATTCCGCCGCATTCGCGCCCCCCATCCGGACGGCACGATTATCGCCTACGAAGACATTTCCGACCGTCTGGCCGCCACCCGCCGCCTCAGCGACCTGATGGCCGTCCAACGCGGTATACTGGACAACATCAGCGATTCGATAATCATTTTTGCCCCGAATTTAAAACTGCGCGCCTACAACCTTGCTTTCCTCAAGCAATGGCACCTAAACACCGAAGATATGGACGCACTCCCCTCATTGCGCGAACTTTTGGATATGCAACAGCCCGCCCTCCCTGAAATAGAAGACTGGGCGGCTTTTCGCGAAAATATGCTCCAACATATCACTTCCTGCACCAAATTTACGCTCAAATTGAAAAACAAACAAAAAACGTTGGTAACGCCGGTTATCTTGGCAGATACGTCTTTAATGATTACATATCGTAAAGGATAGCCCGAAAAAAATTCCTCACAGGAGCAAAACAATGACCCTCACCAAAGCGCCGAACCAAAAAGAAATTATTGACTGGCAAAAGAAATCCGCCGACGATTCCGCCCGTATCGGCAAACGTATGTCCGGACGCGACGAACTTTCCGATGCCGCCACAACCGCAAACAACGCCGCCCCCACCCGTCCGCAAGCCGGTTCGGACAAAGCCCTGCAACGTCTGCGTCAAAAAATAAAAGAAGTTTATGATGATGAAGACGAGGATGAGAAAACGCCGGAATTTTTCAACATCAGCCTGCTCGGCGAAGAAAATACGCCAACCGAGTCGGAAGCCTCCGCCCGCCGGGAAATGGAAACCATCCGCATTACCAAAGAACAACAGCTTGCCGGCAAACTGAATACCATTATGAGCTCGTCAATGGCGGCAAAAGAGGCCGGTCTTTCGCCACAGGCGACCGCCGCCGACGCGCGGCTTGCCAATTCCGCCGAATATGACCTGAAAAAAATCCGCCGCCAGACCTTAAAGCAAAAAATCTCCGACCCATTGCAGCTTAAAGGTAATTTAAGAGAAAAAACGCTGCCGCAAGCCGTTCATGGACTGAAGAACGCCGAACGCAACCTGCCTGAAGATACCCTTGCCGGCTATCCGGCCGAAGCGGCGCCCGAACTCAATAAAGAAAACAGCGAAGCGGAGCTGGCCAAACTGATACTGCAAAAATCCGGACGCGGCGCTCCCCGAAAGAAATTATCCGAACTGGCGCAAAGTTCGCCCGACACCCCGGAAAACCTGCCGGAAAAGAATAATGGCAAAGAAAACGCCTGACCCGGCGTAACATCGCAGAAACATAATTGACACTTATAAAAATTTATGCTATTCTGTGTCTCGTTGATGTTTTAACAAGACAAAGGTCAGACGATGGAAAACCAATATTACACGCTAGTAGAAAAGCAGGATTTTTTTGAAATCATTGAAAACAAATTCGGTGAATTAGCCATATTTATTGACGCCCGCAAAGGCGAACCGGCTAATCCCTCATTGGAATTTGACGGAAAAACAACCGCTCTGTTAAAGCGCGACGGACGCCTCGCCGTTAAGCTTGAAGGCATAAACGCCGAAACTGCCGGAGTTTTAGCCGAGTCGGAATTTGTTATGATTATAGAACTGTCCGGCGAAACGGTAGAACGCACTTACGGTGTGCCGGTAGAGATGGTGGAAGAATTTTCTTTCCGGGGACGTCAGACCCGCGCCGATGAATTGGAGCGCATTAAAAGCAAAAAAGAAATTATTGAAGCTTTCGGCGCTGTTAAGATTTGGAAAAGCGGGGAAAATAAATGATTGGTATTGTTTTGGTCACGCACGGGCGTCTGGCCGAAGAATTTTTATCGGCCATGCAGCACATTGTCGGTCCGCAGCAGCAGATTGCCACCGCCTGCATCGGCCCGAATGATGATATGGGCGAACGCCGCGATGATATTTTGCACAAAGTGGAAAACGTGGACAGCGGTGACGGCGTCATCGTTTTAACCGATATGTTCGGTGGAACGCCGTCCAACTTATCCATCTCAATTATGGATCGCGCCAATATTGAAGTCATCGCCGGCATCAACTTGCCGATGTTGGTCAAACTCAGCTCTTTAAGAAAAGACAAGGGGCTTAAAGATGCCGTTGCCGGTGCCAAAGAAGCCGGTATCAAATACATTACCGTAGCCTCGGATTTACTGGGAAATAAAAAATGAGCGATAAAATCTCCGTAGAATTGGAAATCATTAACGAGCGCGGTCTGCACGCGCGCGCCGCCGCTGCTTTCGTCAAAGCCGTTGACGGGCTTGACGCCGAAATTGAAGTGGAACGCCTTGGACAAACCGTTGGCGGCAACTCTATCATGGGGCTGATGATGTTGGCCGCCGCCAAAGGAACCACCATCAAAGTAACCGCCTCGGGCAATGACGCGCAAAAAGCCGTTGACGCGCTCACCGCATTGGTCAACAACAGATTCGGCGAAGCAAAATGAAGAGCAATCCGGCTCCCCGCAACAAAACCATCGTCTTATCGGAGTCGGAAATTGCCGAATACGCCTCGCGCGCCGTTACGCTGACCGGCAAAACCAAATTAAAAGACGTCCTCAACCGCACGATATGGCAGGATACTTTTGAGGCGCTGAAATTTTTGCCCGCCAACTTTGCCGATTTGGTCATCGCCGATCCGCCGTATAACCTGACTAAAAAGTTCGGCACCAAAGAATTTAAATCCATGGACTGGAATGATTATAAACGCTGGATGGATAAATGGCTGGCGGAAATTTTCATCTCCTTAAAGCCCAATGGTACCTTATATATCTGTTCGGACTGGAACACTTCCATCGCCGTTCCCGAAATCGCCGGCAAATACTTTCTCTTAAAAAACCGCATTACCTGGGAACGCGAAAAAGGGCGCAGCGCCGGCAATAACTGGAAAAACTGTATTGAGGATATATGGTTTTTCACCAAATCCCCCGAATACACGTTTAATCTTGACGCCGTCAAATTGAAACGCCCGGTTCTGGCACCGTATAAGGACGATAACGGCACGCCGAAAGACTGGCAGGAAGACGAAGAAATTGAAGGCGGCAAATACCGCCTGACCGCGCCGTCAAATTTATGGACGGACATATCCATTCCGTTCTGGTCAATGGCCGAAAACACCCCGCACCCGACGCAAAAGCCCGAAAAGCTGATTGCCAAACTGATTTTAGCCTCCAGCAACGAGGGCGATGTCGTTTTTGACCCGTTCCTTGGTTCCGGCACCACCTCGGTAACCGCCGCCAAACTCGGCCGCAACTATATCGGCATTGAGCGGGAAAAAGAATATGTCGCCATCGCCGAAAAAAGGCTGGAAATGGCCAAGGAAGACAAAACCATTCAAGGCTACGAAAACGGCGTTTTCAAACTCCGCCACAGCTAAACTCCTGGCACAAATAATTGACTTGAATAAGAACTCATGCTACAATAAAAGCCGGTCGCGACCAAAGGATACAATCAATGAGCGCGGAAAATGACATTTATGATAATTTTATCAGCACCCACAAGGACTATCCGCAACAACTGGCGGAATTAATAGCCCGTGAAAAAACCGCTTTGCCGCCCAACGGCGAAGCCTGGAACTACAATCTCGGCACAATGGAAAAAGATGCGGATATCGGCTTATCCGCCAACATCGTTGTCGCCAACGCCCATGAGTTTCAAAAAGCTTTTACCCGATACAAAACCGAGAATCCGCAGATGGATGATATTGAAGCCCGCGCCAGAGTCGTTTTTGACTTTTTGCAACAAAACAATAGCTCTTTTTCCTATGACAAAAACAAAAACGATATTTTGTTCGGCAATGTAACCCGGGAAACATTCTATGGCGCCCCCGAACAAAGCGTATTCGCCCACGCCACGACAAACACCAACTTCTTTGACCGGCACATCGGCAATATACAGATGATATGTATGGAACCCAAACAAGCAAACGGCCTGCCCCGCAATGTTGACGGCTTATCCCCGGAAAAAACCGCCCGTTATTTTGCCATTCCACCCGAAGAGCGTTTATCTATTTTATACGAACGCGGTTTCTACCACGAAGCCATCCACGTCGCCATGGGAACAACGGATGAAAGAAAATGCGATGTCTTCGCCATGCTGAAAGTCATGAAAGAACATCCAGACCACGCCCAGGCCATATTTGACGTTTATAATATGCAACGCGCCAAATCCGGCTATACCGTCAAAGAAATGCATGACGCGCAAAAAGAGGGGACAGCCAAATACCAAAGAAAAATAAAGACCGGTGCAATGACCTATCTTATGCCCAACACATACAGGAAATTGGAAGAATACGCCAAACATCCTGACAGAATACCCCAAACCGATTCGGACATTCTGAAATTGACTTGCGCGATGACCGCCGAACCGGAATTTTCCCGCCAACAGTTAAACGACTTTATCAACCTCATCTCGCAAAAAAACATCACCTCTAAAGATTTGGCTGATAACGAAATAATTCAAAGCTGTATGCAACAGGGCGGCTTTACCGACATAAACGCTTACATCAAAAGCGACAAAACGCTCAGTGCATTTATTGAAAAACAAAAATATGAAAAAAATACGCAAAAAATCGCAGACCTGCGTCAAAAACCCTCTTTGCCGAAAGTAACGCCGCCGTTAGCTCCCAAACAGGAAAAAGTGTCGCAAAACGCCAACCTGTCCATCTTAAAAACGATGCAAAATAATAAACAGCATTCTTGATTACCCCCAACCTGAGCCAAAAACAAAAATTGCTATTGTGTTTTGCCGCCTTTAGCCTTATATAATAGGTTAGCCTGCTTTTCGGGCACTAATTGCAATATGGGAAATGATACATAAATGAAACCGATGAAAAGTATTTTATTCTGGCTCGTCGCCTTTATCGTCTTGAGCGTGATAATGAACGGTCTGACCCCGGCCTCCAAACGGGCGGTCGCCGCGCCGATAGCCTTCTCCGAATTTATGGACAAAGCTGAAAACAATCAAATAGATTCCGTTACCATCATAGGCAACGACATTTACGGCAGCTACGCCAACGGTGCCGAATTTCGCACTTATGCGCCGTTTGACCCGAATATGGTTGAAACCTTGCGCAAACAGGGCGTCAAGATAGAGGCCAAGCCGATAGACACGTCTGAAAGCACTTTTTGGGGCATTGTCATTTCCTGGTTCCCGATGTTGCTTTTAATCGGCGTGTGGATTTTCTTTATGCGCCAGGCAAATTCCGGCAACAACAAAGCGATGAGCTTCGGCAAATCGCGCGCCAAATTGATAGAAAACACTAAAAAAGTAACTTTTGCCGATGTCGCCGGTGCTGATGAAAGCAAACAGGAATTGGAAGAAATTATTGACTTCTTAAAAGAGCCGCAAAAATTCCAACGTCTGGGCGGCAAAATTCCGAAGGGCGTTCTCCTTGTCGGCCCTCCGGGAACAGGCAAAACCTTATTGGCAAAAGCCGTTGCCGGCGAGGCAAACGTCCCGTTCTTTTCCATTTCCGGTTCCGACTTTGTGGAAATGTTCGTCGGCGTCGGCGCATCGCGCGTCCGCGATATGTTCGCCCAAGCCAAGAAAAACGCTCCCTGCCTCCTGTTTATTGATGAAATAGACGCCGTCGGCCGCCATCGTGGCGCCGGATTGGGCGGCGGAAATGACGAACGCGAACAGACCTTGAACCAGTTGTTGGTGGAAATGGACGGCTTTGACGCCAACGAAAACGTTATCCTGATAGCGGCGACCAACCGCCCTGACGTGTTGGATCCGGCGCTGTTGCGTCCCGGCCGCTTTGACCGCCAGGTAACCGTCAGCAATCCGGATGTCAAAGGACGTGAAGAAATCTTAAAAGTTCACACGCGCAAAGTCCCGTTGGCAAAAGACGTCAATTTAAGCGTCGTCGCCCGCGGCACGCCGGGCTTTTCCGGCGCGGATTTGGCAAACCTCGTCAACGAAGCGGCTCTGCTTGCCGCCCGTAAAAACAAACTCAAGGTCAGCTCGGTTGATTTTGATGACGCCAAAGACAAAGTCCTGATGGGCAACGAACGCAAATCTATGGCAATGGACGAGAAAGAAAAACGCTTAACCGCCTACCACGAAGCCGGACACGCGATTTGTTCGCTGAACGTCAAGGATACCGACCCGATACACAAAGCGACGATTATCCCGCGCGGCCGTGCGCTCGGTATGGTGCAACAATTGCCGGAAAAGGATAAATACTCCTACACGCGTGTGCAAATGCTGTCGCGCCTGGCGATTCTCATGGGCGGACGCGTCGCCGAAGAGTTGAAGTTCGGTTATGACAACGTAACGTCCGGCGCCTCGTCGGATATTAACGCCGCCACCAATTTGGCGCGTGCGATGGTAACCGAATGGGGCATGAGCGACGCGCTGGGACCGATTCGCTATTCGGAAAACTCCAACGAGGTATTCCTTGGGCGTTCGGTAACCCAAAACCAGAATATGAGCGAAGAAACCGCCCGCCTTGTTGACGCGGAAATCAAACGCTTGGTGAATGACGGTTACGAAGAAGCCAAACGTATCCTGAAAGAACACGGCGACGACTGGGAAAAATTGGCGGAGGCTCTGATGGAATACGAAACCTTAACCGGCGAAGAGATAAAAGACGTTCTTTCCGGCAAGGTCGTTGACAAGAGCAAGGACGCTCCCGTTTCGGAAGAAAAGCGCACCAAAGCGTCTATCCCGGAACTTTAATCCAAACCCACAAAAAAGCAAAAAGGAGCCGCACTCGGCTCCTTTTCCTTTAATTCAATAATTTTTTTTAGAACGTGAGAACGTCGCAATAATGCGGCTCCCACGCGTTTTGACGAAGCTTGCCGCGCTCATCAAAAAACATTACCCGGCGCCCGGCAGTCAGATTAACCAGCTTCAACGTCGCTCTGAGCGCTTCGCCTTGCGCATTGCACAACCGCCATCCGCCGTCATTATACCGTGCCAGATGATAGTTGCGGTTAATCGGCATAAAACCTCGCACGCTCTCATGCAAGACACCGCCCAAGGCGTCAACCACCTTCATATTCTCGCCTTTTACCAGCTCTAAATCGCTGTCCACGGCGATTTCCGTTTCAGCAGAAACCCGATACCCCTGCAACTGCACGCTGTGCTGCTTTGCAAAAGAAACCAGCGTCTGCCAGTCCGGCGTAAAGACATACACGCCATCCTGCGTTACAATCTTGTTATACCGGCTCCCGACGGAAACTTTTTTCACATTTTTCATCACCGGACATTTACGCCCTTCGGCATACAAATTTCCGTCTGCCAAAAAGAGGTGGTTAAAAACTGAATTGTTGCGTACCATTGCCGCTTCACGAGCAGCAAAATTTTTTTCTTGTGCCATATTTTTTATATTTAAGTTGATAAATAATTTTCATAATCTCTTGAAACTTATTTACCATACCACATTTCTCTCCCTTGCGCAAGTCTTTTTTGCCAAAATTTTCAAAAAAAATTATTTTTTCACAAAAAACGCCGCAACACTTTCCCGTCGCGGCGCTCAAAGCTTATTTCTCCAAGAATATCAACTATTTTTTTGCATCAATCGGTATTGCCACAACGCCGCCACCGCAATATACGGCAGAAACATCTCGCTCGATTCTTCTAACAGCTGCAACACCGCATAAACGTCATCCGACAAAGAAACGCCGTCATGCGCTTTTCTCCAATTGGAGGGGAACCTGTCAACAAACTTTGCGCACACGCCGACCGTGCACAATACCGCCACCGACCAGGTAACCGGATTAAGCTTAAAAAAAGATTGCACCAGATGTTTGGAATATTTAACGGCCAGATATACCACCGCGCCGGCCACAATCAGCAACACCGCCCCGAAAATAATTTTTTCGCTGAGCGGATTGTTCGGATTAAGAAAGAAGCGTGATTTAAACGGCGTCGTATCCGTCCGCGACAAATGGTGCTGGATTCCTTCCTCACGCAACAATGCGCACAACGCCAGAAAAAGAAAAATTCCCCACGTCCGCACCTTGTCCTTATAATCGTCGCAAACCACCAACAATACGCCGATAAGCACAACATAGCCGAAATGCGTAAAAGCTTCAACGATACCGCCCTCTTTGGTAAGCGGCAAAATCCCGTCCGGATAATAAAAATGGATAATTGCTCCGACAAACGATAACCACAGCGCAAAAAACACAACCGGTGTAAAATACGGCGACATAAAAATCTTCTTCATCATCAAAAAAAGTCCTTACTCTACGTTACAATTTCTTCGCAAAATACAAAATATTATATAGAAAAACAATCCAAACCGCTTTTTCCCCACAACAAAAAACAGATATGCCGAATGTTTATTCCGCACAAACTGTTGTATCTCTCTCCAATATTTTAACAATTCTTTTCAACACGCTCTGCTCAACAAACTCGCCTTTGCGTATCCAAACCGTGCTCCGCACTTTGTCTGCCTCATAAAAAGGCGTTATCCGCCGATACGATTTTTGCAACACCGCCACGCTGTCCGTAATTTTCGCCGCCGCGCCGCCATATTCCGTCAGCTCGCCGTAATAAACACAATCCACGACGATTTGCGGTTTCAGCTTTTCTTTACCCGTCATAAACAAAGCATACACCGCCGCGCCGCCGGCAATATACAAATCCCGCCCGTCTTCATCCAGCAGATTGGCAATTTCCCGCTGTCCTGTTACGATTCGGTGCATTGCCGCGTCGGTCAGTTCATACGCCCGATTCGCCGTCAACACCCATATCGGACAGCCTGCAATAGTCTGCCCCGGCAAACTTTCGTATGTTTTGCGCCCCATAACCACCGTTTGCCCGGCCACCACATCATAAAAATGCTGGCTGTCACTCGACACATTCCACGGAATACCGCCGTTCGCCCCGATAATATCATCGCCGTTATGCCGACACCACATTGCCACGATTGTCATTTCAAAAACTCCCTAACCGGCGCGTATGACCGGCGATGTTCCGGCGTAACGCCAAATTTTTTCAATCCCTCAATATGCGCTTTCGTTCCATATCCGGCATTCTTCTCAAACCCGTATCCCGGATATTGCCTTGCCATTTCTTCCATCAGCCGGTCGCGATAAACTTTCGCCAAAATGGACGCCGCCGCGATTGAATACGACTTGCCGTCGCCCTTTATCACCGTCTTGACCGCCCAGCCAAAATCCCGAGGCACCCGATTCCCATCCACCAGAACCAGCGCCGGTTGCACGCCGGCCTTCTCAATCGCCCGCTTCATCGCCAGAAAAGACGCATTCAAAATATTTATCTCATCAATTTCCGCCGCCGACGCTAATCCGATTCCCAATTTCATTGTACCTTTTTCCGCCTCTTTTTGCAGCAAATCAAACAGCATTTCCCTTTTTTTCTTTGATAACTTTTTGGAATCGTTCAGATTTTCCAACAACCGCGCGTCAACATCACGGCTTAAAAATACCGCACATCCGGCTGCCACCGGTCCCACCCACGGTCCGCGCCCGGCTTCATCAACCCCGGCCACAACCCCGTTTATCTCATCTTCCAATAAAAAATCAGGCATATCAACCTCCGTTACTGCAGCCAATATACCCGATACATCTCAGAACGCAACTTTTTTCTTAATTCTTCAAAATCTCCAGCCCTTCATATTCCGCTTCAATAATACCGCCCACCACCACCGCAACATTAGGATAGCCGGCCTTTTCAAATCTCTCCGCCACTTCGGAAGCCACCCCGCCGGACATACAAAGGATATTGACCGGCTTCACTCCGTCCGGATTATATTCCGCCATAAATTTATCCGGGTCAACCTTATCCGCCCGGATAAGGATATGCGGCAATGCCAACTGTTCATGCGTATGCGCCTCATCATCGCGCACATCTAAAATAAGCGATTTCTCGTTAAGGCTTTGCGGTTTAATAAAATACATTTTCCTCCTCCTGTCTGCCGATATATATAAGCCTCAAACCTGCCGCTTAAAGCTGGACTTTCGGCTAAGCGCGCACCCAACCGCACAACCCAACCTTTCCCATATAGCAAAAGCGGCCGCCTGAAAGCCGCCGCTTTATGCAAAGATATCTGTTAAAACAGGTCAGATAGACAAGACTTTGTAATCAATTCCCGCCTCGTCAACGTTAAGCACCTCTATCTGCATTGTCCCGACCGATACTTTCTTGTCATACATCGGGAAACGCAGCGTCTTGTTCTCTTCCGTCAACACGCCGTTGTTATTGACAACCGTTTTATATTTAAACACCATCTGATAGTTTTCCAACCCGTCATAGCGCAATTCAAAACGCGCCATCATATCATCATCGCCGGCAATTCCCGTCCGTTCATTTTGAAACTTCAAATCCTCCGGCTCCAGACGGAAATCCGTCCGCAACAACGCCAACCTGTCGTTATAAATACGCCCGACCCGCGGATAAATATTGCCGTAATCATCTAAAAGAACAATATCCTTCAGTCGATTCGGTTCCACCAGCCGGTAAATTTTTCCGTCAACATCTGCCTCGCCGATAATCCGATAAACTTTTTCATCGGTAAATTCCACCGGCACCGTGTAGGAAACCAACGCCCCCTTCTTTGTCGGCCGCACCAGCTCATCGGTGTGAACGCTTTTCTCAAATGTTTCGGATGAAACAACAATCCCTCCCGGCACGGCATGGCGTTCAACGCCGACGTCGTAATCACTGACCGTTTCAATCTCTTTCTGTTCGCCCATAAGAGCGCCGTTGTCGTAATAACGAATATTGTAAGTATAGAAAAAGTCATTAAACGTATTGCGTTTCCCAAGCGTATAATCCCCCTTCATATAGTAGGAACAGGACGCCGCCGTCAACACAGCCAGACAGATAAATATTTTTTTCATAATATAATCTCTTTTTAACATTTTCCCCACTATATTTATGCAACCGGAAAAGATAGATGTAAACAAAAAAATGTGATAAGGGCAAAACTATGCATAACTTTGGCAAAAGCTGTAAATTGATAAAATTTTCCCCGCTGGAGGAAATGCCCGCGGCGGAAGCGGATTTTCTTGAAGAAATGTTTGATGTCGTCGCCGTTAACTATACAGATGGCGGACAAGAAGAATACGTCGGCTATGTTCCGCTTGATTTTGATATTCCGGCTTTTCTTGAACACGCCAGACAGCGTGGGCTGAACCTGCCACCGTTTACCGAAGAAACGCTTGAAAGCAAAAACTGGCTCAAAGAAAACGTCATTCGCTTCGCCCCGTTTGAAATCGGCGATTTTATGATATACGGCATCCACGAAACCGCCTGCCCGCCGACGGCTAAAATTCCGGTGCAGGTTTATGCCGCCACCGCATTCGGCTCCGAACATCAGACTACCAAAATGTGTCTGCAGGCCATCAGCGAGCTGCGCCGTGATTTTCCTGCCCCGCAAAAAATTCTGGATATGGGCACCGGCTCCGGCATATTGTCCATTGCCGCCGCCAAAATCTGGCAGTATCAGCCACAGATAATCGCCGCCGATATTGACGGGGAAGCGGTTATCGTCACCGAAAACAACGCCGTTACCAACAACGCCGAAAAAAATATGCGTGTTATTTTAAGCGACGGTTACCAAAACCCGATAATCAGCGAAAACGCCCCGTATAACCTGATATTCGCCAACATCCTTGCCAATCCGCTCAAGGCAATGTCTGCCGCTGCATATCAAAACCTTGCCGCAAAAGGGTGTTACTTAATTTCAGGTTTTATTGACAATCAGGAAGAAGATATTATAGAACATCACCGACAGGCCGGATTTGCCCTGTTAAAAACATACCGTATGGAGAACTGGCGCGCGGCGCTGTTGCAAAAGCGTTAAATCAAAAGCCGTTTAAGATAGGAGGCGCGAATGGACATCAAAACGATTCAAAAAAATCTGAAAACCCAAAAACTTTCCGGCCGTCTTTTTATGTTCGGCAATTTGTTCATTGATGAGGACATTCTGCCCGAAGAAAATCAAATCCGCGAATTAACCGGTTTCACCGGCTCCTATGCCTTGCTTTTCATCACGCCGAGCAAAGCTTATTTATTTGTTGACGGCCGTTACGAACTGCAAGCCAAAAAAGAAATCAACACCCGCCGCATAGATATTGTCAAACTGTCGGAAATAAGCCTCTCCGCCTGGTTAAAAGCCAATTTCGCCAAATCCGCCGCCACTATTGCCTATAACCCTTGGAACATCAGCCAAAACACCTTGGCCGGCCTGCAGGCAACCCTGCCCAAAGTAAATTTTATTCCGGAGGAAAAACCGGAAATGCAGCTAAGCGCCAAACCGGTCAAAACCTTTACCCATCAAAAAAAATTCACCGGCAAAACGTCTAAAGAAAAGCTGACGGAAGTCGCTGCCCACCTAAAAAAATGCGGACTGGACGCTTTTTTGGTAACCTCGGCCGCCGCCGCGTCCTGGCTGCTTAACCTGCGCTCCAACGCCCTGCCCTATTCGCCGGTTTTGCGCGCTTATGTTTTGGTAGAAAAAAGCGGTTCTTACAAAATTTTTGCCGAACATACCGACATTCCGACCGCTCTGCCGTTCGCCAAACTCGCGGAAATATTGCCGCACTATGCCAAACTCGGTGCGGATTTCAGCACAATGCCCGCCATAATTTCCGCCTTTGCCGAAAAAATAAACAACACGCCGGATATAATTTCCTGCTTAAAAGCCGCCAAAAATGCCACCGAATTAAAAGGCATCCGCAACGCCCATCTCCGCGACGGCGTGGCTTTGGCAAAATTTCTATACTGGCTCTCCAAAAACCACAAAGGCAAAACCGAAACGGACATCACAGACAAGCTACTGGATTTTCGCAAAAAAGAACTAAATTTCTATTCAGAGAGCTTTGCCCCGATAGCCGGCTCCGGCACCAACGCCGCCGTTGTCCACTACCACGCGGATGAAAAAAAGCCGGCAACTCTTAAAAAAAATTCCGTCCTCCTGCTTGATACCGGCGGACAATATTATGACGGCACCACCGACATAACCCGCACCATTGCCATCGGCACGCCGACCCCGGAGATGATAGAAAAAAACACGCTGGTCTTAAAAGCGCATATTGCTTTGGCGACTGCTGTCTTCCCCCCGCGAACTTCCGGCAACGAACTGGATTTGATTGCCCGCCAGCCTTTGTTAAAACAAGGGCTTGACTACGGACACGGCACCGGACACGGCGTCGGCTTTTTCTCGGATGTCCATGAAGGCCCGGCGCGCATTTCCATCAACGCCAAAAACAGCGCCCCGCTCGCCGCCGGCATGGTTACCTCAATAGAACCCGGGTATTACAAAGAAAACGCCTTCGGTATCCGCATTGAAAACCTCTATGCCGTTAAACCGCTGAAAAGCACGGAACTCTTGCATTTTGAAGTTTTAACCCCCGTCCCCCTTGACAAACGGCTCATTGATAAATATTTGTTGACCGCCGACGAATTAAATTGGCTCAACCGTTATCACCGGCAGGTTTTTCTGAGCTTAAAAAAATACCTAACCCGCCAGGAATTGGAATGGCTGCGGGAAGCCTGCGCCCCGCTCTGAAAATAAAAGCGCAGATTATCATAAAGGATAAGAAATGCGCCCATACGCCCTCACGCACCGCCGTTTGTTTATAAGCTCAATTTTTGCCTGCCTCCTCTGGCTGGCCGCTTCCGCCGCTTATGCCCAAACGCTGCAAAACCTTTATGTAAACCCGGAAAGTCATCGCCTGCCTGAAGCCGCCATTTTCTATAATTCGGATAACCCCTGCCCGGATTGCCCGTCAACCATAGCAATGATTGCCGCCATTCTCCGCCAAAATTACGCCGGGCAACTACGCGTTTACCAAATAGACCTCGCCCGCCATCCTGAATTTATCTCAGCTTTCCATTTGTCCTCCCCGTTGACATTGGTACTGATACGCATTTCTGACGGCGCCGCTTTCGGATATGCCGCCCTCCCCGGCTTACAAAGCTACGCGGACGATTCGGAAGAACTTTCCCTCATCATAACCCAAAAAATCGGCAATTTTTTATCCCTTTCGCCCAAAAATTAGGATTTTGCTAATTATCTGTCATTTATGTTGACAATATATTTGCACCGCACCGCTTTTTGTGTTATACTCATAAAAAAGCAAGGAGAGAATTATGAACAAAGTATTAAACTGGCTGAAGCCGCAACCGGAAAACAGACACATATCCGAAAAGCGTGAACAGCTTATTGCCTTAAAACGCGATACGACCACGGTAAACTTCATCCACCCCGGGCACCCGCTTTATGACAATATTGCCGCCAAAGAAGAAAACAAATTGCAGATTCTCGCCCCCAACGAAACCGCTTATAATGAAAACAGCCTCACGCACAACTTTGTCGCCATCGTTATTTTTGATAATTTGAGCTATCTCGTCATTAACTCGCTCAAACATTTCAAAGAGCAAAGCATCGGCGGGCTGTTGCAGTTTGATGAAAACATTTACAACGTCATTCCGTTTTTTGAAAACGAGGAAGAATATCAAACCGCCGGCGAATATACTTTTCGTGAAACATACGAATACGACCACCCGGTAGAGAACTACGCTTTTCTTGCCGATTACCAGAATAAAAGCGTCAAAATCGTTCTGGAACGCGGCAAACAACCGGTAACCTTGAAAATGATTGATGAAAACCGCGCTTTGTTCACAGCCAGGCTGACGCCGCGCCAAATTGAACTCATTGACTATGTCATTATGCCGGCGCTTAATGCTTATGCGGAAATCGTCAGCCGCCGCCAAAACCGCATTTCATAAACACCCCGGCCCAAAAACGCAAAAAACGGCCGCCTCGCAAAAGGCGCCGTTTTTTTCTCTACAAAATTTCACACAAAGAACGGCATATTCGTTCCGTTTTCTGCCGCAATTTTCTGTCCGTTCGGCAACAAAAAAACGCCTTCTCCGCCACACGAAAGGTGCAGCCAGCAGTTGTTGATTACTCTAATGACAATGTGCTTGCCCGAAAGAGCCTCGCCAAACAAAACACACGGAACGTTTTGGTCGGTTTCATACAAATGGAGATTATAAATATCCGTATACAGCAACTTGCCATTCATGGCATAAAGCCGCCAGCTTTTGCCCTTTTTCAACAGATACATCCCATTGTTAAACACCGCGGCGCCGGAAACAGCCCCTATCATCCTGCAAAGGCTTTTGTCATAAAGGCGGAAAGTAATACCCGAAGCGCTTTCCAACAACAAAAAGCTGTTTTTATACACCGTCGGATGCAATTCTTCTTTCGCCAAGACAAAACCACCGTTCGGTAGCACAGTCTGATACGTCGCATCAGCCGTCGCCATAACCGTCTTGCCATTGCGGGCTTTTGTTTTGACAAGCTGGCTTTTCCCCTGTCGGGTTAAGGCAAAAATGACAAAACGCCCTCGGTCATAAATCTTAACGCCGTCCGCTTCAAAACTTGCATAGAGCTCTACCGGACAAGAAGCTTTTTTATCATTCAGACGATAAACCGTCCACTTGCCGGCAAGCTCTTGCAATGCAACATAAGCGCCGCCGGACGATATTTCCGCCTGTAACGCCTGGCCGCCGGAATTTTCCCAACCGGAAACATCCAATTGCCAAAAAGCCTCTTTCCGCACCGAAAACATTTTCTGTTTCAGCACGCCTCCGTTCTTAAAAACATACACGTCAAGCAATCCTTTTTCTTTCAAATTGCCTTCATTGTCATAGAGTTCAACGCCGTCTTCTTTCAACAGCGCAAAACTGTTGTCCTCAAATCTCCGCGCACCGCGGCAAACGCCATAGTTCTTCATTTCTCTGGCAAATACCACCTGCTGCGGAACGTCAAACCTGGTAACAAATTTTGTATTCATAACTCAAAATAATTAAAAAAATCATTTGCATAAACTTAAAAAAGCAGCGCAAGTATAAGCCAAAGTTTTAGCTTGTCAACCGCTTTATCATCTTAAAAATTCGCTCATTGCAAATATATGCCGTTATAGCGCCGCACCATCCAAAGGAGAAGAAAAATATGGGAAAAATCATCCGTTACACAATTTATTTTCTAATCGCCGTTGCCGTATATGTTTTAGTCCGCGGCATATTAAACGGCAGTATCAACGCCGGCACCACAATTGGCTAGGCCGCCACGGAAGTAAGCAACGGCAGTATGCAGACTCTGGAAAATATGAAAAACGACGCCTCTTCCGCCATCAACCGCCTGACCGAACAATCCGTTCAAAAAAAATGACAATTCCCCTTCAATCCCCACACGCACCGATACTCTTTTGAAACACCATACAATATATCCATAGATATCCCCCAGTATGAAATGTCCCCCGAAAAGTAGAAATAAAAAAATACCCGCCGGTCAAACCGACAGGTATCTTTTTTCTAGTCATCAAATAGTTTACGAATTGCACGTATCGCCAAAGCCGCAAACAACACAAATGCTATGAGGAGAAAAGGACTGGAAATAACCACCTCCATGTGATCCATGCACCATGTCTTCAACGGTGAAGGCGCGCGGTTTTCCATTTCTTGGGCAATCTCGTTTTTAGCTACCACCAACTCCTCCGCAACCCGAGCTTCAACAAGCTTGTCAACTTGCGCTTGGTCAATCCCGTTTTTAACAGCTGATAGTTCCTCGGCAACCCGAGCTTCAACAAGCTTTTCCACTTGCGCCTGGTCAATTCCGACGTTCTGCCTGCTTTGCGTCCCGAGGTAATAAAAACCGCCGGCAAGCCCCACTGCCATAACCAATAAAAAAATCCGAAAACTAATCCGGACGTAACCACGCTTTGGGGAAATTTTCTTTCCTCTAAGCATTGCCGCCAACTGGCTTAAAATGCCGAATTTTTCATTCAGTTGTTTGTCCTCGTCGCAACAAGTGAGAACATTGCTCTGCAAACCATCCGCCTGCGGACAATTTGTCAATTCATAAGATTTTTCCATAATCGTAAGGGTTAATTTAAAAATAATTTTACAGAGATTTAGTTTTTACCCCGCCAGTATAACCGAAAAATCTATTTTGTCAACTTCTATTTGACATATCTATTGCCAACCCCGCCACATCGCCAAATTTACCGTAATTCTCCTCTTTCAATCATTTCGCCAACCGGCAAGATTTTCCACCCGCTCCGCCTTTCGCCCAGCCCCTTCACTTGCCCGTGCGGCGCGCACTACCCGTAGAGCAGCCACCGCAGGTGCCGCTGGCACTGGCGCGACCACTGCCCCTGCAACGCTGGGCTTTATTCCAACACCCTGCTCCGCCTTTCGCCCTGCCACACACACCCTACCTGCCAAATAATGTTCTTTACAAACCAATATACGATCAAAATCATCGCAATTATCACTTTTTGACACACAAAAAAAGAGGCAGTCGCCTGCCCCTTGTTTATTTTCTTACTTTATTTCTGACGGATCAAGCCGCAGCCGTTTCCGTATCATTAGCCGCCGCTTCCGCCGCAGCCTTTTCAGCCTTAACGCGTTCAATGTCTTTTGCGCCTTTGGCATTGACATCTCTGTCAACCAATTCAATAATCGCCATCGGAGCGCAATCGCCGTATCTATAACCGGCCTTCAAAACGCGGGTATAACCGCCCTGACGCTCTTTATAACGTTCGGCCAAAACAGAAAAAAGCTTTGCGACAACTTCGTTGTTGCGCAGGAAAGACAATGCCAGGCGGCGGGAATTCAAATCGCCCTTTTTGGCGTATGTAATCATGCTTTCAACAAAAGTTCTTAATTCTTTAGCTCTCGGCAAAGTAATTGTTATCTGTTCATGCGTCAGCAAAGCGTTTGTCAGATTGGCAAACAAAGCTCTGCGCTGGCTTTTCGGCATATTAAACCGTCTGTGTGCATCACCATGTCTCATTGTAGTATCCTTTCTTTTCTCTGTGCTCCGGAACCCGGAGCGGATAAAAACGCTCCCATACCACCTTCATGTATATGGAAATACTTTAAGAAAACCGTCCTTGCCGCCTTTTCCAAGCTTCAGCGCCACAGTCCGAACCAGTGCCGGCAACCTTCGCCAATACAAGCCCCGGTCAGCACACCGCACCGCTACGAAACAAACGCCTGTTCGCCGTATCACTACGAAACAAATACTGGCGCCCAGCTCCACTACGAAACAGAACGCCTGCTCACCATATCGCTACGAAACAAACGCCGACGCACCCGCTCCGCCTGACGCCGCTACGACTCAGGCAAAACAAAACGGACAAGCCGATTCTCTCAAAATCTTGTCCGCTTATACCCTATTATTTTTTATTTGTAAAGCTTTTTCTTCAGCAAAACAAGCATCATCCCAAAATCATCGTCCCAATCGTGCATTCAACGCCTGCACCGACGCCGCATTCAATGTTGATTTTTTACCCTCTGCCTTCACCTCTTTGGTTGAAACAGCGTCTTTGAGGTGTTCTCCGCCATCAACCAAATGCGTAGAAATCTTGTCTTCGCCGATAACCGCTCCGACCCGGACGGCCTCTCCGCCGGCAAGCACCGGCGTCCGCCCGATACGATCAAAAACGCCGGCATACATTTCCGCAACTTTCGCACCTTCCGCAACATCTTGCATCGTCCGACTGAAAACATCATTCATACGGCTGCTTATATTATCAATCAAGTCGCCTCGCGCATCGGAAATCTTACCTTGCAGTTCCGCCGCTTTTGTTATATCGGTATAGGTTTCGATTTTTTTCTCGCCGTTTTCTTTAATTGTAATAACGTTATTCTCCGCCGTTATTGTAGAAACATTTTTAATCCCGTCTTCGTCAACGGTCTCCAGTTTTTGGTAGCCGCCCGTATCATTAACCGCCGCGCTGATTTTGGTAATCTCGGGCTTTTCACCGTTACTTTGCCGCAAAACTTCCTTTTCATAGCCTTTTTCACTGATTTTAATCAATGCGCGTTCTTTATCGCCGTTAGCATAAACAACTTCCGTTTTTTGCTCAATATTTCCGTCATTATCAACGGTAACGTCTATTTTGGCGACATTGCCGTCTTTTTGCTGAACCATCTCATAACCGTTTCCGCGTAACGTAAGCTGCGTTTCATTGCCGTCCTCAGAAAATTCCCGGCGCACAATACGGTCTGAATTACTTCCCGTCGCTCTTCCTTTATATGCTTCCGCCCGCATAAAATCTTCCGCCTGCCAATCGGAACCGTCCATCATCCCCGCCGAAAACTTTTTCCCTTCCGCCGCATAATATGCCTGAAGGTTGCCGTTCTCATCAACAAACTGCATACTTGAGCGTGTCTTGTCCGCTGTATAATAAAGTCCGCCGTTCTCGTGAATTAAAGAACCTTTTACAACGCCATCTTCGCGTTGTGCCGAAAAACGTCCGTTTCCATCATTTATAACGACCGATGCGTCGCCGGTACGATTATTTTGCTGTACTTCAACGGCAACATTGCCATCTGCATCATAATAAGCTGTACTGCTACGTTTTTTCCCTTGCGAATTGACCACGCGGCTGCCGTCTGGCGCTTCTATTTCCTGATTAAGCGGTTTGCCGTCAAACCCGCCGCTCAACTCAAACTTATTCTCGCCAATCATATAGTTAAGCTTTTCTCCGTCGGCTTTGAGCGTCGCCTTGACATCTTTAAGTTCATCAAGATTATAGTTGTCCAAAACCCGGCTGACCACCTTTGCCATATCCGGTACCTGTGCTTTCAACATTTCGCGCAATTCCGCACGGAGTGCCTGTTCTTCCTGCCCCCTGTCCGCTAAATTCCTGGCTTCATCCCAGTTGATTGACCGTTCGCCGTTTACAGAAGCCTCCTGCGCCTGTGCATTGCCAACCCCGGCCAATGCCGCCCCCATCATCACGACTGTTTCCGTATTAACCGCGCTCATGGCTCATCTCCGCTGTTTTTTTAACCTTTCTGCCATTATACCACAACTTCTCACCGGCCGCAACAATTATTTCTGGCAAAGCTCTGTCCATTCCGCCTGCTTACGGGCATACATCTCCGCATTCTCGCCTTTAAGCGCCTGAGACTTGCGGGCTATCGTATATTGCGGCAGCATTTTTTTGATTTTCGCCACATCTTCGCCCCACTGGTTCGGGCGAATACGGATTTTCTTTCCCTGTCCCGCCGACACCCGCGGTGTAATCTCGCCGCTTTCGGCATCTTCAAATTCCGTCAAAACCAGCCGCCGGTTTTCCAAACCACCCGGCAACAAAAATTCTATAAACTCGCCGCCGTTGATATAATTGCGTAACTCAAAAATGGCCTCATCGCCCTGCCATTCAATAATTGACCCGGCAAACAGCCACTCGCCGAGCGTTCGCGTATATTCGTAATTCTGGCTGATGTTTGTCAGTTTTCCATCGTGAAAACCTAAACAATAGCCGCGGTTTTGCAACGTCATCAGCTCCGGCATATACTTTTCGCCGTTCCATTCCCGAGGATTGGCATAATAATCGTCTATTGCCTGCCGATAAGCCCGCGCCACCACGCCGGCATAGTATTCGGTTTTGTTGCGTCCCTCCACTTTAAGCGAATCCATTCCGATTTCCAACAACTCGTTCAAGCGCGGCATTAAGCACATATCTTTTGAATTAAGGAGATAACTGCCGTGTTCGTCTTCAACCACTTCATAATACTCTCCGGGACGAAAATCCTCTTCCAGCAGATACTCAAAGTTATTTCTGTTTTCATCATTGATAACCAGCTCACGCACCGTTCCGTCTTTCATCCGGATATGCAACTTGTAATGCCAACGGCAACAATGCGCACACTTTCCTTTATTGGCGCTCCTGTCCGTCAAAAAGTTGGAAATCAGACACCTCCCCGAATAAGACATACACATTGCTCCATGCACAAAACACTCCAGCGCGACATCCGGACATTGCCGCCTTATCTCCGCCATTTCCTTAAACGTAACTTCCCGCCCCAAAACACAGAGCCTAGCCCCCATGGCCTGCCAGAATTTAACCGTTTGCGCCGAACAGATATTCGCCTGGGTAGATACAAAACGGTTCAGTTCCGGCGCGTTTTCTTTAAGATAATAAAACACTCCCGGGTCGGCAACCAACACCCCGTCCGGCTTAAGCCGCCGAAGCGTTTCCACAAATTGCGGCAGTTTTTCGGCTTCTTCGTTATGGATATAAAGATTAAGCGTCAGATAAATTTTCTTGCCGGCTTTATGCACTTCGGCAATCCCCTCTTCCAGCTCGTCCAGCGAAAATTGCGACTGCGTCCGCAGGCTCATATCCGGCGTCCCGGCATAAACCGCATCTGCCCCGTATAAAAGCGCCGTTTTAAGCTTAACCAAAGACCCTGCCGGCAACAACAACTCCGATTTATGTGGCATATCATTTTTATCCATTTTCTTTATCCTTTTCTGATTTTTTAAGCTTTCCCTCTGTTGTCGCAAACGAACGCGGCGTAACAGTCAGCGCGCCGAGCGGCGTTGCCTCAATCCGTATTTCCGCAACGTATGGCACACCTTTTTCCGCATCAACCCCGACCCATAGATAAATCGGCCGATCCGCGCTCACATCCCACAAAATATTGTCGTTATTCTCTTTAAGATTTTCAATGTAAAAAGAACATTTATACGAATTTTCCGTTCGTCTCAGCCAGTCAAAATAACGGTTTTCCGTCCCCTCGTCTTTAATAATAACCCGATAATGCTTTTTGCCGTCGTAAACTTCCCTTTGCATGGCACAGCGCCGCGTCTGGTTAAAATTATGAATAAGCTCGGCAAACACTGTCTGCAAATCTGCCGCATCGGCGCTTTCCGGCACATTGTTTATCGGCACGGTATTTTTCTTCTCGTCTTTGGTGGAAATCCGTTGATAGGCAAAGCCTTTACCGTCATAAAAAATTTTCTTCGTCCGGATATGGTTGCGCGACTGCGTATAGGTCTGGTATATCTCCGGCAAAATATCCCTTTCCGCCGCTTTATGCGCTGCGCTTCCCTGCATTCCGCGGCTTTCATACCGTCCGATAAACGGATAAACCGCATCAAACAGATTCGCAGTTTTCACTTCCGCGCTGATTGCATACCTTTCATCTGTTGCCGCATAATCCAACACAATATCCGCCGCGTCAAATATGCCGATTTGCACATCCATTTCCTGCCGAAAGCCGACCGCTTCCGCTCTGCCGCTCCAAAAACACAGCCACCCGAAAAATAAAATCCGTTTTATATCCAAAATTTCAACCTTTCTTAATTTTTTCCTTTTAAATTCAGCTTCAAAGCGCCTACGCCGATATTTTATAAAGCCGGGAACTTATTTGTAAAGAAAATTCCGCACCGCGCAAAAATGCAAAAGGAGAATATGAAATGGCACAAAATATTATGGTTATTATGGGCGGCTTCTCCGCCGAACGGGAAATCAGCCTGCAAAGCGGCCGAAACATCGCCGAAGCCCTGCGCCGCAAAGGTTGCTCCGTCACCACGCACGACTTAACCGATTCTCGCAAGCTTATCGCCGCCTTAAACCGCAACAAGCCGGACGTTGTTTTTAACGCCCTGCACGGCAACTGGGGCGAAGACGGCACCGTTCCGGCCTTGCTGGATTTGTTGCAAATTCCCTACACCCATTCCGGCATGGGCGCCTCGTATATCGGTATGAATAAGCACCTGACCAAACTTATTGCCCGCGACGCCGGTATCAAGACCGCCTTTTGGCGCAAAATGACCGTTCGCGAATTCAGCACCATCGGTTCCACCCTGCCTCGCCCGTATGTTGTCAAACCCGTTTCCGACGGCTCCTCTGTCGGTGTCTGCATTGTCCGTGAAACAGAGGATATTTTCCAAATCCGCTATGACAATCCCGACCTTGAACTGTTGATAGAAAAATATATCCCCGGCCGGGAATTAACCGTGATGTGTTTGGAGGGCAAAGCCGGTGTCGTTACCGAAATGAGCCCCAAAGGCGGCTTCTACGATTACCGACACAAATACACCGCCGGCGAAACATTGCACATTTTGCCCGCCGACCTGCCCGATGACGTAACCGCAACCTGCCTCTCGTATGCCGAAACCATCCACAACAAGCTGGGCTGCAATACGGTTTCCCGCTCTGATTTCCGTTACAATCCCGAAGACGGCGTTGTATTTCTGGAAATCAACACCCACCCGGGAATGACCGGGCTTTCCCTCGTCCCCGAACAGGCGAAATATCTTGGTATCTCTTATGAAGATTTATGTATGAAATTGGTGGAAAATGCCTCATGCCGTCCGTTGAAGTAAATATCCCGATAATCGTTATTGCCGGTCCGACCGCTTCCGGCAAATCCGGCCTGGCGTTAGCTCTTGCCGAAAAGCTGAACGGCGTTGTCATCAATGCCGATTCCATGCAGGTATATAAAGACATTCCGATTTTAGCCGCCGCCCCGTCAACCGAAGACCAAGCCCGCGTTCCGCATCGCTTATACGGAATCTACGACGCTGCTGTTCGCGGCAATGTGGTTGACTGGCTCGCCTTATGCCGCAACGAAATTGCTTCCGCCCGCCAAAAAAACAAAACGCCCGTTGTTGTCGGCGGCACGGGCTTTTATCTTGAAGCCTTGATAAGCGGCGCCACGCCGATACCCGAAACCCCGCCCGCCATCCGGCAGGAGGTGGCTGACATTTTCCAAAACGAAGGGCTTGAAGAACTTTACGCATATTTGCAACAACACGATACGGAAACCGCCGCTCGCCTGAACCCGCATGACACCACCAGGATATGCCGCGCCGTGGAAATCATCAAACACACCGGACTGCCGTTGTCATACTGGCACCGGCAACCACTAAACAATATCTATACCGCAAAAGATTTTGCCTGCATTCGCATCAAACCGCCGCGCGATATTCTCTGCGAATATATTGGCAAGCGTTTTGACGCCATGCTCGCCGCCGGCGCCGTTGCCGAAACCCGCACGCTGATTGCCCGCGGCCTTTCCGATTCGCTGCCGGCCATGCGTGCTTTGGGTGTGCAGGAACTGAAAACGTATCTTGAAAACCGTTGCACCTTGGAAGAAGCTGCCGAACTGGCGAAATGTCACTCGCGTCAATACGCCAAACGTCAGACAACCTGGTTTAACCGCCGTTTTGCCGCCGACTACACCCTGCCGGAAATTTTTAGCGAAAACACAGGCGCCGGAGAACATTTTCTCTACGAAATTGTTGATAAATTACAAAAAACACATAAATTTCTTGCAAAATAATCGCTTTAACCTTAAAAGATAAAGAAATTATATAATCATCACGGGAGTATGGAATGTTTTTTCAAAATCTGTTAGGATTGTTTTCTGCCGATATGGCTATTGACCTCGGCACCGCCAACACATTGGTTCACGTCAAAGGCAAGGGCATCGTCCTAAACGAGCCCTCCGTTGTTGCCGTCAAAGACATTAACGGCAAAAAGGAAGTCTGGGCGGTCGGCGCCAAAGCCAAACAGATGCTTGGGCGTACCCCCGGCGACATCCGCGCCATTCGCCCGTTGCGCGACGGTGTGATTGCCGATTTTGAAGCCGCGGAAGCGATGATAAAATATTTTATTGAAGAAGTAAATCACCGCCGCCGGCTGTTAAGCCCGACGATCATTATATGCGTTCCCTCCGGCGCAACCGAGGTTGAGGAAAGGGCGATTAAAGAATCTGCCGTCAACGCCGGCGCCAAACGCGTCTGGCTGATTTACGAACCGATGGCCGCCGCAATCGGCGCCGGTTTGCCGGTAAACGATCCGACCGGTTCCATGGTTGTGGATATCGGCGGCGGCACCACCGAAGTTGCGGTTTTGTCATTGGGCGGCATCGTTTATTCCCGTTCCATCCGCGTCGGCGGTGACAAGATGGACAGCGCGATTATTTCCTACATCCGCCGCAACCTGAACCTTCTGGTCGGCGAAAGCAGCGCCGAACGCATTAAAAAAGAAATCGGCTCAGCCTGTGTTCCCGCCAAAGGCGACGGACGCACAATGGAAATCAAAGGGCGCGACCTGGTCAACGGCGTCCCGAAGGAAATTGTCATTACCGAACGTCAGATTGCCGAAAGCCTTGCCGAACCTGTTATGGCGATTGTTGAGGCGGTAAAAGTCGCGTTGGAAAATACCGCGCCGGAATTGGCCGCCGATATTGTTGACAAAGGAATAATGATGACCGGCGGCGGCTCTATCCTGGCCAATCTGGATACGGTTATCCGCAACGCGACCGGCCTGCCGGTTTCGCTGGCGGAAGACCCGCTGACCTGCGTCGTTCGCGGTACCGGAAAAGCTCTGGATAATTTTGAGGAATTCCGCGGCGTTCTTTATGAATAATCCCGCCAACCTTTAAGGATACGAGATGAAACGCCAAAAAGTTCTGTTCTTAAAAGAGAACTACGTTTTACGGGTGCTGAAAAGCTTTATGGTGGCAGGGCTGTTTGCAATAGCCCTGCTCTTGATTTTAGTCCATAAAATAGACTTAGGCATCGTTTCGGGCGTTTCCAACGGCATTTTCTACATAACCGCCCCGCTCATCCGCCTTGTATCGTTACCGGCTGACGCTTTAAGTTACGGTTACAAAAAAACGGCGGCAATCGCCAACGTTTACCGGGAAAACGAGCGCCTGCGACAAGAAAACGAAGAACTTTTCCTGCTCAAAGACAAAATGAAAGCGCTGAAAGCGGAAAATAAAATCCTGAAAAAACTCCTTCACCACATTGACCTGCCCCAAACCCAAAGCTATACGGCTCGCGTCATTGCCGAAAACGGCGACGCTTTTGCCAATTCGCTGATAATATACTTAGGCAAAGAAGCGCCGAACATCAAACGGGGTTACGCCGTCGTCAACAACCGCGGCCTGATTGGACGCATTGACATTGTCAGCGGCAACTACGCCCGCGTTACCCTGCTTACCGACATCAACTCCAAAATCCCCGTCGTCTCGCAAAAAAGCCGCGACCGCGGTATTTTAACCGGCAACAACACCAACGAATTATCGCTGATTTTCACCCCGTTGCTCGCGGAATTGCACAAAGGCGATTTGCTGGTAACTTCCGGCGTCGGCGGCGGACTTCCGCCGGATATCCCCGTCGCCCGCATTAAACGTGTCGGTGTTGAAAACATTACCGCTGTTCCTCTATTTTCGGCCTCCTCTCTGGAAATCGTCAAAGTCATCGCTTATGACATTATGCCTGCCGCCGCCACCGCCGAGGAGTTGCAATAATGTCCGCCGCCAAAAATTTCTTTGCCGGTCTGGGCATTCTGCTGGTTCCCTTCATCAGCATTATGGCTCTGGTGCTGTTGCTCTGCATACCGCGTTTTTCCGAATTTTGGAATTTATTGCGGATAGCGCCGTTTTATGCCGGCATCTATTTCTGGCAAAGCCAGCGCCCGGACGCATTCAACAGCATAACCGCATTTCTGTTGGGAATCTTCGCCGACATTTTGGGAGCCGCCCCGCTCGGCGTCAACATCATCACTTTTTTGGTATTCTATGCCATCAGCCAACACCTGTCTTCCTACTTCAACATAAAAAAATTCGCCTACTCCTGGCTTTTGTTTATCTTCGCCACACTGGCGACCGAATTGTTCAAAGGCCTGCTCGTCAGCATATTCTACCGCACGCTTATCCCTTTCAAGCCTCTGATTTTTGAATTTTTGCTGATTTCCGCCCTCTACCCGCTGTTTACCCGCTTTTACATCTGGGTTGAGCGCCGTTTTATTCATCTGGAGGAACGTTATGAGAAAATCTAACGAAAAACTCCGGATATTGCTTAAACGCTCGCTATTGCTCTTCAGCGCCAACATTCTCCTTTTTTTCATTCTAATCGGCCGCCTGTATTACCTGCAGATTTACCAAGGCGAGAAATACGCGCTTTTGGCCGACAGCAATCGCCTCTCCACCCGGTTGCTGGTTCCGCCGCGCGGCAGCATTAACGACCGCAACGGCGTTGAACTCGCCACCAACATTCAAAACTTCCAAGCCCTGTTAATTGCCGAACAAACCCGCGGCAATACCGATTCCATCTTAAAAGAAATCACACCGATACTGGCCTTGTCCGATAAAGACATCGCCCGCATAAAAAAAGACATCAGCCGCCATCGTCGCTTTGTTCCGGTAAAAGTCAAAGATAACCTGAGCTGGGAAGAAGTTGCAACACTGATGATAAACAACTACCGATGGCCGGGGCTTGTCATTGACCAGGGGTTAATACGCTATTACCCGTTCGGCAAATACACGGCGCACCCGCTCGGCTATGTCGGTTCCGTATCCGAAAAAGACCTGCAAAACTCCGACGCGCCGTTATTACAGGTTCCCGGCTTCAAAATCGGCAAATCCGGTTTTGAAAAAACCTATGATGAGAGCTTGCGCGGCACGGAAGGAATCTTAAAATACGAAGTCAACGCCTACGGGCGTATAATGCGCGAAATTGAAAAAATAGACGGCCTAAAAGGCACCGACCTTGATTTAACCATAGATATCCGTCTGCAACAGGCCGCTTATGACGCTTTCGGCGATGAATCCGGCGCCGCTGTCGTTCTTGACGTACATACCGGCGAGATATTGGCATTTGTTTCCGCACCGGCTTTTGACGCCAACCTGTTCGTAGACGGTATCTCGGTAAAAAACTGGAACAACCTGCTTTATAACGAAAAAACGCCATTAACCGACAAAGCCGTTTCCGGACAGTATTCTCCCGGCTCAACTTTCAAAATTGCCGTAGCGCTGGCAGCTTTGGAAGCCGGTATTATTGATGAAAAAACCACCTACAACTGCACCGGCCGGATGAAATTGGGCAATCACCTGTTCCACTGCTGGCGCCATTACGGACACGGCAAACAAGACCTGATTGAAGCCATAAAGAACTCTTGCGACATATACTTTTATGAAGTCGCTTTGGAGCTCGGTATTGAAAAAATCGCCGCCATGAGCCGCCGCTTGGGACTGGGTCAGACCTATGACCTCGGCCTGGAGAATCAAAAAGCCGGCGTCATCCCCGACCGGCAATGGAAACAGGAAAAGTTCAAAGCTCCGTGGCAACAGGGCGAAACGGTCATCGCCGGCATCGGCCAGGGCTATGTGCTTGTAACCCCGGTTCAGTTGGCAACAATGCTCGCGCGTGTCGTCAATGGCGGCTATGCCGTAACCCCGACTTTCATCAAAAACAACAACGCCGCACCGCCTTCCCTAAACCTGAAACCTGAGCATATTGAGCTGGTAAAAAAAGGAATGTTTGAAGTCGTCAACGGCACCGGCGGCACCGCCACCCGCGCCAAGCTGAACAATCCGAACGTTAAAATCGGCGGCAAGACCGGCACCACTCAGGTTCGCCGCATCAGCTTAAAGGAACGCGCCGAAGGCATAAAAAAAGACGAGGATTTACCGTGGAAATATCGCAACCACGCATGGTTTATGGCTTACGCCCCGCACGACAAGCCGCGTTACGCCGTCGCCGTCATTGTTGAACACGGGCGCTCCGGTGCCGGCGTCGCCGCGCCGATTGCTTCCAAAATCCTTGAAGAAGCGATAAAACTGGATATCCGCTAGGAGCAGAAAATGGCTATTGCATATAATCAAAATCAGGAATTGAGCTTAAAAGAACGTTTTTTCAACTTGAATTTCGTTTTCATCTTTATCCTCATACTCTTAGCCGCCATCGGTTGCCTGACCCTATACTCCGCCGCCGGCGGCAAACTGACTCCCTGGGCATTAAACCAGGGTATCCGTTTCGGGCTGGGAATTGGCGTTATGCTCGTCGCCGCCATGATACGCCCCGAGTTTTATTATAAAATCGCCCCGCTGTTTTATTTTTTCACCCTCTTTCTGCTGCTTGTCGTTGATATTGCCGGCCATACGGGCATGGGCGCACAACGTTGGATAAATCTGGGCTTCTTCAAACTCCAGCCGTCCGAATTGATGAAACTGGCCATTGTCCTCCAGCTTGCCCGCTATTTCAGCAATACGTCTTACGAAGAAATACGCACCATCCGCGGCATTATCATCCCGCTGATTATCGTTGCCGTTCCCGTCGCCTTCATTATGATACAACCGGACTTGGGCACATCGCTGATGGTTCTGTTTTGCGCGACGGCATTATTTTATCTGGCCGGCGTCCAGTGGTGGAAATTCGCCGCCGCACTTGGAGCTGTTGCCGCCGCCGCACCGGTGCTCTGGCACTTTCTCCACGATTATCAGAAAAACCGCATTTTAACTTTTCTTGACCCGGAACGCGATCCGCAAGGAGCCGGTTATCACATCATCCAGGCTAAGATTGCCCTGGGTTCCGGCGGCGCATGGGGCAAAGGCTTCCTCTCCGGCACGCAGAGCCACCTTAATTTTCTGCCCGAAAAACACACCGATTTCATCTTTACGATGTTCTCCGAAGAGTTCGGCATGGCCGGCGGCGTGGTCATTCTTTTACTCAACCTGATTCTGATAAGTTACGGTTACTGGTTTGCATTCCGCATCCACAACGCCAATTATTTCGGCAAAATGGTCATTTTGGGCTTAAACACTAATTATTTCCTTTATGTATTCATCAACGTCGCCATGGTCATCGGCTTACTGCCGGTTGTCGGCATTCCGCTCCCGCTCATCAGCTACGGCGGCACGGTTATCATCTCGGTTATGGCAAGCTTCGGCATTATGCAGTCATTTTATGTCAACCGTGACCGCGAATTGAAAAAATAAATACCGACGCTTGAAAAACGGGCTTTCACGCATATATCTCCGCCAACGCAACCATATACAGAGGAGGAGCCATGCCTGTTTCAAAATTAACTGCCGCCGCAATCGCCGTCTGCTTATTATCCGCCTGCGCCAGCCCGCAAAAATACAATCGCCGCCTCAATCGGGAATTAGGCAAAACCGAACAACAGCTCATCGCTGATTTCGGCAATCCTTCTTCCGTCAAAAAATTCAGCAACGGCGATGAAATTATTTCTTATGTTAATCTGAACTATCAGCTCATACCAGACCCCGATTATGCGTTCAGCACCGGTTTTATGACCGAAGATGAAATGTTCACACCTTTTACTTTCGGCGGGAATGAAATACCTGTCGGCAATTTTATGGGTGAAACAGTTACCGATTATTGCAAAACCGATTTTTATTTATCAAATAATATTGTAACTTCCTGGCAATGGCGCGGTAACGCCTGCGGTGTTCTGTAAGCCATATCAGGCACGCTGCTTTTCATTATCTGCCGCACGCAATGCCAACAAGCGCTCAACACCCTTATTTTGCTCCGGTTTATGTAATAATTCTCCCGCTTCGGCACGCTGAAAAGCCATATTTTGATATGTATATTTTTCAGCCAGAATATTTTCCATTTTTTTGCAAAGTTCAAAATTGTCTTTTAAACTCTGCGCCAACCCTTCGCGTTCAATTTTTTGTTCCGGCATATCACGCTTAAACATCGGCGTCATAGCAATCCCGTTTTCTTGCAAAATTGCCGCAAACCGCTTTTGCATCTCCGGAGATAAATGTTTAAGGGCAGCTTGCTGCGGACGCTGCTGCAAATAATCAACCATCTTCATTTTATCTTCACGGCTAGCAAAGCGCGTCATCAGCCGGCGGATTTCGCCATCTACTTCCTCTAATGATTTTTCGGGTGTTGTCCCGTTTTTCTGCGCTCGGCGCATTTCTCTGTCCGCTTCTTTAACCAAATGCAAAATATATTTTTCCGACTGATTTTCTTGCCAGTCCTTCTTGATTAACTTACAATCGTTTTCACGCGTTTCCAACCATTTTGCCATCTGCTCGGACGTAAGTGGATTATTTCCGGCCTCTTTAAGCAATTGCACACGTTGCTCTCTGTTGTTTGTCAGAGCCACCACGGTTTCCACCGCATATCCAAGTGCTAAAAGTTTGATTCCATAATCAATAACCGCGCGCGTCTCTCTTTCCTCATTATTTGTCCGGTCAATTTCTTCCTCAATAAAATCTTCTACAACCTGATTGCCATCCAATACTTCCCGCGGCAAAATATCGCTATAACGCTCTTTAATCCATTCCGGAATATTCTCCCAAACTTTATAATGCCCTTCATGGCGGCGCAAAATAGCCGTCAGCACATCTTCCGGCACATCTTCAGCCGTCGCCCGCCGATAATCATCAGGATAATTGGCATATAAAAATCTGATAAAATCATCCGAACACTTTTTCATAATACTTCTCACCTTATCGGTTGCTCCACCATAAGAAATTGTAGCATACTTTTCCACTCGGCGCAATAAAAAAATTCCGAAGCCCCTTGTTGAGGATTCGGAATTCACATTGTCTATGCGTCAAGATATTTATCCGCATCTTTGCGGCAATACTTGTTCATATACCAAACAAACCGCGCAACCATAATGCTGCCAATAACAAACACGGCAGAAAACAGCAAATTTGCCACCGTCACCACATCGGCAACATAAAACAGCCGCCCCAAAAACAACAAAAACAGCATCAGACAAACCATTTTGACATCTGGATAACGACGCTGGATAAAACTGATAAGCAGTGTTTCCAACATACCGATACACGCCACAATCAGACAAATCAGAGCCGCCGTTTCGCTGACAAAGTAAGAAACCGTAAACAGCGCCAGACACCCTGTTGCAACAGCATCGGCAATCAAACACAAAGTTGAACGTTTCATAAACACATAAATATTAAAAGTACAACAAAATATCTGAATAACTAAAAAATCCCTTTCATTTAACAACAACTTTGCAAAAAATCAAGCCCCCGCTACAAAAAAAATTACACCAACGTCACTGCCGGCATAAATCAAAAATGTCATTCGTAATTTCACCCGATACGTCCTGACACTGGCTTATGATTTCCCGGTCTGACCCTGTTCACGAATTTTTTTCAAAAATAACACATCCGCTTTACCCGGCCTTTTTTGCCGCACCGTTATCATCTTTTCCGGCTCGCTTTCATGCAGCTTTGCCAATTTATTCCTCACGCCTTCCAAACAAGTCTGCACATGTGATTTGCATGAAGGCACCTTGGCATCTATAAATCCGGCAATTTTATTCAGTTTTTCCGGCATATAAAAAGCATCAACAATATTTTCCATATGCTCATCAACTATTTTGTCAATAACCTCCATCGGTTGTTTCCTGCAATATTGCAACAAAACTTCCTTTTGTGTTTCTCTGTTGTAGTCCTTTTCATTTTCGGCAATCCTACCGCTGATATCATACCCTGCTCCTTTAGCCGCCGTTAATCCGACCAAATCGCAAAGAGCCTCCACCTCTGCCGATGTCCCGTTGCCTTGCATTTTATCATTTATCATCTGATGACAAATTTCATGCCCTAAAACCACGGCCAGGCTGTCATCGCTCCGCTCGGCGGATTGTTGGTTAATAATAATCAGAACATTACCGTTCTTATCAGACTTCGTACACCCGCCGGGCAACCCGTTATCCGGGGTTTGTAATCCAAAGGTAGAAGAAAACTCAATTACGCCGTCATTCTCTCGGACATAACCTTTTTCCAACATGAAATCTTTTATCTGCTTGTTGGCGGAATTACCGCCTCGGCACAGATTACCGATAATTTTTTGCAACTTTTCCGCATTTCTGCCCGAACTGCCGAAATCAGAAATTTCCTGTGAACCAAAAAATTTATATTTCCCCGAAGATTGCATAAACAAACCCTCCAGAACAGACTTGTCTTCCTCAGACAGCAGGCCGTCAACACTCTGACGATAAACCTCACGGCAGGCATTTCTCAAATTTTGCTGTTTCCTTTTCTCTTCCACACAATCTGCAATCATACCGCCGACATCAATAATCGCTCCTTGCCGCACCTCTCCGCTTTTGGCGTAAGAAAGCACCACATCGCTTTCTTCTCTTGCCCCCAAACCATTAAAGCCGATAAGCAGCGGTTCGCCGTTTTCATTGCGTTTACCCGTCCAAAACATGGCATGGTGCGGATTGCCTTTTTTATCATTCAAAATAACAATCGCCCCGGGACGAACAGCCTCTCGTTCCACAATCTGCCCGAAAGTTTGTTGTCCGTCGGTATGAAAAATATGTTTTCCCATACCTTTGCTTTCATTTTGCAATTCCCGCATAAAGGGAGAAGTATTGGCAGGTATATCTTCCCGCCAAAAGCCTAGTTCATATTTATCACTGATTTTTTGCAGACTTTCGGTAATCCCTTTCAGGCAATAGCCTTCCCGCGAGGCATTCATCTCCGCCTGCGCTTTCAATTTAGCATGTTTCGGCACAATCAGATTATCTATAACACAATCCGTCCGGTGTTTTCTTTCTTCTTCCGGCAAATGGTTAAAAATTTCATTAGCCAAATCATTATATTGTTGTTTTAGTTCGCTTTTCCGGATAGTGTCTTTTTCACTTCGTATTTGCCTTGTAAGAGAAAACAGCTTTTCGCCGCCGCCGGAAAAATTTTCAGTTGCATAAGCTCTGACCACTTCATCTTTAACAAAATCATAAAACTTGCCTTGCGCCTCTTCAAATGATATTCCCAGATTTTTACTCATATCTCTGCTTATAACATCGCGAACATAATCCTGCCAGCGCGCAGACGCTTGTGAAAAAGGGATACCCGTCCCGACATTGCGCTTATAATCGTCCATCTGCAGCCAACGCTGCTCAACATCGGTAATCAACTCCGCCATAATCTGATCAACATCAGGAATGTTTTTTTCACTTTCCTCTATCATCATCGTTACCCTTTTTCTATAAAAACATACACAAAGTATACCTCATTTACACCTGATAGTCAATCTGTTAAATAAACATCAAAAAATTAAAAACATATCCCCGGCAATAAAAGGACAAAGCAAACTAAAATAAATTATTATGTTCTAAACAAAAAAACGTCATAAAAAAATGGTGTCAGCGGCGGGACTCGAACCCACTACCCACAGTTTAGGAAACTGTTGCTCTATCCTGATGAGCTACGCCGACAACCTGATAATTGACTACCGCCAAAAACCGCAAAATGCAAGCAAAATTTTTAATCGCCGCACCAAAAACGCCGAATAAAATCTCTCAAGCCATCGCCGCACGGATAAGCTCTTGCGCGTATGGTGTTTGCGGCCGCTTAAAAATATCGTCTGCGCTGCCGTATTCAACAATCCGCCCATGTCGCATAACCGCCACCTCGTGTGCAATCGCCCGCACCGCTCGCATATCATGTGAAATAAACAAATAGGAAATTCCCGTCGCCTGTTGAATTTTCCTGAGCAACGTCAAAATCTCCGCCTGCACCGTAACATCAAGCGCCGATGTCGGCTCATCCAAAATCATAATTTTCGGCTTGATAATCAATGCTCGGGCAATGGCAATCCGCTGACGTTGTCCGCCCGAAAACTCATGCGGATACTTATTTAAAATCCCCTCATCTGCCAACCCGACCGCCGCCAAAACCTGCTTAACACGCTCATTCTCCTCAGCCGGCGACAATTCCGAAAAATGCACTTTCAGCCCTTCCGCCACAATTTCCCGCACCGTCATCCGCGGATTAAGTGAATTATACGGGTCTTGAAAAACCACCTGCACATTCTTGCGAAAATCCTTCTCATTGCGGATATGCACCGATTTCGCCGTCAAAATCTCCCCTTTGTAACGGATTAAATCAGCCAGACACATTCCGAGCGTCGTTTTTCCCGAACCAGATTCGCCGACAATACCGAGCGTTTTGCCTTCGTAAAGCGCCAATGACACATCTTGCACCGCCCGTATTTCTTTCAACGTTTTCCCGAACAAACTCTTCTTCAACGGAAAGCTGACCGCAATATGCCGCGCCTCCATAACCTTGCGCGACTCAAAATCCGCCCGCGGCGCAACACGATAAAATGCCGCCAACAGCTCTTTCGTATAGGGGTGCATCGGCGCATTAAAAATATTGCCGACGCTTCCCTGCTCCACAATAACCCCATGGCGCATAACCAACACGCGGTTGGCGATTTTCCGCACCAGGGTCAAATCATGAGAAATAAAAATAACCGCCATTCCGAATTTCTGTTTAAGCCGCAAAATCAAATCCAAAATCTGCCGTTGCACGGTAACGTCAAGCGCCGTCGTCGGCTCGTCGGCAATCAGCACTTTCGGACGATTCGCCACAGCCATCGCAATCATTACCCGCTGGCGTTGTCCGCCGGAAAGTTCAAACGGATACGCATTCATCCGCTCATCAGCATTTTCAATACCGGCCAGCCGTAACAAATAGCGCGCTCTTGCCCAGGCGCGCCGCGCCGATACTTTTTTATGCGCGCGGATAATCTCCGCCACCTGCTCGCCGACCTTCTGCAACGGATTAAGCGAACTCATCGGTTCTTGAAAAATCATACTGATTTCATTACCGCGAATACTCTGCCATTCCGTTTCCGATAAAGCCGTCAGCTCTTTTCCTTCAAACAAAATGGAATTGGTACTTTTATACAGAACCTTTTTCGGGTCAATCAGCCCCATCAGCGATAGCGCCGTAACCGACTTTCCCGAACCGGACTCGCCGACAATCGCCAACACTTCGCCGCTGTTCAGTGCAAAACTGCTGTTATACACTGCCGAAAACATCCCGCCGTCTGCGTTAATAAAGCGGACATTCAGGCTCTTTACTTCTAACACCGGTTCCGTCATCGCCGCCTCTTATCCATAGCATCGCGAACGCCCTCGCCGATAAAAATCAGCGCCGTCAGCAATATTGAAAGCACAAAAAAGATACTGAGCCCAATCCAGGGAGCCTGTAAATTATCTTTTCCCTGTCGCACCAAATCACCCAGCGACGGATACTCATGTCCCAACCCCAATCCGAGAAAATCCAACGCCGTCAGCGCCACAATCGCCCCCGCCAGAATAAACGGCACAAATGTAACCGTCGTAACCAGCGCATTCGGCAGAATATGCCGGAGAATAATCCGGAAATTGCCCACGCCGATAGCTTTTGCCGCCTTAACATACTCAAAATTGCGCGCCCGTAAAAATTCCGCCCGCACCATTCCCGTCAGTTCCGTCCACGAAAACAACAGCAAAATGAATAACAACGTCCAAAACGTCGGCATAAACACGCTCGCCACAATAATCAAGATGAACATCTGCGGCATGGAATCCCATATTTCAATAATCCGTTGCAAAATAATATCCGTTTTGCCGCCGAAATACCCCTGCACCGCTCCGACAAACACTCCGATAAACGATGACAACAGCGTCAGCAACATTGCAAATGCAAATGACAATCGGATACCGTATAAAAGCCGCGCCACAATATCGCGCCCTTCTTCGTCCGTCCCCAGCCAATGCCTTTTTGACGGCGCCGCCGGAAACGGCTCATTAAGTTCATAATCAACCGTATTGTAAGAAAACGGGATAAGCGGCATAATCATATACCCTTCCGCCTCAATATTTTTGCGGATAAATTCGTCTTTATAATTCGCCTCGGTCGGAAAATCCCCGCCAAACCGCGCATCAGTATACACCTTGAATATCGGAAACAGATACTCGCCCTGATATTTCATCAAAACCGGCTTGTCATTGGCAATAAATTCGGCAATCAACGACAAAAACAGCATTACCGCCATCAGGCAAAACGCCGCCCGTCCCCTTTTATTTTTTATATATTTGCCGCCAGCCATCTTATTCTCATATTCATCAACACTTAAGGCAACATATACCCCCGCTTAATTGCAAAATCAAGCGCGAACTGCCGTTATTCCGCAGTATTTGCCGCCGGCGCATTGCCTGCCGGAACAACCGGCACAACCGCCGCTGCGGGAACTTCCGCCATGGGCAGGACATTTTGCACAGCCGGTATCGCTCCCTCCTGTCCGGACGCTATATCTGCTGCCGGTATCGCTCCCGCCTGACCGGCCGGCATATCTATCGTTGGAACTTCAACGGCCTGCTCCGCCGGTATCTCTGCCGCCGGAACGCCATTTGGCACGGTTGCGGGAACGACTTGTGCCGGAACAACTTGAGGCGGCAAATTTCCTTGCGCCGGAATATGTGGCGCATTTCCCGCTTTATCAACAACACCGACATCGCCATACGAACGCAACTCGCCGTTATCGTCTAATTCCATAATCAGCTTGTCCGTTGGCGCAAAAACCTTATTGCTCTCCTGCAAAACAGGCTGTACCGCTTTTTCCGGTATAGCAGGCTTTGGCCTAGCCGCAACTTCTGCCGCTTTTGCTTGATAAGATTGACTCTTCTGTTTGTAAATTTCATACCAGTCGCGATAGTTAGCCGCAATATTGGAAATCTTGCTCCCGCGCAAAACCGCATTGTTAATCAAATTCTGCTTAAGGCTGATTGCCTCTTCCTCTTGCATTTTCATATTGTCAATCGTATAGCAATAATCCTGATACCGGATAAGTGTCTTGGTAAAATCGCTTGCCAGACAGACATTTGCGTTAATCAAAAAGCGTGGTCTTTTGCCTTTGCGAATACCCAGACTGACCAACTGGTCTTTTACAAAATTGGCATACCTCCCGCCGGACATATCTGCCAATTCGCGAATATTGCTGACCCCTTGGACAATAACATCGGTTTTATTGTTCTTCGGGCTTGCTTTAACCGCATCCATATACTCCTGCAATTTGCCGATAACGCACTTTGCCTGATCAGCGTATGCTTTTCTCTTCTCGTCAATTCCGCCCCTTGCCAGAGAATTGTCGTTCAATGCCACCCATTCCTTGCGCGGCTTGAGATTGCAAAATTCGTCATACATATAAATATCCGACGGCAAATCAACATAAATCATATAGACCTGCCCGCCCTTGTCTTTCAGAAAATCTTTTGCCGCAACATTCAGCAGGTCAATCGCGCCTTCCTGCGAAATACGCCGATTCTCTGCCGTTACCTTATATCCTTTAATCGACGACATACTCGCCAATGTTTTCGCTATGGAGTTTAAGTCCCTGTTTTTCATACTCAACACCCACTCCGCCAACAAAGCATAGATATTCTGCTCCAGCGATTTGCTCTTATCGTAAAGCGGTATCGTCTTATAGCTCTTCACCACACAACGGTCGGTATTAAAATTATTGCCGGTAATACACAAATTAAATCCCGGCATGGCGTATGTGCTGAGCCCGTAACCGCTTTCACGCAGATATTCATAAAGCCGGTTTTCTTCCAGGCTCAGATAATCCAACCCGCCGTGAATGAAATCCCACTCGTTGATAAATTCGGAATAACCGCGATTGCCGCTTGTCGTACTCGTATAATCAACCTGATTGAAAATATCTATCACATTGCTCATCGTATCATTTTTCTTAACAAACGCGTTCGGATAGATTTCAAAATCGTTAATCGCATAAAAACCAATCATCAAATCGCGCAGCTCACGGAAATTATGGTCGCGCACGGTATTTAAAAATTGATAGGAGGGAAACTTCGGCAACATCAGATAAACCAAATTTCCGTTTCTGTCCTTTCCGGCGCTTTGCGGCAATGCGCGCACCTCATTATATTCGTTTTTCGGCTGTGCAATAAATTCATTGTTTTTAATGCCGATACCGCCGGCAACGGCTAAAACCATAGTAACAAACAACATTGCAAATGTTGAACGGAATGCAAAAAAGACAATCACCCCAAGCAATAATCCGACCAGCCATGTACTCGGAACAATCCCGATAAACGTAAGCCAGCTTGCTTTCTTCTCCAACCATTTCTCAATAAACGTATTCACATCAAACAATGCAAATTGATTAAAGAAAGCCACCGTAATCAACAGGGTAACCACCGCGCACACCACATTTTGCACGTCTTTTGAAAACGATAATATCAGCATCAATAACAGCGCTGCCACAAAAACGCCGCCGCATATTGCCGCAATTGCCTGGTTAGGCTCGCCGTTTTCCAAAAGCTTGCCGTTAATTGAGTAAACAAACATAACAAAATCAAGCGTAAACAACAAAAAGATATAAAAAGCGCGCAACACCTTATCATAAAAATGGTTGGCATTCCCCGACCAACTGGCAAAACGGCTGGAGCGGCTTTTTTTTCTTAACACCAACGGCTGATTTGTTCCCTCGTTCATAATGACCTCTGCTAAAATTAAACTTTTATTTCAATATAGACCCTATTGCTAAATAAAAGCTTAACCGCTTTAAATTCCTGTCATTTTTTCTAAAAAAATAAACACTATTACACTTGAAATTAAAAAAAAATCCCTTATACTCGCATACAGTTTACGGTTCACGCCGCAAACTCTGATACGAAAAGCCGTATGAAATAGATATATTGGACCCGGGGGCGGTACCCGGCACCTCCACCAGTTTTTTACGGGGGTGAAACAGGTTTGACAGTGTATAGTAAAGATATGTGGGCTGTATTCGGCAAGACACCACCGTTATCGGTTCAAATCAAATAAACGCAAATGATAATTTTGCACCTGTTGCCGTAGCCGCATAAGGCAAAGCAACAAAATAAATTCTTCTGATTATGGTTAATCGGGAGTGGGGAAGGAGCCGCCCAGCAACAGAAGGGCTCATTTTATTTAACCGCAAAAAAGAAAGATATTGGGTTATGAGTGAATTTGTAGATGAAATAAATTATGACAAGCTGATAGAAAAAGCCTTAAAGCAAGTCGTTGTTGAGGCCTTAAAAATTGCCGAAGCCCAGGGGCTTCCCGGCGAAAATCACTTCTACATCACTTTTAAGACCAACCACCCCGGCACGATTATTCCGCGCGACTTGCAAATTCAATACCCGGAAAGTATGACCATCGTTTTGCAACACCAGTATGCCAATCTTGTTGTCGGCTCAGAGTCCTTTTCAGTTGAATTAAGCTTTGGCGGCAGAGCCCAGACATTAGTCATTCCTTACGACGCTATAACCTATTTTGCCGACCCGTATGCCAAATTCGGTTTAAGTTTCTCTTTCTATGAAAACGGCGACGCCCATTCGTTAGACGAGATTGAACCCGAGAAAAAAGTTTCCGGCGAAACCGCCCAGATTATTTCCTTTGACAGTTTCCGAAAGAAAAAATAATGCAAAAATTCTCCGTCGTCATCGCCGGCAAACACTACACCAGTATCTCTTTGGAAGAAGAATTTTACCGCCAGCTGAATATCTTGGCCTTGGAACAACACCGCCCGATAAACGATTTGATTACCGAAGTTGACAAGACCCGCACCATACCGAATTTATCTTCGGCTTTGCGCCTTTACGTCCTGCGCACTTTACTGCAAAAGCTGGAAAAAAAAGAAGAATTATCGGACTAGCGTCCCGCCTGCCGGAAAAATTATTCCAAAACTAAAGCAGGCTCTTCTGCCACCGACTCAGCCACCTCTCCGCCAACCTCAGCATTCTCAACAGCAGGCTCCTGCCCGTCTGTTCCCTCGGATTGGTCAGTTTCAACTGAAGTTACCGCCTGCTCCATTGCCGATTCGCCGTTTCCATTCTCAGGCGAAACATTTTTTTCATCTTCCGTCGCAACAGATTTGCGCCCCGCCAACAATCCGGCCAACCCGCCGCTTGCACCGTCTTCCGGTTTAATTTGCACATTTGCGGCTTCTGCCTCGCCCTTCTGCTGTGTGGCAACCGAGTCCGACACAGTTGCCGCTTCAGACATGTCCCCTGCATCCGGCTCGCCCGCCGCCTCAACAGCTTTCTCCGCCTCTACATCTAGCTCGCCCGCCGCCTCAACGGCTTTCTCCGCCTCTACATCCGGCTCGCCCGCCGCCTCAACGGCTTTCTCCGCCGCTACATCCGGTTCTCCTGCTGCCGCAACCTGTTCCGAAGCAGCCTCCGGCTCATTTGCTTCCTCCGGCTCATTTGCTTTCTTAAATCCACCCTTACGCTTCTTGAAATCAACTTTAATCTGATCTGCCTCTTTATCCCGATCCAATTTAGCATTATAATTTTCGCTCTTCGGCCGCGCCGCCTCTGCCGCTTCTTCTTCCATTTTTTGCTTGGTTTCCGTAACTTCCTTGATTATCGCGTCAGGAATAAGCCCCGTATCGCCACTCTCCACCGCCTTGGTAACCGCCTCAAACTTCAGCGCCTCATATTTATCTTGATACCATGTCAGCACCTCTTCAAGCTTAACTCCCTTGCTCATCGGATAATAAGCCGCACCGCCCGCAATCAGACACAACAAAAACAGCACCCACAACGGATGTTTTAGTATGTACAGCAAAGCAAAAATCGGAAATGTAATGATACTCAGCACAATATAAAAAAATCTGAATACCCCGCTCCTTTTTTTACCTTCGGCCATATTATTCCTCCCATAACTTCGTTGTTATCCGATATCAACAACAAGCATACGCCGGCTATGCTTAAAACATACTTAACAAAACACAGCCTTAATGATAATTATTCTTCTTCAACATAATGCCACTGGCCGGTTACCGCATTTTTTACGCATTTCCTCTTGTCAAACTCCGGCTTGAGCTTATAAATCGTTCCGAATTGTGTCGGATTATAATAAGTATTTATTATATCGCGATCCACATAATGCACGACTTCCGGCTTGCGCGTTTCATCTGAAAATTTATTAAAATAGCTTTTCCCATACACAAATTTCGGTTTCAACCGTAAAATAAGCGCATTGATATCCGGTTTCGGATAAATCCCCGTCTGCTCGCCGATAACATCAAGCTGCCCGATAAGCTGCCAATAGTAAGCCGGGTCTTTTCCGAATAAATTATACATTGTCCCGTCGCCGTTAAACACATAGTCGCACGGATTGATGGAGCGCGCAATATAATCCGGCAGATATTTCCGTTCGCCCTGAGAAACAATCAGTGCGCGTTGGAAACCGAAAACATTATAAACCGTAATATACAGCCCGGCAATAACCAACCAGATAACGGCTCGGCACCGCACGTATATTTTAGCCAACAGCGGAATACCGCACATAATTGCCAAATACGCCAACAACCAATAGTAATATGAGTAGGGTGAAAAATAGAATTTGCGTTGCACAAACTCGCTGACAAACAATAAGGCTATCACACCCCAATAACGGTTTTTCTGCCATACAGCCACCGCCGCGCCACCAAAGGCGATACACGCCCAAATCAATATATAAATCGGTACTTCAACCACTCTCCCGACATCAAAACCGCGTTCAAGATTAAGATTAAAGGTATAATTTGAATCATAATAAAGCCCGACCATATCGTAATATGCAAGGTATAAAACAAACCCCGCCAACGCTAACAGCGGAAAAATCATCGCCCGCGCCATATCCGTTGTTTTAATTGCCCCTTTATACCAAAAATAAAGCCCGCTCAAGCCTAAAACCGCCAAAGGAAACAAAGCCTTCTGCGCAAAGAAAAAAGCAATTATAAACCACGCGAACGCTGCAACCAACTGCCCTGTTTTCTGGTATTTTAAATACCGAAAATAATAATAAATACCGCCTGTCAGACAAAAAATCATATAATTATCCGGGCGAAAATCCAATGCGTAAAGTTTATATCCCGGTGCCGCCACCGCTACCGCCGCTACCAGCCCCCACAATTTATTGCTTAGAAATTCGGCGTTAATACGATACACATACACCAGCGATTTCAAAAAAAACAAAAACGAAATAAGACAGACAATCTCCGTTATCGTCGCGTTATAGGCAAACATCTGCACCAACGGAGCAAACAAATACCATAATAAAGGATTATGATGCTGAAAAAAATCCCGATACGGCACCAACCCCTGCGCAATTAAAAAACTGGAGTGAATATGCTCAATATTATCGCCGTTTTGTGTCGGAACATGCGCGGCCATCATCACATACATAATTGAAATGCCGACTAAATAAATGCCTAGTATTGAAACTGAAACATACTGATTGCAAAAATCAGATACATCACGCCATATTTGCTTAAAACTTCGCATTACTCTCCTCTTCGGAAACTATACCAGCCTTGCCGTCCGGCAATTCATACGCCTTCTTCAAACGGTATAACCCTTGCGGACGTTCTAATATCGTCAATTTTTTCGTCTTAAAATCAAATTCTTCCGTTCGTTGATACCCTGACGGTTCATACATTTCATCAATTAAATCTTCATC
>CALXYD010000010.1 GCA_944392865.1 uncultured Alphaproteobacteria bacterium
TTGCGTGGCGGCGGCGAGATTCTTGGCACGCGCCAGTCCGGATTCGCCCAGTTCAAATTGGCGGATATGTCCTGCCACCAAAATCTGCTTATCCGCGCCCGTGATGATGTGCAGAATATTTTAAAAACCGACCCGAAGCTGGAAAGTGAGCGCGGCAAAGCTCTCCGGATTCTGCTATATCTGTTTGAGCAGAATGAAGCCGTGAAAACTTATCTTGCCGGTTAACCCTATCTTAAATGTTTATAATATAATGTAACCTTGGAATGTCGGACAAACATTCTGAGGTTTGAAACCCTCTCTAACAACGTCTATGTAAAGACGAAACTTTTACATGCCTTGCGGTCTAGCGACTGGAAGGCGGTAAAATATACCTATTGCGGTGAATATACCGCACTGTTTGTTAGCAGGTTTCAACTTCCAGTCATCTTTTGTCAAGATGAATTTTTCTTTAACTATTTGGAAAATAAGGAAGTTTGAGATGAAAAAATACTTATTGCTTGCTGGTGTATTCACCCTGTTTACCTCTGCGGCTCAGGCCGACGGTTGGTATGGAGAAAGGGAATACAGCCGGCCTTATCAAAACAATGGATATTATGAAGAAGCGCCGCGTTATATTGAGCGGGAAGCCCCGCGCTATCGGCAGATTTCCCCGTCCGAAGCTCGCCGTTATCGGGAACGCCAATACACCCGCAGTTCTTCTGCCAACACATACACAACCTCGGAAGACACCAACCAAATCCGCCCCTATATCGGAGTCGATGCGATAACGTCAACATTAGATTTTGGCTCAGGAAGCTCCTATTGGCCAATGAAAGAAGGGCCAGATGAATATTATGAAGATAAAAACATTTCAGCAAGTTTTGTTGCTGGATTGCGTTTTAACAAATATTTCGGGATAGAAGCATTCTATCAACAATCTAGTGAAGAAGAACAAAAAGAAAGTTGGTCTCAACCCATTGCAGAAGGGGTTGATATGGATTTTGATCAAACAAATTATTTAAGCTTTAAGGCATACGGTGCAGATTTGCAATGGTATGCCCCTGTTACGCATGAATTTGAATTATTAGCATCTTTGGGGTTAGCCCAATATGATTTTGAATCAAAGATGAAACTACAGGGGACAGTTGCAGAAGCTGGTTTTAGTGAGAGTGTAGAGACCAAGGAAGATTTCGATTCTCTCGGCGTTCGCTTTGGCATAGGTGCACAGTATAACCTGACAAAACATATTGCATTGCGTGGTATGGCGCGCTATGTCCATATGACTGACGACGAATATATAAAAAGTATCACAGAGTTCTCTCTCGGACTCCGTTATATGTTCTAAACCGATTCCCGTTAAGTAAAAGGCACTTTGTTTTGCACAAGGCGCCTTTTTTTATCCCTATTTTATAAAATTCCCTTTATGCTATATATAAATAAACGGGAGAAATACAATGCCATGTTATCTGATTACCGGCGGCGCCGGATTCTTCGGGACGATTCTCAAACAGCACTTGCTGGCAAGCGGTGCCGAATGTGTCAGCATAGATTTGGAGCCGGATTCGTTTCAACATCTGCATTTCACCGCTTATCAGGGCGATATTAACGATAATGAATTGATGCAAAAAATCTTTTCCGCCCATAAAATTACGGCGATTTTCCATTGTGCGGCATTGCTTGCCCATGTTAAGAAAGATTTGAAACGCTTATGGCACGCCAACGTCAACGGCACCGAAAACGTTTATAATTTTGCTTTGCGGTATGGTATAAAAAAAATAGTTTTCATTTCCAGCAATTGCTTATGGGCAAAAAATTTTGATTATCCGGTAACGGAAGAAGAAGAGCCAAACCCGGTGGAAATCTACGGCAAATCAAAATTGGCCGCCGAGCATATTCTGCTGTCGCAACCCGATAAAATCAACAGCATTATTTTTCGTAGCCCGACGATTATGGATGAGGGGCGGCTCGGCCTGCTCGGTATCTTGTTTGAGTTTATTGACGAGGGGCGCAAGTTGCCGATGGTCGGCAACGGCACTAACCGCTACCAGTTCATTTATGCCAAAGATTTGGCCAAAGCCTGCGAATTGGCACTGTCCGCGGATTATTCCGATGTTTTCAACATCGGTTCGGATGATGTTAAGAGCTTTAATGAAGTGTATCAATACGTTATTGAAAAATCCGGCTCAAAATCGCGCCTGTTCCATTTTCCCAAATTGCCGATGATATGGGCGATGAAAATCTGCTTTTGGTTGGGCATATCGCCGCTTGGCCCTTATCAATATAAAATGATAGCCTCCAACTTTATTTTTAACACCTCAAAAATAAAACAAAAGCTCGGATTCGCACCAACGCTGAAAAATGAGGAAATGCTGTTGCGCGCTTATGAGTTTTATCATCACAACAAAAATGAGATTCTAAACCGCAAAGATGTTTCCGCCCATAATTCCGTTGCCAAAATGGGGGTTATCAAAATTCTGAAATGGCTGATGTAAAAATAAATCAGTTGTCGCCGGTTTCCGCGTCCAACACCTTTAAAACAGCCTCATAATCAAAACCTGCGCGCAAAAGCGTTCCCATATCTTTCTGGCGATTCTCCTTGCGTTGTTCTTCATCAGGACGAAAACAGCCGATTCGTTTTTTTTGGGCAAAATTAAAAGCGGCATCATCTTCCGAATATTCTGTTTCTTCAAAAAACTTTGCCGTTATCTTATCGTCAATTCCTTTTTGCCTCATTTTCTGTTCAATATACCGCCGCGGTTTCCCCGCTTTAAGATAGTCTTTTATTTTAAGTTCGGCAAAACGCTCGTTATTGATAAAATTTTTTTTGATACACTCGTCAATCACTTCTTCCGCCCACAAAAAAGCCTGCTCGGGGTCGTAATCCTTGTTGGCAAAAGCATACTTGTCGATTCGCCGTTGTAATACTTGCCGTAACATATCTTCCGAACTTTCAAACCGCTCCAAATAATAAAGAGCGATATTGCGAAGTCTGTTCTTTGTCGGCTGTTTTGGTTGCCTTTTTTGCGGTCTTGCTGTAATCACTTGAAAAATACCTTTTTATACACTAACTTAACTAAAAATATATTCTGATTATATAAAGGGGAATTTAAATTGGCTAATAAAAATTTTGATGAATGTGCATCATTCCTGATAGATAACGGACTGTTTGTCGGACGTATCTGCCGCTTGGAAAACGTTTTGAAAACAATAATAAATAAGCACGGTTATATGAAAAACGTGTCTGCCGCATTGTCCGAAACAACGGCTCTGGCGGTACTTCTTGCCAATGCGCTGAAGTTTGAAGGGCTGTTTACGCTTCAGCTGCAAGGCAACGGGCCGGTATCGGCTATTGTTGTGGATGTAACCTCTGACGGCAAAATGCGTGCTTGCGCCAATTATGACAAAGAGCGCCTGCAAAAAGCTTTTGCCCTTCGCAAGAATGAAGGGGAAATAGAGGCGACACCGCACCTGTTGGGCGAGGGAACGCTGGCTTTTACGATAGATGATAGTAATAACAACTACCACCAGGGAGTAGTAGAACTGCAGGGTAAAACGTTGGAAGAATGTGCCTTGCGCTACTTTAAGCAATCTGAGCAGATAGATACGGTATTAAAGCTGTTTGTCAGCATACCGGAAGAAGAAAACGGCGACTGGAAAGCCGGCGGCATTATGTTGCAACGGATTCCCGAATTGGGCGGCAAGAATATCAATACGGAAAATATAGATGAGTTGCGAAACGAGGCGGCGATGTTGCTGAATACATTGACCGCAGAAGAACTGTTTTCCGAACAATTAACTTTGGGCGAAATTCTGCACCGTTTATATCACGCTAACGGTTTGAATGTTACCAAGGATAACCGCTATGAGTTTCAATGCCGATGCAGTCGGGAAAAGCTCTTAAAAACTCTGCGCGGCTTTTCGGAGGAGGATTTGGCGGCAATGCTGGATGAAAATTCAAAAATTACCGCTCAATGTGGGTTCTGTTCGGAAACGTATGAATTCACAATTCCGGAAATAATGCAAAAATTAAACTGATATTAAACAAGTATTAAACTCTTTTGTTTAAACTTTTGGCAAAAGATGAGAGTCTTTACGGAACAATTAAAATGGGATAGCCAGATGAATAAATTAAGAAGTATAGCGCTGATTTTCAGCAGTTTGTTTTTGTTTTCGTGTTCGACGACCAGCGATACGGATGCTGTGCCTTTGCGGTATAGTGAACCGCGCTTTCAGAATCAGGCGCCGATAGAGCTGAATGTTGAAAAAGTAGAAATTGTTTCCGAATTCATACCGTCGTTTACCCGCCCGAATGTGGAACATCTGTTTCCCGTTTCAATAGAAAAGGCGGCAAAGCTTTGGGCGGAAGACAGGCTCAAAGCGGATGGATTCTCGTCAAACCGCGTTGCGGAATTTATTATAAAAGACGCCTCGGTTACCGAAGAAGTGGAAAAATCCGAAGAATTGTTGCAAAAAGACCGCTTGAAATATCGTGCTAATTTATCTGTTATTTTAAGAATTACGGACAAGACGGATTTATCTGCCGCCGAAACGTCAATTAATGCGTGGCGTGAGTTGAAAATTCCGGTGGATACAAAAATTGCCGATAAAGAAAAATATTGGAATGATATGGTTTATAAATTGTTTGACGAGTTTAACCGCCGGATGGAAAAGAACATCAATGAATATCTGAATATGTATGTGATGAATAATTACGCCGTAAAAGAATATCAGAACTAAAAAATCCTCGTAGCAGAAAAGCCTCCTTGGAAAAAGGAGGCTTTTCGCTTATAATCGTTTATGAAAAAAAATCAATTATAGATTCGCCGCTTGTTATCATTGGCAATCAAACTTAAAACCGGCAGACGGACATCCCGGATTTTATGGTTCTCGCCTGCAACCTTGCAACTGCCGCACAATACGGCGCTTGTCTTTGATGTGGCGTAATCTTCAAACTCAAAAACTTCTCCGGGCTCTAAAACCGGCAATTCTCCGCGAAAGCCCTCACTTGCCACCGATACCGAGCAGCCTTTTGCGTCAGTAACGGAAATTTTTCGCCCGAGCAGGCTGATTTTTTCAGAAGAATTATTTTCTATCCGCAGATAATATCCCCAGCAAAATTCATCGCCGGCCACACGTTCATTAAGAAGTTCGTTATAGGCGGAAATAACAATCCCGTTATTTTGTTCTATGGCTAAATCGTCATCACAAAACATTTACAGATTCCCCAAAGTCCATATCTGATTAACCAATAATTAACTTTCGGAAATCTGTAAAAATGATTCTGCTTTTTTTCAACAAGAAGAAATTATTTAAGTCTGCCGTAATTATCCTCAAAACGGACAATGTCCGATTCGTCAAGCTTTTCGCCGGTCTGAATTTCTATAAATATGAGGGGTGTATGAGCAGAAGTGTTTTTAATCCGGTGTTTTGTTTCTGCCGGAATATAAACGGCGTCATTGCTCTTTCGGTATAATATGTCATCGCCTAAAACAACCATCGCCTCGCCTGCCGCAATAATCCAATGCTCGGCACGAAAGTGGTGCAGTTGCAGGGATAAAATAGCGCCGGGGTTGACAATTATCTTTTTGACGCAAAAAGATTCTCCCGCATCTAATACTTCCCAGGTTCCCCAGGGGCGCGTGTCGCTGTCGCCGCGTTTATATGTTGTCGTCATTATATTTATCCTTTTCTTCAAAAATATGTGGAATAAAAGAATAATAAGTGGTATAAACAAAAATACAAGCACGAATTTGCAAAGAGGGAAGAATGGCGGAAACAGAAAATATGGCGCTCGGCACGATAAAGCGGATACATAATGAACTGGGAGATGGCGAAAGCGCGGAAAAATTGCGTCGCGTCATAAAAATTATAACTGAAGAAACCTGCGCCATATCGGCGGAAATGTATGTAAAAGCTGATGAAATGACGCTTGAGGCTATTGCCGTTTATCCGGAGGAAAGTGAAATAAAAGCAGCCCGCGTTGGTGAAGGGGTTGTCGGCAAAGCCGGTGCGGATAATAGAACATCATTTGTAAAAACATCTAAAAATTTTAAAATGGCGATTCCCTTAAAGCGGTGGAATAAAGCTGTCGGTGTTCTCTCGGTGGCATATAAAATGCCGCACGATTATTCTGAAAAAGAGGCGGAAGCGCTGGAAACCGTCTGTATGTTTTTAAGCGAATTTCTCTCAACCGAAGAAATATCTCTTTATATTCGCCGTTTTATTAAGAGTCGTGGTATTGTTGCCAAAGACCGGGTGAAAGGGACGGTAATCAACGCCGGTTACGGGTTGGGCAATGCGGTGGTGCACCGCCGCCGAAAAGCCGTAACGCGGGTTTTTGCCAAAGATAAGGATAAAGAGTTGCAGAACCTGGAACAGGCGCGTCAAAAGATGAACGAAGACCTGAACGCCAAACTGAATCAAAACGGGCTGGAAAAGGGCGAACATATAGAAATTCTTGACGCATACCGGATGATAGCCAATGATAAAGGCTGGTATAGCCGCATTACCAATCATATCAATTCGGGGCTGACGGCGGAAGCTGCCGTGGAGCAGGCTTATACGGAAATGTGGAATCGCCTGTCCGGAACGACCGATTCGTACCTGAAAGAAAGGCTGCATGACCTGCGGGACATTGCCGATAGGCTGCGTTTATATTTAAGCGGCGAGGATTGTAATGCCGGAATAAACAATGACTACGCCGACATTATAATTGTGGCGTCGTCTATGGGGCCGGCGGATTTGATGGATTACGATTATAAAAAGATTCGCGGCCTGATTATTGAAGACTGCACGCCGACAATGCACGTCGCCATCGTGGCCAAAGCCTTAAATGTTCCGGTTATCGCTAGAATAGAAGGTTTATTCAAGGATATTAAAGACGGAACGCTGGTAGCCATAGACGGAGCTGCCGGCGCGGTATTTGTAAATCCGTCAAAAGGCGTGGTAGAAAAAATCAATGCCAAAATGGAGGAAAAAAAGAAAGAAAATCTCCGTATCCAAAAACTGCGAAATTTGAAAAGCAAAACCAAGGATGGCGAGCGTATAAACCTTTATATCAATATCGGAATGGATTTTGATTTTGACTATATCAAAAGTACAAATTGCGACGGGGTGGGGCTTTACCGGACGGAGATTTTATTTATGTCCTCGGAAAAAATGCCGGATATAAATAAACAGGTGGAAAATTATAAAAAGCTCTATCAGGCGGCGGACGGGAAAAAAATTATTTTTCGTAGCCTGGATATAGGTTCGGATAAATTGTTGCCGTATTGGAACAGTATTACGGAAGACAACCCGGCTATCGGCTGGCGCTCGATTCGCATTACGCTTGACCGTCGGGCGATTCTCCGCAAGCAAATGCGAGCCTTTATCCGCGCGGCTTCCGGCAAAGAGCTGAATGTTATGTTCCCGATGATTTCCAATCTGGATGAATTTATGGAAGCCAAAGAAACTTTTATGTGCGCTTACGAACGGGAAAAGCGGGAAGGATATGAGCTTCCGGCAAAAATAAATTTAGGTATGATGATAGAAGTGCCGTCCGTCGTTTTCCAATTAAGGGAGATACTGAAATACTGCGACTTTATATCTGTCGGCACTAACGATTTATGCCAGTTCTTTTTTGCCTGCGACCGCGGCAATCCGCGCTTAAACGGAAGATATGATGTCTTGTCGGCGCCGTTTTTGAATTTAATGAAAAAAATAATCAAAGAAGCCAACGCGGCAGATGTTCCTTGTTCCGTCTGCGGAGAAATGGCAAGTTCCCCGCTGGATGCAATGGCGTTGATTGGCTTGGGTTTTCGCAATTTATCCGTGTCCAGTGCGTCGTATGGCAAAGTAAAAGCAATGATAAGGTCGCTGCCTGCCGGCGGAATAGAAGATTACCTGAATAATATACTGTCATCTTCGCGTCGCACGTTGCGTCCGCAATTAAAATCCTATGCGGCTGATCACGCTATTGAAATCTATTAAAAAGTATGTTTTAATACTAAAAAAATTTATTGGCAGAGGTTAATGGTATGGAAAATACGGAAGAGCTTGAAATAGATATTGAAGACATCGGCACCATCTTGAAGAGCAGCCGGTTGAAGAGCAAAAAGAGTATGGAGGAAATTTCCAGCGAGTTGTGTATTCGGAAGATATATCTGACCGCGCTGGAAGAGGGCGATTATGAAACATTGCCGCCGATTCCCTATGGCGTTGGGTATGTCAGAACCTATGCCCGTTATTTGGGGCTTAATCCTGACCGTGCCGTAAAACTATATAAAGATGCCTCAAAGGTTGAAGAAGATAAAAACGAAATTGAGAATATTGTGCCGGAAAAGAATAAAAGTAACAGTTGGCATATAGTTATCGGAATTTTGGCGTTGACTCTGCTTTATGGCGGTTGGGAAGTGTATTCGCAAAAAGAAAGCAAAACCAAACCGGCAACAGATGTGGCGGCAGAAACCGTTGTCGCCGAAGAACCGCAAAATGTCGTCCCTCAAGAAGAAACGACTCCGGTTATGGAAAACGATAATGCCGTTGAAAATGAAAGTGCTTCTGTAAAAACAGAAGATACCCCGGGAGCGGAAGATACCTCTATGCTACAACAAACAACGCTTCCGACGGAAAATGCCGGAATGACGGAGACCGTTGTCCAACCTGAAGAAAATACGGTAATTGAAAACGAACCGGATAACAAAGTTGTCGTTGAATTTAGCGGCGAAAGCTGGGTAGAGCTAAAAGGGCGTGATAAAGTGTATTTTCAGGGTGTTTTTCACGCCGGGGACAGAAAAGAGATAGATTATGTTGATAATTTGTTTTTATCTGTCGGACGGCCGGAAAATGTAAAAGTATACGTCAAAGGGGCGGAGAAGAATCTCCTAAATCGGAGAAGAAAAACGAATATACCGGTAGATGCGCTGGAATAGTTGCTTTTTCAGAGGTAAATTTTTATTGCTTTTTTCAATCGGAATAGGCAATAATCGCTGATACGCAAAATAATAACAAGGGAAAACATAATGAACTTTCAGGAAAAACTGGCCAACGTTGTAAACCGCTATGAAGAGGTGGAAGCTTTGCTGTCCTCCCCGTCAATAAGTGCCGATGAACTTGTAAAATTAAATAAAGAAATCGCCGTGCTTGAGCCGGTGGTTGGCGCTATTCATAATTATCAGAAACAAAAAAAGAGTTTTGATGATGCCGGCGAAATGATGCAGGATGTATCATTGGATAGAGAAATGCGGGAGCTGGCCGAGGCGGAATATTATGATTTGAAAGAAAAGTTGCCTGAGCTTGAAAAAGAAATAAAAGTTTTGTTGCTCCCCAAAGAAGAGGATGACGAAAAAAATGCCATTCTGGAAGTAAGGGCAGGCACAGGCGGCGATGAGGCGGCGCTGTTTGCCGCGGTATTGTTTGAAATGTATCAGCGATATGCACAAAAACAGGGCTGGAAATTTGAAATACTGGACGTTAGCGAGAACGGTATCGGCGGTTATAAAGAAGCCTCTGCGAAAATTACCGGCAAGGATGTGTTCGCCAAATTAAAATTTGAATCCGGCGCCCATCGGGTGCAGCGTGTGCCGGTAACCGAGTCGCAGGGCAGAATACATACCTCGGCGGCAACCGTGGCTGTTTTGCCCGAAATAGAAGAAGTAGATATGTATATCAATCCGGCGGATTTAAAAATTGACGTTTATCGTGCGTCGGGAGCCGGGGGGCAACACGTCAACCGAACCGAGTCGGCTGTTAGAATAACCCATATTCCGACCGGTATAGTCGTCCAATGTCAGGATGACCGTTCGCAATATAAAAACAAAGAAAAAGCGATGAACCATCTGCGCGCAAAATTATACGATGCGCAAAAAGCCAGCATAGATGCCAATTATTCGGAAAAACGCCGTTTGCAGGTTGGTAGCGGCGACCGGAGCGAGCGGATTCGCACATATAATTATCCACAAGGCCGAGTAACGGACCATCGCATCAATTTAACATTGTACAAGTTAGAAGAAGTTGTTTCCGGCGAGGCGTTGGGAGAAATAATTGACGCGCTGATAATGGAAGACCAGGCGCGGCGCTTGGCTGAGATTGATTAGCTTTGTAACATTTTGTAACATCTTTTTAGAAGATTTTTTTGCTAAATGTGTTATATAGCCCTTAAAAAGGTATAGCAAAAGAGGTACAATATGTCAAAATTGATAAAAGTAGCCGTAATCGGTGCTGGTATGATGGGTAAAAACCATCTGCGCACATATAAGTCTCTGCCGGGTATCGAACTGGTAGGGGTTTACGATGTATTTCGTGAAAACGCCGAAAAAGCTGCTGATATGTTCGGGATTAAAGCCTTTTCTTCCATGGATGAAGTGGCGCGTACGGTGGATGCCGTCAGCGTTGTAACCACATCTGTCGCCCATTGCGAAGTTGGCGAATTTTTCTTAAACCGGAAAATACACTGTATGATAGAAAAACCTCTTGCCACGACGGAAGAAGAATGCCTTCGTCTGATTGACGCGGCAAAGAAGAATAATGTCGTGTTGCTTGTCGGCCATATTGAGCGCTTTAACCCTGCCGTAGAACAGATGGGGAAAATCCTTTCCGACACCAGTAAGATTCGCTCTCTGACCGCACAACGGATGTCTGCCGCCAGCGGGCGTATTACCGATGTTGATGTTGCTATGGATTTGATGATTCATGATGTTGAGGTTATCCAGTCATTGGTCAAATCGCCGGTAGCCAGAGTTCAGGCCTCGGCAGTCAGAACACCGGGGAATGAAAGCGGAAAAGACTATATTACCGCCTTGCTTGAGTTTGAAAACGGTGCAACCGCCAACATTACGGCAAGCCGGATAACACAGGCGCGTGTTCGCACTTTGACGGTTACCACCGATACAAACTATATTGATATGGACTTCATCAACCAGAGTATTAACGTCCACTCACAAGGCCGTATGCCTTATGTAAATCAGGAGAATATTCCGGAATGGATGAACTATGGTCTGAAAGGCAGCGTTGAGCAGTTGTTTATTCCGACCAATCAGCCGTTGCAGGCGGAATTGTCCCATTTTATAAGTTGTGTCAAAGGTGAAGCAACGCCTCGTATCAGTGGCGAAGACGCGTTAAATGCTTTACGCGTTATTTGGCAGATACAGGATGTTTTGGGACTGTCCAGAACCATTGCCCCGGCGCCGGTATTGCAGCCGTTGGCCGCGTAAAACGATGCGCTACAAAATTACGGTAGAATATGATGGCACGAACCTCCTCGGCTGGCAAAAGCAGGACGAAGGGGCGAGTGCCCAATATTTTTTGGAAGAAGCCTTAAAGGGGTTTACTCATCAGGATATAAACATATATGGCGCCGGGCGGACGGATGCCGGAGTTCATGCCTTGGGGCAGGTCGCCCATTTTGATTTGGAAACCTCAATGGATTTGTTTCATATCCGGGAAGCATTCAATGCGCGTCTTCGTATTTTGGCGGCGCCCGTTTCAGTAATTGAGGTTGAAAATGCGGCGCCGGATTTTCATGCCCGATTCTCAGCCAAGGGACGGGGTTATATCTATCGTTTGCTAAATCGCCGCGCTCCGACAGTATTGTCCGCAAACCGTGTTTGGGTTGTCGGCTATCCGCTGGATGTTGAAAAAATGCGTCAGGCGGCAAAATATTTATTGGGACATCACGACTTCAGCTCGTTCCGTGGCGCCGGTTGCCAGGCATTATCGCCGGAAAAAACACTGGATAAGCTGGATATTGTAACCAACGGTGCGGAAATAGATTTTATTGTTGAGGCGCGTTCATTTCTTTACCATCAGGTGCGCAATATGGTTGGCACGCTCAAAGAGGTGGGCGACGGGAAATTGGCACCGGAAGACATTAAGACGATTTTGGAAAAGAAAAACCGCGCTTGCGCCGGCGTAACCGCACCGGCTTGCGGGTTGTATCTAAGCAAAGTAATGTATTGATTAGCGTCCAAAATGGTCGGATAAGGCGTTTTTTATGCGGCGTATATGAAAAGGAAAGCGGACAAAGAAAACGTCAAACTTTATGGAATAACCCCGGTATTTTTTATGATATTTCATAAAATACTGGGCGCCGAACATAATCCTTTTCTGTTGCTCATAAGAGAGCGCATGTAAAAAGTCGGCGGATTTCTTTCTCTTCTTGACTTCGCAAAATACTAAAGTACGCCCTTTTAAAGCAATAAAATCAAGTTCGCCGTAAGGTGTGTTCTTGCCGCGCCCGCAACGGTAGTTTTTTTCAATTATTTTGTAACCGTGCAGCCGCATATACATACGGCACAAAAATTCTGCCAGCTTTCCGGCTTTATTATGTGTTATTTTTAAGTTCCAGAGCTTTTTCATAGACATCGTTTTTTTTCAAATTATACTTATCAGCAACCTTACGAACCGCATCTTTAAGTGTGGAATTTTTAAGTTCTTCTGCCAATATTTGTTCCAGGTCAAGTACGGAAGTTTCTTCATCGTCCGGCGGCGCAATAATCAATACCAACTCGCCTTTAATCGGATTCTCACTCAAACGATGTCGGACTTCGGCAATAGAGCCGGAAATGCATTCTTCGTAAACTTTGCTGATTTCCCTCACAACGGCAATGTTTCTCCGCGGCATGGCTTTCTCAAGCGCGTCAAGAGATTTGTTAAGCCTGAGCGCTGTTTCATATAAAACTAAGGTGGAGTTGATATCCTTCAGCTCAGCGAATAAGTCTGAACGGGCTTTGTCTTTATTCGGGATAAAACCGGCAAACATAAAACGGTTTGTCGGCAATCCTGAAAGTTGCAGGGCACAGACAACGGCACAAGCGCCGGGAAGCACCGTAACTTTTATCCGCTGCTTTCTGCATTCAAAAACCAGTTTATAACCGGGGTCGGATATTAACGGAGAGCCGGCATCGCTGATAAGGGCAACGCTTTTTCCGTCTTCAATAAGTTTGATAATAACCTCAAACCGGTCTTGCTCAAGGTGGTCTTCATAAGCGATAAAAGGTTTGCGTGCGGAAATTCCTAAAAGGGTGAAAAGTTTTTTGCTGTTTCTTGTGTCTTCTGCGGCAATAACATCGGCTTCTTCTAAAACCTCTTTCGCCCGCTGCGTAATATCGCCCAAATTGCCGATAGGCGTCGCGACAATATACAAACCTGCATCTAACATCTTATTATACTTTACAAACAAGGTTTTTTAGTTTAAATAGAACAACATAATTGTTTAACATTTTGGGAATAAATGCAAGTGTTTAAAAACATCGTTTTATTTTTTCTTTGTTTAGGGCTTTTCGGGTGCAACAGCTCTTTGACGGATAATCGTATAGAACTGTCAAATCAACGCTACGATATCATAGATTTTGATGCCATAAATAGAGGTATGGCAACGGAAAACACGCTGAATGTCGGCGTACTTCTGCCGCTGACCGGTAAGGCGTCAGACATCGGTCTTGGAATGCAAAATGCAATGTTTATGGCCTTGGACGATTTGCAAAATAATCGTATGGTCTTGAAGTTTTATGATACAAAAAGTTCGGAAGAAGGCGCCGCTGTTGCGGCCGACCGTGCTCTGGAAGACGGTGTTAATTTAATATTGGGGCCGTTGATGAGCTCGGAAGTCAGCGGAGTCGCACCTCTGGCTCTGTCTGCGGATGTGCCGGTAGTTTCCTTTACAACCTCGCCGCAGGTCTTGCAGAAAGGAATATACAGTATCGGTTTGTTAAACGGGGAACAGGTTGACCGCGCAGTTTCTTATGCCGCGGATAATGGCCGCACCAGCCTTGCTTTGTTGGTGCCGGATAATAACAGTGGGCTGAATATTGTAAAATCCGCGCTAATGTCATCGGTTGCGAAAAATATTTCCCTGGTAAAAGTCGGTTTTTATAGTTCCGGAAGTGTTGATTTTTCGGAATTGGTAAAAGAAATGTCGCAGGAAGCCGGCTTTGACGCAATTTTAATAGCGGACAGCGGTAATCGCCTAAAATCTCTGGCCTCAATATTTGCTTATAATGATATAATGTATCCGGATGTCTTGTTTATGGGGACGTCCGCTTGGGATAATACCAATTTAAGCAAGGAAACGATTTTATATCACAGTGTTTACCCGATGGTTTCCAAAAGTTACGGAACATACTTTACCGACAAATATAAAGAAACGTTTGGCGAACAACCCAAAAGCATTTACTCGTTTGCGTATGACAGCGTATTGCTTGCGTCTGTCTTGTCGGGTAAAGACCGTGACAATTTAACGGAAGCCTTGACCGGTAAGGGAGGCTTTATCGGAGTCAACGGATTCTTCAGAATATTGCCGACGGGACAAAGTTTCCACAGTCTTGAAATGCTTGAAGTAACTAAAGACGGACCGAACGTTGTATCAAAAGCCGGAGAAAATGCCGGGGATTATACGGAAAACGAAATAGATATCCGCTATATTCCGTATGAAAAGCTGCCGAAGTTTTACGGCAAAAGCAGCTCAGATGTATTAAAATGGCTCTATAATAATTGATGTTAATTGTTGTTTTTAGGCTTGCAAATTAACGCAAATGGCGCATTATAAGAAAACAATAATGAAGGGTGCAGGGTTGTTTTGCTGCCAACCCGGTCAGGTTCGGAAGAAAGCAGCCGTAACAGTTAAAACAAGGTCTGTAACCCTTCGCCTCATAAGTTAGAAGTGATGTCGGAAGATAATTTAAACGAAAATCAATATGTCGTGTTGGCGCGTAAATACCGCCCCCAGAGGTTTGAAGATTTGTTGGGGCAGGATGCGCTTGTTCAAACTCTGACGAATGCTATTCAAAACAATCGGCTTCATCACGCCTATATTTTAACCGGGATTCGCGGCGTCGGCAAAACAACAACGGCGCGCCTGATTGCCCGTGCATTGAATTGCACCGGCGAAGACGGTAACGGCGGGCCGACTATTCATCCGTGCGGTGTTTGTGATAATTGTAAAGCAATTGCCGCCGGTCGGCACATGGACGTAATGGAACTTGATGCAGCCTCTCATACCGGAGTTGATGATATCCGCGAGTTGCTGGATAGTGTCCGTTATGCGCCGACCAATGCCCGATACAAAGTCTATATTATTGACGAAGTCCATATGCTTTCCAAGGGCGCGTTTAATGCATTACTGAAAACGTTGGAAGAACCGCCCGCACACGTTAAGTTTATTTTTGCCACCACGGAGATAAGAAAAGTTCCGGTAACCATTCTTTCCCGTTGTCAACGATTTGATTTGCAACGTTTATCCGTGGAAACGCTGTTACAGCTGTTTTCTAAAATAATGGCGAGCGAACAGATTTCCGCAGAGGGGGAAGCTCTGGAAATCATCGCCAAGGCGGCAGACGGCTCGGCGCGCGACGGACTGTCCTTGTTAGACCAGGCGATTGTTTTGGGCAATGGAAAAATCAATACGGACACCGTAAAGAAAATGCTGGGCTTGGCTGACCGTAGCCAGACGTTGGATTTATTCAAAGAATTAGTAAAAGGCGATATGGAAAAAGTGTTGTCCATGGTTGCAGAGCAATACACGAACGGGGCGACACCAATGATAATCCTGCAGGATTTGATTAACATCACCCACGATGTCGCCAAAGTTAAAATTGTCCCGAATTTATTAAAAACGACCGGATTTAGCGAAATTGAAAAAACAACCTTTGCTGAATTAAGTGCATCGTGTCCGATTTCCGTATTATCCAAAATCTGGCAGATGTTGATAAAAGGCGTGACGGAGATAAATATGGCGCCGTCAGCGGTGGAAGCCTTGGAAATGATATTGTTGCGGGTTGCCTATTCGGCCTCATTGCCAACTCCGCTGGAAATATTGAACGACGTAAAAAAAAAGTCTGAAATCGCCGGTTTAAATAACAGTTCGGCCTACCCTGCCGGAATGGAAAAAAAAAATAATCTGACAGAGCCGCCGGCGCAAAATATTCCGGGCGGAGAAAATTGGCAGATATTCAACACGGTAGACGACTTTTTGCGGTACTTGGAAAGAACGAAAAAGGCGCTTATTGAATATTCGGTCAGAAACGATATAAGCATTAAAGAATTTTCCAACGGGCGGATTGTTATGAACATTTCCCCGCAGATACAGCAGGATTTTATTGTCAATCTGCATAAGATACTAAGTTCCGCTACGGGAAAGCAATGGGAAATAGAGATAGAAAAAGGAGAAGTAGGAGAAACCATAGCGGCAAAAGAAAATGCCGCTGCGGAAGCGAAAAAAAAGAGTGTTGCGGAATATCCGTTGGTAAAAAAGATTCTGGAGGAATTTAAAGGCGCCAGAATAGAAACGGTAGTCCGCAAAAAATTGGAGGAATTAGCCGAAACTGAGGAAGATTCTTCCGAAGACATCAATCATATAACCGATATTGACGAAGAGGAATAAAATGCTGAACATACAAGGTATAATGAAACAAGCTCAGGTAATGCAAAAAAGAATGCAGGAAGTCCAGGCCAAATTGGCGGAAACCGAAGTCTGCGGCACGGCCGCCAACGGTTTGCTGACGGTAACCTTAAACGGAAAATCTGAGATGAAGAAAATATCAATAGACAGGTCTTTGGGCGAAGATATGGAAATGCTGGAAGATTTAATTTTGGTAGCCTATAACGATGCCCACGCTAAAATAGAAGAAATGACCGAAAACGGAATGAAAGAGGCAACCGGCGGAATGAATCTCGGCGGGTTGAAATTGCCGTTTTAAATAAGGGCAGGGGTAAAATGTCTGGCCGTTACATAGAGCAGCTGATAAAGATTATCGCCAAATTTCCTTCTTTGGGCAGCCGTTCGGCGCGCAGGATAGTCTTGTATTTGCTAAAGAAAAAAGAAACATTGATACCGCAGTTGATAACCGCATTGGAAGAAGTTCAAAACAATATCAAAATTTGCGATATCTGTGGCAACTATGATACGGAAAATCCTTGCTCAATATGCAGTTCCGCTTCAAGAGATTCCGGCTTGTTATGCGTTGTGCAGGATATTAGCGATTTATGGGCGCTGGAAAGAGGCGGTTTATATAAGGGGCGCTATCATATATTGGGCGGTGTTTTGTCTGCAATTGAGGGCGTAACGCCGGAAGATTTGAACATAGATAAACTGTTAAATCGGATAGAGCAGGAAGAAATATCGGAAATTATCTTAGCTCTGCCGGCCACCGTAGACGGCCAGATAACCATGCACTACATCTCATCGCTGTTAAAAGACAAAGATATCAAGGTATCCACCTTAGCGCAGGGAATACCCGTTGGCGGAGAGTTGGACTATATGGATGATGGAACGATTAAACTGGCGTTGGATATGCGCAAGCGCTTATAAATCGCTATCTTCGCCCTCATCAAGACCATCTTTATCCGATTCGCTAAGCGGGATATTTTTATCAATGGCATAGCCGTTTGCCCGCACGGTTCGGATAAAATCCTCTCCGTATTTGTTAAGCGATTTGCGTAACCGTCGGATATGCACGTCAACCGTTCGCGATTCGACAAAGATATTTTCACCCCAAACGGATTTAAGCAACACTTCGCGCGAAAAAACTTTTCCCGGTTCTTTTAACAACATTTTAAGCAACCGAAATTCTGTCGGGCTGAGGTGGATATAATTTTCGCCGCGCCAAACTTTTCGCTCTGTCAAATCCATGGTAATATCTTCAAAAGTAATAATTTTATCTTTTTCTTCAAATAAGGGCGCCCGCCGCATATTTGTTTTGACCCGCGCCATCAATTCCGGCACCGAAAAGGGCTTGGTAACATAATCGTCCGCGCCGGCACCCAACCCTTTAATCTTATCCTCTTCCTGACTTTTGGCCGTAAGCATAATTATTGGAATATTCTTAATATCCGGTTTGGAGCGAACCATTTTGCAAATTTCAACACCTGATATTTCCGGCAACATCCAGTCCAACAAAATAACCGCCGGCATTAACCGCTCTATCTCACTGACGGCGTTAAGCCCGTTTGATACGGTTGCCACTTCGTAACCTTCTTTTTCCAGGTTATAGCTAAGTAGCATTGCCAGCGATTCTTCGTCTTCAATAATCATAACCAGGCTCATATTTTTATCCTCTCAATAATTTGATATTTTCAGCATATTTATCGTCGGCAAAAACAGAAGTTCCCGCCACCAGAATATCTGCTCCGGCTTGGACGCAAATCCGAGCGTTATCTTTATTGATACCGCCATCAACTTCAATCAATATATTTCTGGTTGAGCGGTATTCATTTACAAAACGTATTTTATCCGGCGTATCTTCACGAAATCTCTGCCCGCAAAATCCGGGATTAACCGCCATAACCAAGACCATATCCACAAGGGAAAGGTAGGGGCAAATTTGTTTGATATCAGAATCCGGTCTCAGGGTAATGCCGGCCTTTATGCCATATTTTTTTATCAACTTAATGGCTTTTTCAGGTTTATCCGTAGCCTCCAGATGAAACGTAATAAAATCCGCCCCTGCTTCAGCATACCACGGAATAACTTCCAGCGGATTCGTTACCATCAAATGCACATCTATTAAAAGGGATGTATACTTTTTAATATGTTTTAAAATTTGTGGGCCGAAAGTCAGATTAGGCACAAAATGTCCGTCCATCACGTCAAAATGCAACAAATCCGCGCCGGCTTTTTCCAAAGCGGCGGCAGCCTCGCCCAAACGGGCACTGTCAGCAGCCAAAAGGCTGGGAGCAATTTTTATCATATTTTCTCCTTAAACAGGGGTTTAATTAAAAATAGCCGTTAAAGTTTAACTTGAGGTTAAGCAGCTGATGGTTGAGGGCTTGATTTTCACAAAAACATAAATATTTTTCAGGCGGTGTAATTTTTATTATAAGGAGAAGAAAATGGGAGAAATGGCTCAAAAAATTTCCAAAATTAACAAGGACGAACTGTTAAAAATATTAAACAGCGCCTATGCCGAAGAATGGCTGGCATATTACCAGTATTGGCTTGGCGCCAAAGTTGCCGAAGGAATTGAGCGTATAAAAATAGCCGAAGAATTTATGGAACACGCAGAAGAAGAATTAAAACACGCCGGATGGCTTGCCGAACGTATAATCCAGTTGGGCGGAACGCCTGTCCTAAATCCTGGAGAATGGCAGAAAATAGCCGTCTGTAAATACGATGCACCGGCAGATGGAAATACGGAAACGCTTGTGGCACAAAATCTTGTCGCTGAGCGGTGTGCTGTTGCCCGTTATCAACAGATTTGTGAAATGTGCGGCAAAGAAGATATTGAAACATTTCGCATATCGGAAAAAATCCTAAAAGAGGAAATTGAACACGAACAGGAAATGGAGGATTTTACCGCAGATTTTGCATATTATAAATAGGCGTCTATAACCTAATATTAACCTCTTAGGGCTATCCTATAACCATGGGTAAACATTAGGGACGAATACAGATGCCGGATAAAGAACTGAAAAAGCGCATAAGACAATGGGTGGAGTGGCTACAGGTTCAAAGAAACTACTCCGAGCATACCATACAGAGTTATTTAAGCGACTTGGAAATTTTTTTGAAATATCTGTCAAAAGAAAAAGTAACTTTGTCAGAATTAAAAAAATTGGATGTCCGCTCATTTCGTAGTTTCTTTAGCCTACGCGCCAAAAAAGGAATCAGCCGCACCACCATTGCCCGGGAAGAGTCGGCAGTTCGTAATTTCTTCAAATGGCTTGATGAAAACAGAATTATCAGCAATCCGGCTATTTTTCAGATAGCTACGCCCAAATTGCCCAAAGTTCTGCCACGGGCGCTTGATGTCAATACGACTCTGGACATTATAGAACAGGCGTTGAAAGATTGTAGTGAACCTTGGCTCGGCGTGCGTAATAGTGCTATCTTTACATTGATGTATGGATGCGGGCTGCGTATTGCTGAAGCTTTGTCATTAAATGTGGAAGACATTAACCAAAGCGAGTTTATTAAAATTCGCGGCAAAGGGAATAAAGAAAGATACGTTCCGATTCTCCCGATTGTGCTTGAGAAAATTGAAGAATACAAAAAATGTTGCCCGTATAATTTAAAACCGGGGCAAGCGCTGTTTTTAGGCGCCAAAGGGGAGCGCGTTTGCTCACGCATAATTCAACGAAAACTACAAAACATTCGGGAGAAATTAAACTTACCGGATAACGTAACGCCGCACGCCCTTCGCCACTCATTTGCGACGCACTTGTTGGCACAAGGGTCTGATTTGCGTTCAATACAAGAGCTTTTAGGACACGCCTCGTTGAGCTCTACGCAACGCTACACCGATGTTGATTTGGAAAAAATACAGGAAGAGTATAAAAAAGCCTTTCCGGATTAAGATTAAAAAAACATAATGTCATAATAAAGGAGAGACAAGTTTCTTAAAGCCGGCGTATTCTCATCATACAAAAAGCGCCTCAAAAGAGGCGCCTGAACCAAACCGCTAAAAAGAAATCATTACTTCAATTTCTTCTCAACAAACTCTTCGTGCTTTCTGGTCTTCTTATCATACTTTCTCATAACCAGTTTTTCCGGATGTGTTCTCGGATTCTTCTCTGCCAGATAAAACGTGCCTGTTTTAGCACTGCTTTCCATCTTAACAACAACTTTTACTGCTTTTGCCATTATTTTACTCTTATAAATTCAAGGTTAAACACAAAAAACTTTACACGCAATATACAGTTATTAAATTTAATGTCAATAAGAATTTTATCCAAGTTTATTTTTTATCAGCCGGATGGCGATTTTTATATCTTTTTGAAAATCAGATTTATCCGGTGTTGTACAACTGTTATCAAGCCCGGTGCAAATTTGCGGTGTCAATCCGTAGTCGTCAAGCGGTCTACCTGATGGCGTATAAAAATGCCCGCTTGTCAAAAACAATGTTTGGTCTTTTAGCGTGTAGGTATTTTGGATACTTCCCTTGCCGAAAGTTTTTGTTCCGATAAGCACCGCGCGGCTCTGTTCGCTGAGCGCTGCCGCAATAAGCTCTGCCGCCGATGCGGTGGTATTATCCGTTAAAACCGTAATAGGCTTGCTCTGAAAGATATCGCCCGGAGTCGCCATATAATATTTACGTTGATTATGGTTGTCCTGGCTATACGCAATCAATGATGTATCCAGAAATAAATCAGCGGTCTTAAGCGCCTCGTTGAAATTTCCGCCGGCACATCCGCGTAAATCCAAAATAATACCGTCCGCCTGCGAATGAGCCTCAACGATTTTTTGAATAGCTTGCGAAATACCGATATAAAACAGCGACGGCCTTAAATAAATAATGCGATTTGTCTCGTCGTATCTGGTCGTAAATTGTGCTTTGGGCAAAATATCAAATCGCGAAAAATCGTCAAAATGGGCGGCAAATTCCCGAAGAATAAAATCTTCCGCCTCATGCTCTTTCCCGGCAAGTCCGTCAAAACGTTCTACGCCGGTCTGCAACACATTGATAACCAGTTCCCGCCACAAATCCGCTTGCTTCTGCTCTTTGGGCAGTTCAAAAATGCCGATAAGATTGTCATTTTGGTATAAAAACGCTTTCGCCCCGTTATGCCGAAAAGATAAACTGCTGTCTATGTTTTTTAGATTTTCCAGACTGCTCAAAGCCGCTGTTTGCACATTGCTTGTATCTGCGCCTGTTTGCTCTAAAAGGGCAAACCAGGATTGGATTTTTGTAAAATTATAAGCCGCGGCATCTCTGGCGCAGAAAAAACAAACAAATAAAAATACAATAAACTTTGCCATTATCCTAAAATCCAAATTCCGCAACCAACGCCGTATGGTCAGACGGTTTGTTCATCACCCGTAACGATTTATCAACCAGGCATGTCGTTAGACGTTCTGCCAATGGCGCGGTTATAAACAGATAATCTATTCTTAAACCGGAATTGGTTACAAAAGAGTTAGCAGTATAGTCCCAAAACGTAAAACCTTCCATATTCGGATATAACAGCCTGAAAGCATCGTGGTAACCGGCAAATGCAAGCGCACGGATTTTATCTTGCACCGGCTTGCAGTATAGCGGGCTTCCCTTAAATCTATCCGCATCAAAAACATCAATCTCCTGCATCATAACATTAAAATCCCCGCCGATAATAACGGGTACGCCTATTCGGTAAAGTTCAACGGCTCTTTTATAGAAACAGTCAAACCAGCGGAGTTTATAAGCAAGTTTTTCTTTTTCCGTATTCTTATCCGGAGAGCAGCCGTTTGGTGCGTAAACGGACGCGGCATAAAAATCAAGTTGAGGCGCATGGACTAAAATTTCTATATAGCGAGCCGCCGTATCCTCTTGCATATCCGGCAGATTTTTAGCCGTAATTTCAAAATCGTATTGGCTCAAAATCGCCACGCCGTTATAACTTTTCTGCCCCAGCACCGCTGCTTTATAGCCGAGGCTCTCGCACTCAAAATACAAAAAGTTTTCGGTTTCGCATTTTATTTCCTGCAAAAAAACAATATCCGGCCGGTTTTCTTTGAGCCATTGGCACAGATTGGCCGAACGTGCTTTGGCAGAATTGATGTTATAAGTTGCTATTTTCATTTTTGCTCCTGTTGAGTATGTTGCCGATGAAATTTTAACGAATACAAATTAAATGATTGTAAACGTTTTTAAGATTACATTACCCAAAACGGATAATGATGGAGGAATAATAATGTCAGGAGTCTTTTCGCGGGCGGGCGATACGGAAAATGATTTTCATCAACGTGTTGCGGATCAAAGTATACAAAGCCTGGAAGACCGGCAGGACGAAATAAGGCGCGCCAAAAACGGTTTTATCGGTATGTTGGCGGGTATCGTTGTCGGCGGAGTCGTTGGCTGGCTGTTTTTAGGGCCTGCGGATAATATGAATCAAAATCAGCCGATTCCCGTAATTCGCCGTCCGGTAACGCCGGCAAAAGTATTACCGAATGACCCCGGCGGGATGGAAATAGATAATCAGGACAGGGAGATTTATCATATCGTTGAGAAAAAGCCCAAACCGATTGGCGAAGTAAATATACGCCCGGCACCGGATACGCCGAAGTTGGATATAAAGCCGACAATGTCTTCCTCTGAGGCAATGGAAAATCTGGTCGCCAGCATTGATGAAGATGATAGCTTGGATGTTGCTTCACAAAACAATATCAAGCTTGCCTCCAGGGATTTGGAACCGGTTCGCACCAATAGTGCGGAAAAGGTAACGATTCCCGAAAAAATTAAAGAAATAGACATCAAAGTGCAAGATACCGTAAATTCGGCAAGCGCTGCCACGGCAGATAAGGCGGATAAAAAAGATATAGCGCCGGCAAAGCAAGAAACCGTAGTCGCGCAAGAAAAGCCAAAGCCGGATGCTTTTGCCAAAGGAATGTGGTATACGCAGATAATCGCTTCATCAAGCCGCAAATCCGTGCAGAGTTTATGGAATAAGCTTTCGGCCAAACACACGTTTTTGAAAGAATATCCGCACGAGATAGAGGAGATAAAAACCGCCGCCGGCAGCACGTTATATCGCCTGAAAGTCGGTTCTTTCAAAACGCGCGAGGACGCCGCTGTTTTGGGTAACAAATTAAAGCAAAATAAAATCAGCAGCATAATCAAACAGAATTAAGGCGGTAGAATAATGGAGAAACCGATTTTAGCAGCGATGCTGTCATGCAGCGGATTAGAATTGACAGATGAGGAAAAGAAATATTTTTCGCATAGCAATCCGCTCGGTGTCAGCCTGTTTAATCGCAATATAAAAAATGATGAGCAGTTAAAAAAGCTGATAAAAGAAATAAAAGAGGTTATCGGACGGGAAGATGTTTTGATTGCCGTGGATGAAGAAGGCGGGCGCGTAACCCGCTTAGTGGCGGCAGGACATCCGCAGTATGCGTCGGGAGAAGTTTTAGGCGCGGCACCGGTAGAATACAGCCGCTATCATGCAGAGTTAATTGCCGAAGATTTGTATGCGCTGGGGATAAACGTCAACTACGCGCCGGTGGTAGATAAAAAGACCACACCGCAAAATAAAGTGCTGGAAGGGCGTTGCTTTAGCGATAAACCGGAAGAAATCGTCAGCCGAGCGCAAATAATGGCTCAAACCTATATTGACAAGGCAATATGTCCTTGTATCAAGCACATTCCCGGACACTTTTCTTCCGAAGACGACCCGCATTTATCTATTCCGCATACGCACCTGCCGGTTGAGAAAATTAAAAAGGAAATTGCTTATTTGCAAAATCTTAGCCGTTTTCCTCTGGCAATGACTGCGCATATCGTTTTAGACAGTATTGACGGCGAATATCCGGCAACTCAGTCCCAAAAAGTTATCTCTGAAGTGATACGCGGATATTTGGGCTTTGATAATTTTCTTTTGAGTGACGCGACTGATATGCGTGCATTGAAAGGGAGCATATCCGAGCGGATAGTCTGGAGTCTGGACGCCGGCGTTGATGCTGTTTGCTGCTGTTCCGGCCGGATAGAGGATACGGCGGCAGTTTGTCATGAACAGCGCTTTTTAACGGAAAAGTCGCAAATTCGGTTTGCCAAAATAAAAAAAGTCATTCATAATACCCCTAAAAGAACGAATAAGGAAGAGGTTGAGAAACTTTACGATACGGCTTTTAAGGACAAGCGATATATAAAATATTCTTATGATGCAACGGAGGTGTTGCACCAAATGCTAAAGAAAGGAGCGAATTAATGATTTGGGTTTTGGTCATAATTATTGTTATCGTCATTTATAATGCGGAGAAAATGCCATCTTTGATGAACAAAATCAAGGATGAAGTGCCGCATACGGTAGAAGCCGTCAAAAAGGCATCAAAAGATATTAAGGAAAAGGCGCAGGCTGCGCATACGGAGAAGAAAAATTCTTCGGCGGCAAAAAACGAAAAAAATAACGCCGAAAATAAGTGATTGCTTACGACAGCAAGAAAGAGGAGTGTTTCAATCTGAAACACTCCTCTTTTTGCAATTCCGGATACTACTATGGATTAAGCATTTCTGCAATCTCCGGTGCTTAAGTATAAATTTGTGAAAAACTACTGCAACGCCGGAATATTTAACTGCGCGAAATTTCCAGGTTTGATTTTAACTGTGGCATAACGCAAATTGTCTGTTTCAATCATATACTCCTCGCGTCCGGTCAGCTGCGCCGCCAGTTTATAAAAATCTCTGCCGTTCAATTCCTGTTTATACCAGTTCATCAGATAAAAAACACACGCCTGACTCTTATCGGTTAAACCGCACCGCGGCCGTCCTGCCGGAACATCAGGGTTGACAACAACGCCTTCTAGGCCTCTGTTTTCAACGGTTGAAGTCGCAAAAAATACGTTTCCGATTAAAATACCGACAACCAGAAAGATACCGGCAACCATATACAGAACTTTCTTTTTGACATAATTATCGCTATCCAGAATAACATCGTCAATATCGCCGATATCATCGTCATCAAAGTCAAAATCCTGCTCCAAATCATCTGTAACAAAAGTATTGCCGTATTCATCTCTTTCGCGCACCATATTCTGGGCATCGGCTGCGCGGACAATACTCATACTTTGTTTAAGTTCTTCGTTTGCATCATTTTCCAATACATTGCCGGATTCGGACATCTCCGGAATATTACCGGCCTCGGAATTCATTCCGGCTGATTCGGAAACGGCTGAAACGCCGCCTTGCCCATAATCTTCTCCATTGTTAGCAGCGCTCGGCGACATAATGTTACTTTCCTGCCCGTTAAAAGCAGAAGCTGACACATCCGCTATGGTCTGTCCTTCATTATTAAAAGGCGGATAAACTTTCGCCGGAGCCTCAGCTACGGGCGCCATCGGGCGGACTTTGGGGCGCTTTATTTTTCTCAGGCGCGGCTGTTGCGAATTTACGCCACCCGGTACACCTGCCGCCGGTGTCTGAGAAGGAGCAGCCATTCCTTCTTGCGTAATCAAATCATCTAAACTATCATCAGCCATCACACACGCCTCATTAAATCCTGTTCTTTATTTTCTCATCTGTTTTCAGCAATCTGACCAACCGCGGAACAATATAAACAATTGTTTCCGTCCCCTGTGTTGCTTCTCCGAAAATCTCGCTTGGCAACCCGATAATCAGGAAATTTTCGCCAAGCCGGCTACGCACCTTGAATTTTGTAATTTCGCCGTCTGTCGTATCCAGAGTAATATCGGAGACGATTCGGCTATTCTTTTCCATGCTGGCACGCGCCAAAACGGATAAGGAATACTCCATATTCTCAAGTTTGCCGCAACGTCCGACATCAAAGCGCGAGAACCAACGCGCCGGAACAATAAACCGCCCCTCGGAAATATCCTGTATTGTCGCATATTTGCTGACAAACTGCCGCAACTTGTCAATGGAAATATCATTGGTAACCGTCAGAATACGCCCGATAACGCCGGTTTGCGCCGTTGCAATGCTGCCGAATTTGAAATCTTTAAGCAAATCATTCCACACCACGCCGCACGGTTCTTTGGCAATAACCCGAAAAATGCTTATATCATACATAACCATTGTCGGATTATTTTCAAAGTCGCCGATAAGTTCGTTAATCTTGTCGTATGTTTCTAAATTCGTTTCAAAACTTATTGTATAATCGCGCCAGTTGGTAATCATGTCGGTTACGCCGGCGCCGCGCAGTATATCCAAAAAACCGAGCAGAAGCGTGCGCGAACTGGGCGCATATAAAGTAAAACTGGCGCGACGGCTCAAAATCAACGAATTTGTTTCCGCATCGTAACGGTAAAACAAATCAGCCGAGCGCGCGACCATGTTCACAACTTCCTTAAAGCTACCGTTTAAGTTCTTCCCGTATAAAGTCGGGTAAGGGGCGTCTTTGGCAACCAAAGTAACGCCGGCTTCTTCGGTCAACTTGACCAAAGCCTGCTCTGCCGGAATGTTGTCAAAAGTAAAATCGCGCACTTCAAGCTCCGGTAACGGATTATTTATTTCATTGCGCTCTATTCTGAAAGAAATGTTGTTATGCGGCAAAATCTGCACCATTTCCTGCGTTTTCCAGTTGACATTACAACGCAACGGTGTTTCTAAATCCAAATCGTTTGCCCTGAAAGTTGTTCTCAGCATATACGGGTCTTCTTGCGGCAAAATCATAAAATTATCGGTTGCACTGCCGTCAACGCTGGAACTGGTAATAACCGTTTCGCCGTCTTTTTGATAAATGTTGCAGGAAACCATTACCGCCGATAAAAGAACCAATAGAAAGAACCGCCCGCGCTTAAAAAAGTTACTTCTGCTCATCTTCGTCTTCTTTCTGTTGAATAATTTTTTCCTGCTCGGCCATAAGTTTTGCCACAACATCGTCAATACTCTGTCCGGCGCCTTTCGTCGGGTCATCCGACTGATCCGTAAATCCGCCGAAAGCATCTTTTGCCGCACTCAAATCGGCTTCTTTCTTAGCCGCCATTTCAACCGACGCATTGCGCTCCAGCTCTTGTTTGTATAAGCTCAAATTTTGTTTTAAGGCCTCAACGCCGCCTTTAATCTTCTTCTCAACAAAAGGGTGCAACTCTTTATGCTCAATAATGTAATCGCCGGTTTCGCACAGTTCGTTAAGCACGTCAATAATATACGGGTAAAAAGGATAATCCTCCACGGCAATATTCCCCTGCCGGATACACCGCGCCGCAATCCGCGAAACCGTCCGGTCGTAATAATCGCGGATAAGGACATAGTTATCAATATACCACAAAGACTCTTTCGTTACCGATATTTCATCATTCTCAGCCATCAAATTCTCCCGTATATATAGCTAAAATAGAACAAAGGCCGGATTTGTAAACAGTTTATTGTGGGTTATTATCATTCTTATTTCCCGGCGTATCGTCTTCAACGTATTCCCATTCCCAATCCTCATCATTGCCGCCTTCTGCCGGAATTTCATTGCCGTTTTCATCAACATATTCCCATTCCCAATCTTCGTCGGATGAATCGCCGTCAGCAGACGTCACCGGCGAGGTTTCAGCTTCTGCTGGAGGCTGTTGAACCGGTGTTTGCGGTGTGGCAGGCAAAACGCTTTCTTCGTCATAATCATTCTTGCCGACATTCTCATCATCGTCGTAATCATCTAAAGCAATCGGCTGGTCAAGTGACGAAATATCAACGCTGTCAGACGTCAACGCCGCGCGAATTCTGTCAAGCTCTGCGCTGTATCGGCTCTGGTGTTCATGTTCTTCCGAAATCGGTTGCTGTTGCATAGGGGTAGATTCATGAGCAGGAGTAGATTCTGGATAATTCTGCGGCACACTCTCCGGCTCGCTAATCGTTGTTGCGTTGGCGGCCGGTGTATCCTCTTCTGCCGGCGTATTGGTTAAGATATCTGAAAAGATAGAGCTTCCGGATACAGATGACGCTTCTTCATCGGCAGAAGATGTTTCCTCTTCCGTTCCGGCTAAAAATTGGTCAAGCGAACCTAAACCTTCTAAGCCGGAAACGTCGTTATCTTCATCCTTATTTTCAAGCGCCGAAGTTGTATGAGATGTCGGAGCCGTTTCAGATGTTTCAACATACGGTGTTGCGGAAGAACCGGCAGATATTTCTTGCGCTGACTCTGTCTTGTCTTGCAGGGATAAAAAGCTGTCCAACCCGCCAAATTCCGCATCGCTTGTTTCCGTGGCAATTGTTTCGTCATCATGCGGCAAAACAATATGCTCAATATTCTGTTCGGCCGGATTCGGTATGGCAGCATGCTCTGCTGTCGCTTCGGCTTCCATTGGGGCGATTGTATCTTTTTCGTCAGATACCGGCAATATCGCCTCCGGCGCGTCAAAATCTTTTTCGACAATCGGCATTTCGGATTCGCTTTCCGTATCCGATTCGCTTAAAATATCAAACCCCAAAGGTTCTGACGGTGTATCCTCAGCCATAGAAGAGCTGTCTTCCTCCGGCAGGGCAAAATCCAATCCGTCATCTTCTTCCTGATTATGGATAAAATCCTGATGCGGAACATCTTGTCCCGCAGGAATATCCGCCTCGTCATTTATCCGAGAAATTGATTCTTGCGGTAATGAGAAATCTAAATCTTCATCGGTCAGAGTTTCATCAGACAGTATATCGTCCATATTCTCATTTTGCTCGTCAGAAACGGATATATTATTCTCCTTTTCAATAACGGGGACGGCCGGAGCTGGCGTAACTATCGGTGCTACGTTTTCAACCGGTTGCGATAGTGATTCAAGACTGTCGTCTTCGGCAATTTGTTCGGACAAATCTTCGTCAAGCGGCGGAACATCAAGATTGATATTGTCAAAATCATCGTGGTGCTTAAAGGCAGAATTATGAATCACGCCGTCAACTTTTTGAACCGGTTGAATTTGCTCGGGCATAAACACCGGCCGTTGCGGCTCAGGCATGGCCGTATCTCTTTCCGAGCGCACCACCGGAGTCGCTTCCGATTGCCGTTGCAATGGAGCATTTGCAACAACGCTTCCGCTATCAGCATTGCCGCTCATCGGCAACGCTCCGTCTGCCAAATTCAGGTGCTTTTTCTTCTTTCTTTTCTTCTTTTTGCGCGGTTCTCCCGATAAATTGGCAACCGGCTCAAAGTGCAACGGGGAAACTTCTGTTTGAGCCTCATCTTCATCGTCTAAAACAGAAAAATCATCGTCATCGTCAGACAATATATCAAATGCGGATTCTTCAGAAATGGATGTGCCTGCAACAGGCTGAGTAAAAGTTTTTTCCGAAGAAGGTTGAGGCGTAAAACTTTCTCGTGAAACGGCCGCTTCCAACGGAGTGGATTTCTCCGTAACCGATTCTTCAGAGGTAATCTCAGCTGTTTTTGCGCTCGTTTCCTCCCGCATGGTTGAAACAACTTTCGTAGCCGCCTGCTGTGCGGAAGCAACTGCCGCTACATTCAACAACGGTGCGGTATCAATAACAATTTTTTTATCGCTGACCGTTTGTGCATAGTCTTTAAACATCGCGTGCATTGTCTGCAAGGAAGCATCAATTTCGCTTTTGATTTCATTCCTAAACGTTTGCAACCGATTCTCAACATTCAGATAATCGCTGATTTCCGTATTGCGCTTGCTGTTTGATGTATAAAGCCCCTCCAGTAATTTTGTGATAGAGGCCTGCGATGCGATAATTCGGTTATTAAGTTCGGAAAGGTCGGCGTCATCACGATTCCTGGAAGATAAAATTCCTTCCAAAATACGGGATATGGAAACTTGCGATGCAATAACCGAGTCGGTAATACTGCGTGTTTCTTTCAAAACATCAAGCAGAGCCGCACGAGATGTCCGTATTTCTTCGGCAATAACATCAAACGCATTGCCAAAATCCGCTGGAGCCGCCGTTCCCGATATGGGAGAACTAGCCGCCGGCAGTTGCTTAAAAGCTCTTGCCAGCGCTTGTGCAAAAGTTTCCGCAAACGCCGGGTCAAGAGATAAACTTCCGCCGACAACCATACCGCCGGCAACTACTTGCGATTGGGTAGGGGTATCCGATGTTCCAGAACCTTCGGCAAAATCCTCTTTATTGGATTTTACAAAAGCAATACCTCGTTCGGTTTTGACTTTCTCAATATGCTCAACCAGCAGTCTGCCGCCCGGCATCCGCTTGAAAAAATCGGTAATTTCGGGAGGCAGCTCCAATAGCTCATTATCAAACTCGTCACGCTTCGTCTTATTGAAAATATGAACTTGCCTGAAAATGTTTAAATAGCGTTGCGCCACCAAAATCGGGGCTTCTTTGCCGCTATTGTCACTGCCGAATTCTACATCGTTTAAATTTTCCACAATCCCAACCCTTATGCAAAATTATACAATACGATTTATTTAGCGGATACTACAAAGCAATATCAACAACCTTGTGTATCTTCTGAAAATCATCGTTATCAAAATAAATACGTTCTTCGGGATTCCACATCAAACCATAAAGTTTTCCTGTTTCATCTTCCCGAACGCTGACCACAAAAGCCTGTTGGTCTGTCTTGTAATACAAGGCAATGTCACCGACACTGGCCACTTCGCTAGGTGCTACAAACATAACGGCTCTGTTGGATAAAATGGAACCTAAACGACGCGTGCAGAGGCTGACGCCGTAAACATCTCTCTTGCCATAAAGATTCGCCGGCTTAACCGCTTCCTTGGCAAAGGCTGTCTTATCAATAACGATAGAGCCGTCGTTGCCGGAAATTCCGAACACCGGCACTTTAAGCGCCTCTAAATCAATATAGCTGTTATTGTGTTCATTGGCGGCTCTGGCAGCAATGTTGGCAACTTTATATTTTGTATCGTTATGTTCAATAATCTCTTCCAATGCGCCTGCCTCGTCAAGCTTTTTGATTTCGGCTTTCAACGTATCGGCCTCCAACCCCAGAGCGTGGGCTATATTTTTATACTCTTTGTCGGAAACCTCTCTTTGTCCCATTTCAATACGGTGGTATACCGAAAGAGTCATATCCGCGTTTTCGGCAACTTCAATCAAAGTCAGCGATCTTTCATTCCGAAGATAGCGCAACGCTGCGCCCAAAACTTTCAAACCGCTGCTCTTGTTAATTTCCTGCCGTCTTTCCTGTTCCTTTTTCCAGGCCAGGACGACTTCTTGTGAAGAATTCTGCTCATTTACATATAAATCCTGCAATGTGCAGTCTAAAATCTCGGCAACCAGGATAAGCTGTTCCTGATTAAGCCGGCGATAACCTTTTTCAATTTTGGATATGGCCGAAAGGCTGATACCCAATCTGTCGGCAAGGTCTTGCATAGTTACCCCGCGCATTTTGCGGTTAATTCTGATCTGGTTCGGAAATACGATTTCTTCCATAGCTGTACACCTCTCACAATAAACAATTTTACCTTATAATAATATTGCCAAAAAAATATGCAAGTCAAAAAAGATAAAATTCTTTAAATATGTATAACTTTTGTCAATGGATAAAAAATCTTCACAAAAGAAACCTTAAGATAACCGAAAACCAACCGTTATGCTATTAAGTTACGATATTATATAACCTGTCCGATAACGTGTCCGAGACTGTCGTATGCAACGCCGTTACTAACGGAACCGATTCTCGTTCCGCTTCTGCCGATAACAGTACCGCTACTGTCCACCTGTCCGATAATATTTCCGTTAAAGTCGGCAATATCAAAAAGATCTCTTGTTCTGGCATCTTGTGTGCTGATTTTATTGACGCGCTTTTTACGCATTTTTACCAAAACATCGTCTTTAACATAATCTTTTAGATTTTTGCCATTGATTTTTTCACCGGTAGCTTTATCTAACCCATAAAGTAAGTCGCCTTTATAACCATCCTCACCTGCGTATGCTGGATCCAAATCACGCGCGATTGTTCCGTTTTCTTCAATAATCTGATTTCCGCCGACTCTGTCAGAAATATCATCATGGCCTTTTTGTGCATATTCGGAAAAAGTGACAGTCGTCCTGACGCCGGCAGTCTGTGCTGATCCGTCACGAATATCTCCGGCGGTCTTTCTTCCTGTTTCTTGCATATTAAGCAATCCGTTGCTGATATCTCTTTCATAAAAGCCGCTGTAAGCCTCTTTTGTATCGGTGTGGCTGTTTCCGTAAGATACGGCTGAAGAACCATCTAAACCTTTTCTTTTGGTTTTGGTTGCATCAACGTGTTTTGTTTTTCTTTTAACGACATCGCCTTCTTTATTCAGATATTCGGTAATCACTTCGTTGTTTTTATAGGTTGTTCGTTTGGTTTTTTGCCCGAACAGGCCGGCTTTTTGTTCTTTGCTGTATGTAACCTCGCCGGTTGCCGCATCTGTATGGCTTTTCAGCGTCGTGGTTCGGGAGAATAATCCTCCTCCTTTAATGGTAGCGGTTCTGTCGCCGGTTGATGACATTGCCGCAAAAGAGCTGTTCAGTTGGTTTTCTATATCATTTCTTTTATCATTGTGCTTCCCTAATTTCTTACTTGTGTCACGTTCTATTTCCACCCCGTCGCGGGTATAAGTTTTTTTAACTTTAGGCCCGAAAAATCCGAATCTTCTGCTTTCTCTCTCATAATATTGTTGATCGTTGGCATCTTTTTTTGCTGTATAGGAAACAAAATAGTTGGAAAAAGTATAAGAACCGTCGGCATTTTGATGTCCGGCTTTTCGGATAAGGGAGTTTAACCCCGCGATATTAAGTTTGCGCCCAACACGTTTTCTTCCCGTAGTTAAAGCCGATTCTATGCTGTTTTTATCCCGTTGCCGCAGGGCATCAATTGCAACTTGCCCCGTTGTCGCGTTAATATCCATATCCAGGCTAAAAGTTTTGCCGGTATTGTCAACTTGCTCAATTCTTAGCTTATACGGATTATCTGGATCAAATTGCACATTGCGGGAAGTAAAATATTTGCCGACATCTTTGCCTGTGCGTGCTTTATACATATCTATGGCAAGCTGCTGCATAATCATTTTGCGGTATTCGGGGTCTTTTCCCTTAGGGGAGTTCAATAGCGTTTTTATAGCATCCAAATTGACATTTCCCGTTTTCTTATCCAGCAAGTGTTCGCGTATGAAATTATGCTTAAATTTTGTTTCGCTTTTGATTATTTTCCCTGATTTTGTACGTTCAATTTTGGTTGTGGAATATTTGTCGGACACCATAATATGCGTGCGTCCGGTGAAAGATTTAAATTCTCTCCGCAACATTTGCGATCCGTCGGCATTTTTCTCGGTAGCAAATTTATAGCCGAGTATCTTCAATGTTTTTCCGCCGGAAGTATTGGTTCTGCCCAAACGGTTGACACCAAACATCGTAGCCTGGCGGATTCCGGCTTGTGCACGCCGTTTGGTCACGCGAGCGGTTGTTTTGGCAGCATTACCCGCTACGCCGACACCCCAATCTGCCGCTTTTCTGACCTTCGAGTCGATAGTATTTTTTACGGCAGCGCCGATTTTCGCACCGGCTTGTATGCCCATTGAACCGCCGGAGAATTTCTCCGCCAATTGTGATGTAACCGGCATATACGCCCACCCGATAACCAGGATAAAGATAATTTTGAGCATATTCGGCCCGTAAAAAGCGAGTCCCGTATTCGGATTCTCAAACAGTTCTTTTACTTCTCCTGCCGCCGATGTTGCCGCCACTAAAAGCGCGTTGATATAACCGAGAACGCACATAATCAAAATAGCCATAAACATAAAGGTAAACAACGAATGCAATATCCATTGGAAAACTTTGGGCAGATAGCCGCGCGTTCCCTGGAAGGCATAGCCGCAAACGGCAAACGGCAAAAGCGCCATCGCAATACCGAATTGCAAAACCGCATCCGCCATAACCCACGGATAGGCAACCATAAAGAAAATACCGGCAATATAAAGCAAAATACCGTCAATAATATAAATCGGATTCGGAAGAACGTGAAACATACGTTGCGGGCCGTTTCCCTGACAGAAGGCATATTCTCCGTATTCAAAAAGCATATTGATTTTCTTTTCAATATCTTCAACCGCGCAGACAATGGATGTTCCGACACTCAAAGGCAGGCCGCCGCCGCTGCCCGAACCGGCCGCACTGGCATAACCGACGACACCGTTCGCGTGGGCGCATGTTGTCCCGCTGCTTTTAACAAAACCAAGCCCGGTATCAAATACGGGAGTCAACGTCAAATTAAGCACATTATAATAGTCTTTGGCGACAATAATATAAATTGCAACGCCGACAAACGTTTTGGTAAAAATATCATTTAATAGGGCACTCGGGTCTTTTGAACCCATGGTTGCAATATTGCGCAATATAATCAAAGCCAGCGAAACGGCCAAAAAGACTAAAACCAACTGTCCAAGCTCGGAATGAAAAGCATCATAGGATTTAGCCGCGACGGTACTTCCGGCATTAAACAGAACCTTGAACATATCGCAGAACATACAATCAATTTTATCAACCGTCGGCGTGGAGCAGTTATCTTCCGTATCTATACCTAAACGCCTTGCCAACATCGCACCGGCGGCATCAGCACCCCAGGAAAGAGCGTCTGTTACCCAATTGGCTTGGGCGGGCTTAGCGGCAAGCAACATCATCGGCAAGAGGAGAACCGGCAAATATTTCAAAATATATTTTCGTATTTTGCGCATTGTTTTTCTCCTTATTTTCTTGTCCGCCCGACCTGTCTGCCATAGCGTTCAAGTACCCGCCCGGCAAAGCCGCCCTTCTTTTCGCCCATCTTCTGAATATGTTTTCCAGTCTGATGTTTAACCACATCTTTGCCGTATTTCATCGCCTTTCCGACCGTCCGTTTATTAAGGGCGGAAACAGCTTGCGATATTCTTTCGCTGAGAGGCGAGCCAACCAATGCTTCGCCGAAGAAATGTCCGCAAAATTCGGATGCCATTAGCGGAATAAGCCGCATTGCCACAAGATATGAAACCAGAACTTTAAGGAAAGTTAATGAGAAAACGCCGAGTTTATCCCGAATAATATCGGATTTGTCCTCATCAAAAATCGTCTGTATATCCGCACCGAACGCATTGCCGATAATTGTCTTGACCAGTTCTGCGCCGATAAGAATGCCGAGCGGTAAAAAGATAAATATTCCTGTATAATAAGCAATACTTTCCACCACTTTGCCGAGTTTGTCGCGCGTCCAGCCAAAAGGCCACAGGGCAAGTGCAAGTGGCAGCAAAACAATGCAGATGGATAAATTAAAGGCCACATCAAACATATAAAAAGAGGCAACTACGGCAATAAAGAATCCCAAAACATATAAAACGCACCCGCTGATAAAAATATCAAAAGCGATAAGTTTGATGTCAATAAGCAGATGTTGATACGCCGCCTCGCCGAATCTTGCATTGCAAAGGAGCATATCGGCAATTTTCATCATTACGCTGGACGCCTCATGAATTTTTTCGGACATTCCTTTTACGCCTTGAACCAAACTGTCCATAGCGCCCAGGCTTTCCCCGCCGATAGATACCGCCACGCCGCCGCCTGAAGAAGCGCCCCATCCGCTAATTCCGGTCGCATTGGCAAAAGTCGTGCCGACGTCATAACCGATACTAAGTAGCGGGCTGACAATATATTGGATAATAAACCCAAGTCCTGAATCGATAACCGCGTATACCAAGGCGACCTTAAAGCAAAAAGTCAGCAACCCGTCAATGATTTTCGCAGGGTCTTGCGTTGCAAAAGAACCGAGTGCTTTCAGAAAGTATAAAGCAATCCAGATTGCCGCCCCGAGCACCAAAATGGTTTTTGAAATATCCACCACGGTTCCAAACAATTTGGATGCAATATCCGATAAGGATATCATCAATGTTTCAACAATGGTACACGACCAACAGCCGGCCTCTGCGTATTTCTTGTCAATAACCGAGGACTTGCAATAACATAAATATGTTTCTTTGTTGTAAGAAGAGAATAATCCCGGCGTTTCGCATTCATCGGTGGCAGATGCACCGGTTGCCGCCCAAACAGCGCCGGCGCAAAACATAATGCAGCAGAAAATGGCAAGCGGCAGAAAATACTTATGGCGCTTGGCAAAATATGAAAATATATCAAATACTCTGCTCATCAGTTATACCCCGCCAATTTATTAAGAGTCGTGTTGGCGCTATTGCGTTCCTGCCGGACGCTGTCCAAAGCTTCTCTTGTTTTTTCGTATTTTTCCAAAGTTCCGGTAATCGTGCTTGTTGCACCGCCCGTAACGCCGCCGAGAATAGCCGCGCCGGCTCGTTTCGCCGTATTCATGACAAATTGTGAAACCTGCTTCTGAAATTCCAATCCCAGACCGCCGCCAATGAATTTATCGGCAAGTGCCACGCCCATTCCGGGGATATTGATAAGCAGGGTGGAAATAAGGAGCAACGACAGCAACACCGGTCCTTGCCCTGCCAAATCGGAAACTTTCATCGTTCCGTTGTAAAGGCTCAATGTTGTTTCCAGCGCGCCGATAGCAATGCAAATAAGTGTTCCCATAAACAGCATAATGCCCGATGAATTTAAAAACATTTCCAAACCGAATTTGCTCCATTTCCGCGTATAATTAAACGGCACGCCCATAATAAGCAGAGGGAACAGCAACGCCGCAAAATTAAGCCGGAACAACCCGTCAACGATAAAGAAAATAAAACCGAATTTCGCTGCCGTGAAAATCAACAACAAAGTTATGCCGACAAGGATTGTTCCGAGTTCAAGCAGTGCAATCAATTCAATTCCAAGCTTGATGCCGCTGTTGAGCCGGCTGTTAATTTGGCAGGCCAGACAGCTGGCCATCGGCTGGACGGAACCCCGGAAATCATGGCTGTCTACCTCAGGAACACCGCATTTCGTATGGGGACTGTCAAAGGTTACCGTCCCGAAAATACCTAAATCAACCGAAGTTCCGGATTTAATACTGATAAGTATATCCGAGCCCAATCCTAAAATGGCTGTATATAAAGGCACGGCAAAAGTATCAATAGCCCAATAGATGTAACCTGTATTGCTGACGGCAACGGCGCAGAAGGCGCATAAAAACAGTTTCTGCCCGATTTCCGTCCACACCTCGCCCAGATTTTCTTCTTTAAAGGACGGCAAAACTTTTAATAATTTAAAACACATCCAGATGGAGAAACCGAGCATCACCACGCCGGCGCCGCCATCTGCTACTTTGCCGGCCGCCCCGCTCAGTAAGCTGTTAATCTGGCTTAAAACGACATCAATAATTTTTGCCTGCCAACAAGCAGATTGTTCCTTATAGTTTGTATCTTTGCCGGAAGATGTATCACTATCGTCTGAGCAGGCGCACAACAACAATACGAGTGCCACGCTACACAGGCACCGTAGCGTCTTCCATGTAAAATATTTATGTATTAGCTCCCGTATCATCTCTTTATTCCTTAAGGTGTAATCAATTTGCCTTTTTCATCATAAAATTTTTCTACCCGTCTGAAACCATCCATAAACACTTCGTGCTCAATCACGCCATTCTCACGATAATATCTGCTTACTGAAGAGCCGTCAGCATGGATTTCACTTTCTTCAACTTTATGTCCGGAACCGTTAAAACGTCGGAATGTCTGATTACCGTGACCATCACGAATTCTTTCAGTTGTTTTATTTTTATAATCATCAAATTCTTGCCATACTTCACTGCCATTGGCATTTTTGAGATGAACATTTTTTAATCTGTGCTTATCATCAAAATCTCTCTCCAGAACGCTGCCATTCTTACCTCTTCTGACATCATGTAAAGGCCCGTCAGCCAACGGTTGCTGTTGTTTATGCCAAAAGGCTCTGTAACCTTGCCGACCTGTACCGGTTAAAGTTCCTCTGACCTCAGATATGCCGTTGCTAGCGTTTGTATAGAGTGTATTAAATTTTTTGTTAATTCGGGCAATTCTGACAGCGCCGACGCCGACTTTCTTCGCACCGGTCATTGTCCAACCGCCAACGGCTTTGCCGGCTCGTTTACCTGCATCGGAAATAGGTTTGACAATCGCCGCGCCAACCTGGCTGCCGGCAGATGTTAACCCACCCCCGCCGGCGACTTTTTCAGCCAACTTGCCGATATTTGCCGCCAGTTGGGTAATAAGGCAGAAACAGACGATTGTAAGCAACAGCGAACCATCGCTCCACAAAGCTTCGGACATCTGTTTAATTTGATTGTCGTCCATCAAAACGTCTAGGTCTGTCATAAACTTATGCAAAACCAAAGAATTATTTATTTGTTCGCCGGTTCGTCCTGCTTCGCCGGCACCGCCATCCGGCTTTATGCCGATTCCCAAGTCAATCAGTTGTAATGTAACGCCCAATACAATACCCAACATGACAAAGCTGCTGAAAACATTAAGAAAGACATTCCATATATTTTTACTGTATCCGGAAGTCAGGTTGGAAATTGCCGCCGCGACTCCAAATGGTAATAAAACGGCGGCCATTGTCAAACGAATGAGAATATCAACAATATAAAAAGATATGCCGATAAGCAGAACCCATCCGAAAACAAACAGGATAAAGCCATACAACAGCATCAGCCAATACCAGGCAAACGGATTCCACTCGCCATGCAGAGAATTGCATATCATCGCCTCGCCAATCGCAATTGTGCGGTAAATCTGATCATTAAATTGCCCAACGGTTTCTTCAACCATCGTAAAAACCCCGTCATATCCGGAAAGCCCGCCCGGAACTTCTGCCATGGTAGCCCCGGCAACTGACAACGTTGTCCCGATATTAAGTCCGGCTTGTAAAATTGGGCAAATAATCGTATCAATCAAAAAATTGCTTCGCAACAGGGCGATAATAGCTGCCGTCTTGAACATCAGAATTAAAATGCCTTTTTTATCGCCGGTTAAAAAATCTGCCGCATTTTGTTTGGAAAAAGAACCGACATTTTTAAGAACGGCGATGGCAATATAAATTGCAGCCGCCACGGCGACCAACGGAACAAGGTCAGCCGCAAAAGTATTCCATGACTTATTAGCGGCATTTGCGCCGGCATCGCTGAGAATTTCAAATAAGCTGCAAAGCAGGCAATTCTCCCCGATACCTTCGCTTTCGTAGCTGCGCACCGTATCGCACTCACAGGCAGGGAGAAACAGGACAAACAAAAACGGGGAAAGACTTTTCAGCTTCCTCATAAACCCGTTAAAAATGTCCATTGCCCTATACATTGTTATACTCCCCAGATTCCCCTAAATACGAAGTGCCCGCCGAACTCTGGAATAAGCCCGCCCGAATTTGCTTCTGCCGATAGCCTGACCCAAGGGACTGCCGGCAATTTTACGACCAAGCTTTCGCCGTTCATCATTGATGTCGCTGCCGGCTTGCTGAACCGTTGCCCCGGCAAGCCCCATACCCACTTTCCCGATTGCTTTGGCGGGTGCCGTAACAACTTTATTTGTAATCGCTCCAAGTTTAGAGCCTTCTTTGCCGACCGATGAAGTGCTGGAAACTTTTTCTGCTAATTGCTCCAACTCCATAAACAGCTTAAACCCAACCATGCAGCAAACCGTCGTTAAAATAAATGATGACGTTTCCAATTTATCCAATAAATCCTCAGCGGCATTAACCGACAACTGTTTTCCGGTCATATTCGGGTTTTTATTTATGATTTCCATAGCTCCGCCGAGAGATTTATCAATCATCTTAATCATAAAGTCCAACAAAATACCCATCATGACAAAGTTAAAGAAAACATTGACAAACAGATTCCAATTGCTTTTGGTGTATTTTGAAGTGAGTTTGGAAACACCGCAGGCGATAGCCATCGGTAACAGCATACAAGCCACGGCTAATCGGAATAATACGTCAAGCAGATAAAATGATACGCCGATGACAATAAACCAGCCAAAAACATAAAGCACCGCGCCGTAAGGAACCAGTGGCCACAGCCAATCCATAACGTTGCGCGGTAAAAATGCCAGGCAAATGAACAGACGCCCTATTGCTACTATCTGATAAGCATTGTCGTTAAATTCTTGCACTTTGTCAATAACCGCCCGGAAAAGGCTGCCCACATTGCTAACACCCGTAAAACTGGAGCTTCCTCCGCCAAGCTGGCTGCCGAACATTGCCCCGATATTCATTCCGGCGCCGATAACCGGACCGATTAAGTATTGATATAAAAAGCTCTCATGTCCCAACAGCCAGATAACCGCAGCCACTTTAACCCCGAGCGGAATAATACCTGTCTTGCCCGAAAGATATGCCGCCGGGTCTTGTTGTGAAAATGTTGCAATATTTCTGAGCGTATAGACAGCAATATAAATAGCCGCCCCGACGGCAACCACGCCTTGCAGAGGTTGGGCAAAAGCATTCCACGAGGTGGTAACGACATTTGCACAGGCTTGCATAACCACTTCGTAAATGCCGCAGAGCAAACACCCTTCTCCCGTTCCTTCTGCCACATATTCCTTTAATGTCTTACAATGGAGATCATCATCTGCAAAAACGGATACGGCCGTGCAGAGATAATAAGCCCAAAGCGCGAAAAAATATTTAAGAGCGGTGCGAATCTTCATCATTGCCGTCACCTCGTCTCTTAATCAGTGGTTTGGAAAACGGAGTCCCGAGGATGGCAGCAGCCGCAAAAATGGCAATAACACATAGGCCGATAGCAATATAAAGCAGGGATTTGTGCGCAAAAAAGCTTAATACATCGCTGGCAGCGATGAGATAAAGCCCAATAAACACCACAATCATACCCGCAACAGACTTCATAAGCGCCTCGGAAAAACCTTTAAACTAATTTATTATAGCACAAAAAAAGCAAAAAAAGTATTACAATATCGTTAAATTTTTCCGTTATTGATAAACTTGACGGCACAATTTAAAACTTTTTCGTTATTAAGTGTCTTAAAAGTTGTCCCTTCAACAAAAATAGCGCCTTTTTGTTTGCCGGGAAAAGGCCGGACGGGAAATCTGCACCATTCCAGAAAATGGGTAATCATTTGCGATGTTCTGGAATTGGAAAAAATCTTGAGCGTATTAAATTCCCGCGGTATGCTGGGCATCATTTTTATTTGCTTTTCGGTCATTTCCATAAGCATCGGTCCGCATAACAGGCGAAAAATTTTAAATTTTGCCAATAAGTCGCAGAGCAGGCTTCCTCTGGTAACCGGATTTATTTCAACAATATTGCGGATTCGCATATTTTCGCGAAAAGTCTGCATATCCGGCGGCAGATTGAGCGCTTGCCGAAGGACAAGATTGCCCGCACCTTTGGTAACAAACGAAACTTCTGTAATATCTTCAATATGGTTGAGAAAAAACAAAAGCTGATACGCCGATGCTAAAGACGAGCGGAAAATTGAAGGATAATTGATGGCTGCAACGGTTGAATGCGTCAGAACAAGCTTTCTCCAGAGTCGTTTAAAAATATTCTTACTGTCCGAATACCCATGCAGTAAGACGACCAGGCTGCCCTGCTGTTTTGTAATCTCATAACAGTCAATGTAGCGGATAAACGCTTTTTGGCACTCTTCAAACGTTCCGCTTGCCCGCCGGATATCCCACGAATCGAGTAAGCGGTAAGTTTTCGTTCCGCAATGGCGCTGGATTCGCCATTTTTGGTAAAAGAAAACATCTTCCCAAAAGAAAGAACCGCCGAATGTAAAAAAATCAAATTTCATCGTCGCACTTAATTCGTTAGAGCCTTAACACTTGCCTGATTCGGAATCGCCGTAACCGTTACAAAGGCGGAGTCGTCGCCTTCCATCTGAATGAGAATCTGCACGGCGCGCCCGTTTTTAACGTATGTCATGTGGCTGATTCCCGCCCGGACAACGGCAATCTCAACCCAACCTTTCTTCGGCATTTCCGAAACATAATAGTCAAATACCCGTCCGGCATTAAAGTTCACCGTAAAACAGATACTGCCAATCCAATTTTCACCGCTTCCCATTGTCTTCGAGTCTTCCAAAACTAAAAAAGCCTCATCGGGAAAGGGAATATCCGGGAAATTTTGAAAAACCATCGGGATCTCGCGCCCGTCCGAACCGAGCATCGGCGTCGGCTCTTTGGCGCAACCGGCAGTAAGTAATAAAGCAATAGCTAATAAGTATATTCTTTTCATTGTTATAAACTCCTTTGCCTATACTATAAAAGGGCAGTAGTTAATAAATCGTAATGCGTCACGGCATAAATAAAGTTTCTATGCACAAGATAATATGGCGTAAAAACAGCGATTTAGGTATGTAGTAATAAAAAAAGGGGTAAAAAATAAGAAAAAAAGGAAAAAAAGGTATTGACAAGTGAAAAAGAGTATCATATAAGACCACTCACCGGCA
>CALXYD010000011.1 GCA_944392865.1 uncultured Alphaproteobacteria bacterium
TGGTAAGAACGGCGGGCTTTGGCGCGGCCGTATTTCTTACGTTCTACCACACGATCATCACGAGTCAAGAACCCGGCCTGTTTCAAAATCGGACGAAGTTCCGGCTCATATTCGTTCAGAGCCTTGGAAATGCCATGTTTGATAGCGCCGGCCTGACCGGACAACCCACCGCCCTGAACCGTGCAAACAACGTCAAATTCATTAACGCGGTTGGTGATTTCAAACGGCTGATTGATAATCATTTTTAAAACCGGACGGGCAAAATAAGTGTCCAGCGGCTTTTCGTTAATCGTGATGTTGCCTTTGCCCGGCATAACCCATACGCGGGCGACAGCATTCTTTCTTTTGCCGGTTGCATAAGCACGCCCCTGCTTATCACGGGAAGGCTTGCGCTTTGTTTCGGCTGTAACAGGCGCGGCTGCAACAGCTTCTTTAATTTCCGCCAGGGATTCAATCTTTTTGGTAGCCATTACAGTTCACTCCTTTTGTTTTTCTCATTCATTGAAGCAATATCCAAAACTTCCGGGTTTTGAGCTGCGTGCGGATGATTTTCACCGGCATAAACCTTTAATTTGGTCATCTGCTGACGCCCCATCGGGTTGCGGGAAATCATACGCTCAACCGCTTTCTCAATAACTCTTTCAGGAAAACGCCCGTTCAAGAGTTTGCCGGCGGTCGTTTCTTTAATACCGCCAATCCAGCCGGTGTGTTTATAATATTTCTTATCAGTTAATTTTTTGCCGGTCAGCTTTACTTTGTCGGCATTGATGACGATAACATAGTCGCCGCAATCAAGATTCGGCGTAAAATAAGGCTTGTGTTTACCGCGCAACAGTTTCGCAACCTGAGCGGCAAGACGGCCGAGAACTACGTCTTTGGCATCAACAATATACCACTTTCTTGTAATGTCAGACGGCTTTGTTGAATATGTACTCATTATTCGGTCTCTTCTCTAATTAGGTTAAATTCGTGCTTAAATTACACAAATAAAATTAAATGTCAACATAAAAATTTCACGTTTTTACAGCATATTAGTTTATGGTATCATATTACCATTTAACAACACATTGTTTTTATTTATTTTTACTATATTAAGCTTATTTTAAATGTTCGCTATTATATTCTTTTTAAATGCAAGTTTATGTTTTAGCGGAGCAAAATATGCGACATTTAAGATTATTTTTAGCTGCGTTATGCCTTTCTGCGGGCTTTTTTGCGCCAGCCGGATATGCGCAAACATATTCATCCGAACAAATAGTCGCATACGTTGCAAAGACTCCGCGGCAAGCCGAAAATAATATTGCCCCGCTGGTGCGCTACCTGACAGCTCCGTTCAAAGATGATTACGACAAGGCCAAAGCTATCGCGTTTTGGATTGCCAGCCGCATATTTTATGATGAGTATTTGTATGACGGCAGCGGCTCAACTTATCTATTCAACGGCTACCGCCCGCAATCCGTCGCCAAATTATTGCGTTCACGGGCGGGAATCTGCGCGGATTATGCCAATTTATTCCAAGCAATGTGCCGTAAAGCAGGCATTACCGCCCGTGTGGTGCATGGTTATGTTTATCCGGCCGGCAAGGCTTTTTCCGCCAGTATCCGCAAAAACAACGGACACGCATGGAATTATTTTTATTACCGGGGCAGAAAAGTTTATGTTGATCCGACTTTTATGGCCGGCGGGCGAATCTTAGCAGACAAATATATCAATTCATCCAAACGCAACCGGGCTTTGTATGAACACCGCAAAGAAAATAAGAAAAAGAGCAAAACATCCGGTATTTATGTTTATTATTTTGATTTTTCTTATGAAGATGAAATCCGTTCGCGCAAGCAGGTACATCGCGAAAAATGACTTTTAAGGCTTGCTCTTAGCTCTGTTTTGTGGTATAATAGCTTAAAGTATTGCAAAATACAGGAGAACGGTTATGGACAGGTTTGATGAGGCATTACAACGCAGAGCAGCCAAAAACAAAGCCGACGGCGGTTCAAACATTGGCAAAATTATCGCGGCATTGGAAAGCAACAGCAATGCATCCATCAAGTGCGACGCAAAAGATTCTGCTGCGTTGCAATCTGCTCTCGCCAACCTTAACGATGAACAAAGAAGAAATGTCCGTATTAGCAAGAGCGACGGTTTTATTTCGGTTGACATTGTCGCCACGCCCCAAAAAGAAACAGATACCGATAAAAAAGCCACAGATAAAAAAAACGGGCAAAATGACACCAGTGCAGCGGAAGAGAAAATGGACGACCGGCTTGATAAAGACAGCAAAAAGAAAAACAAAAGAGCAAAAAAAGACAGCAAACGCCAAAAGAAAGCCGATAATATAAAAAATCAAGTTTCGGAAAGGGTTAATAAATTTGACAATGCCGTTGATAAAGCGGCGAATACGCCAAATGCCCGGCAGACAGGCAAAGCCTTAGAGAAAAAAGGAGGAAAAGCTCTCCGTAAAGCCGCGGGGAAAGGGGTTGAAAAAGCAGCCGGAAAAGCGGCGGCCAAAACAACGGCAAAAATTGCCGGAAAAGCTACGTTAAAATCTATCTTGAAAAAGATTCCGGTTGTCAGTCTGGCAGCAGGGTGTTTCTTTGGCTATCAAAGGCTAAAAGAGGGCGACTGGAAAGGCGCTCTCGGCGAAGTGGCTTCCGGGACATTAGGCTGTTTTCCGGGTATCGGGACAGCTGCCAGCGTGGCCGTTGATGCCGGATTGGCCGTGCGGGATATTCATCAGGCGACACATCCGGTGCAAGCTACTGCGCAAGCCGACGGGAGAAAAATTCCGGCCGTTGTTCCGCAGGAGTTGCGGGCTGAAATTAACCAAAGAGGTATTCCGCAAAAACAGCGCTCTCAGCATACGCCTTCTTCTTTGTCTGCCGAACAGGCGGCTTTTCTGCATCAACAAAATGCCGGCAGGTGTTAGTTTTATTTACAGATAATTTTATAACGGGGATATGCTCCCCGTTATTTATCTTTTCTTCCTTATTTATGCTTTATGCAGAAAGGAAGCAACTTCTTCGGCCAGAGCATCGGCCGTTAAGCCATAATGTGCATACAACTCGTCGGCCGGTCCGGACGCACCGAACGAATCAAGGCCGATGGTTCTTTGTGCGAATCTGTTCCAACCGAAAGTCGTTCCGGCTTCAAAACTGATGACCGGTGCGGTTCCAAGCACTTCCAGCTGATAGTTCAGGCTCTGCTCTTCAAACAATTCCATACAGGGCATTGACACAACGGCAGTATCTATTCCACGGGAGAATAATATTTTTTGCGCTTCCACCGCGATGGAAACTTCCGAGCCGGTTGCAATAACCGTTGCCTGCCTTTTTTCTTTGGCAGGGGAAATAACATAAGCCCCTTTGGCGGTCAGATTTTTTTCGCACGCTGTCCGCAACAACGGCAATCCCTGGCGCGATAAGGCCAATATGCTCGGGCGATGCCCTTCCGTTAAAGCAGTCTGCCAGGCCTCTGCCGTTTCTACCACATCACAGGGGCGAAAAGTCAGGATATTCGGCATTGCCCGATACGATGCCAGATGTTCCACCGGCTGATGAGTCGGACCGTCTTCGCCGACACCTATCGAATCGTGCGTCAAGACATATATAACGCGTATTCCCATTAAAGCGGCCAACCGCATTGACGGGCGCATATAGTCTGAAAAGACGAAAAACGTTCCGCCATAAGGAATAATCCCACCGTGCAAGGCCATTCCGTTCATTATCGCTCCCATGGCATGTTCACGAATACCATACATGACATTGTTGCCGCAATAGTCGCCGGCGGAAACGGTTTTCATCCCATCCACAAAGGTCAAATTTGAAGCGGCCAAATCCGCCGAGCCGCCGACGATTTGCGGAATATGCGGCACGATTGCTTTCAGACACATTTCAGAAGCTTTGCGTGTGGCGACTTTGGGCTTTTCCTCAAGCGCTTTTTCCTTTAGCGCATTCAGTTCATCATCCCAATTGCGGGGCAACTTACCGGCAATGACATCCCGAAATTCCTGAGCGGCAGATGAAGCCGCTTTTACCCATTTATCATAAGCCGGCGTGTTTCGTGTCTGCGTTTGCTGCCAATCGGCTTTTATTTCCGCCGGGATTTCAAACTCCGGATACGGCCACTGCAGATTTTGGCGCATTGCCGCGGTTTCTTCCGCGCCCAACGGGGAGCCGTGGCATTTTGATGTTCCGCTTTTGGTCGGCGCGCCAAAGCCTATGACGGTTTTGCAAGCTATCAATGTCGGTTTGTCCGATTGCCGTGCTTTTTCAACGGCGGCACGGATTTCCGCATAATTACGCCCGTCAATACTCAGCGTGTTCCAGCCCATTGCATGAAAACGCATAAGCTGGTCGGTTGAACTGGCTTTGTCAACCGTGCCGTCAATCGTGATATTGTTGTTGTCCCAAAAGACTATTAATTTATTGAGGCGAAGGTGGCCGGCCAGAGATGCCGCTTCCTCAGATATTCCTTCCATCAGACAACCATCGCCGGCAATCACATAAGTATAGTGGTTGCATAAATCATTTCCGTAACGCGCATTCATTATCCTTTCGGCCAGAGCCATTCCGACTGCCGAGGATATTCCCTGCCCCAACGGGCCGGTTGTCATATCTATCCCGTCAAGATGTCCGTATTCCGGGTGTCCGGCCGTTTTTGAACCGAACCGGCGGAAATTTTTTATATCTTCCAGCGTAATGTCTTTATATCCGGTCAGATACAACAGCGAATAAAGCAGCATTGACCCGTGCCCGGCCGATAAGACAAAACGGTCGCGGTCAAACCATTTGGGCGCCGCCGGATTCAATTTTATATATTCGGCAAACAAGACCGCAGCAACATCCGCCATGCCGAGCGGCATCCCCGGATGGCCGGAATTCGCTTTGTTAATGGCATCTGCCGATAAAAAGCGGAGGGCATTTGCCATTTTTTGCAATCGGTTTTCTTCTATCATATTTTTGCTCCTTTATTTTGGACGGTTACAACTGTTTTTTCAGAATTATTTACAAACAAGGCGATTATCTCGCTATGCTCCGAATACACAAACTGGTCTATCAGCACAATCCGGGCGAAAGCATATCCGCCTTTTATCAATACACCGGCGTCATAGGCAAAAGTTTCCGGATTACAAGACACATAAATTATTTTTTGCGGGCGCCTCTCCGAATCCGTTTGCGCCAACCGCCGGCATTGCTCGTGCGCTCCGGCTCGCGGCGGATCAAGCACAACGGCGGCAAAATTTGCCAATTCTCCCTCTTCTAACGGCTCTTTAAATAAATTGCGGTTGGTTACACGGACATTCTGAATCTGATTACGGTTCAGCGCTTTGCGAAGCCCCTCCAGCGAAGCGGCGGAAGAATCGGCAGATAAAATTTCATTTTGCCTGTTTTTTGCCAATGGGTAAGTAAACGTTCCCAATCCGCAAAACAAATCGGTAATTTTTCCCGCCGTATTATCCATATACGCCAAGACTTTTTCTATCATCGCCCGTTCCGCGGCTTTTGAGGCCTGCAAAAATACCCCTTGCGGCACGGCGACCGAATAACCGGCAATGTGCAATTCCGGCGCGACCTTTTCCACAATCGTTTCCGGAGCAAGGCCTTTTGCCCGCCAGGAAATGCGCACGATATCCGCCCGGCTGTTTGCAAAATCGGCAATGGCTAAGCGGTGTTCCAGTTCCGGCGATATATCCGTTTCCAATAAAATATCTATGCCATTATCGGCGCAAAGCAATTTTATGCTGCCTTTTTTTATGTATGCGCTTGTTGTTTTTTTACGGGAAATCCGCATATTAACGCGGATAGAGCATAATTCCGCCAACCATGCGCGGAGCGCCGGCAAAACGGCATTTAATTCCGAACGCAACATCGGGCAATGTTCAACATCCAGCAGATTATGGCTTTTTTCTTCATAAAAGCCCAAAGAAATTCCGCCTTTTTGCTGAGAAAATTCCATATCCGCGCGGCGACGCTGCCCATCGGCAATAAAAACGGGCGAATCAAATTCCGGCGAAGCATTTTTTATTCCTGCCACTATTTTTTTTAAGTTTTCTTCTTTCTTTTGGCGATATAGCTTTTCATCCATAAAGCGGTATGGACAGCCGCCGCAGCGTTCACACGTTTTTTCCGACATTTTTCCTCTCTTTATTTTCTGTATAACAAAAAATATCAGAAAAACAAGCCCCAGTTTTAAACATTTTACGGCGTATCTTAAAAAAAGTGATGAATATTTTTTTTCCTGATATATAATAGGGGCAGGTTTGAGGTAAAAGTTTTTTACGGAGGTTTTAATGCTCATTCACGTTCCAGACCATTTCAGCTCGCGTTTTGTTTTTGATATGAAAAAACTTCCGGCGGCAGCGACGGACAGGTCATCGGCAATTTTGGCTTTTTGCGGCTGGCTTTTCGGAACAATGTTGCTGTGCCTCGGAATTTTTGAGCTGTTTACTTTTATCAGTGCAGAAAAAAGCGAGGGGCAGTCTTTTTTTGCCGTTGAGATTTTTGCCTTTCTCATTATCCTTATCGCTTTGGGAATCGTCATCGGCGCGACGTTATCTTTCATCCGTTGCAAAAAATTCAGGTTTGACGGCAAAACATTTACCATTCTATACCGCCCCGCCATCGGCATTAAACATCAGATAGAGGAACCGCTTGACAATTATACCGGCGTAAGGCTCAGGGTTTTATTTGTCCAGTCCGGCCTGTTTAACAAAAGCCGGTATATCATAGACCTTTACCATAAAGACGCGAACAAAATCATTCCTCTTTACATTTCCACCAACAGCAAAAATATCCGCAAAATCTGGGAGGACTACGCGCGGCAGTTTGACCTGCCGGCGTTGAGCATCGGCGACAGAGGGCTAGTGCAACGCGAGTGCGAGGATTTGAACAAGTCTATCCGGGAATTGGCCAACGAAGGCAAACTCCCTTATATTGCCGGCGGGAAATTTCCGGCACCGGAAAGTTTGGATGTGGAAGAAAATGCCAAAGAAACAATTATTACGCCAAAGGGTATTTACTGGGATATATTCAGCACCCTTTCCCTGCTTATTGCCACGGCGGCCGTCCTATTGCTTACGGCGGGTGGCATTTATCTGACGATTATTGGCACGACGCTTTCGCCGGCTTATTGGGGAGCCGGAGCGGTTTTGCTGTTGGCGGTGCTTTATTTTGCACTGAGCCTGTTTAATTCTTACCGGCTTATTTTAGATATGCGTTCGGTTACGATTGTCAAAACTTGGTTTGGCTCGGAAACCGGAAAAGACACGCTTGCCGCAAACGTGATAGAGAATGTTGAGCTCAGCTACAATCCTACCATTGACAGATACAGCCTGTCGGTTATCAGCGATGATAAAATCATTACTTTCGGGAGCCGACTCCCGGTCAGCGATTTGTTGTGGCTGAAGGATTTTGTCATTCGCAAATTAATTGGTAATTAAAAACAGATTTTCGTTGCACAGCGGCAAGGCGCTTGCTATGCTCGGTTAAAAGTTATTTATCTGAAAGAGGTTTAAGCAATGGCTAAAGAAATCAAGCAGAACGGCGAAGGGACAAGAAGATCGGGGAACGGAAGCAGCCCTTATTTTAATTTGGATGCGGAAAAGGCTTTTTTTGAAGAAGTTGACGAAGAAGTCAGAAATGAAAAATTTAAGACTCTCCTCAATAAATACGGCGGTTTTTTGCTGGCGGTTTTGATTGCCGGGTTGGCTTTTGCCGTCGGATATGAAAAAGTCGGAGAGTGGCGTGTCAGCAAAGCCGAACAGAATAATATCCGCTACGTTCAGGCGTTGGCGCCGAATGCCGATTATGAGAACAACATCGCGGAATTGGAAAACATTGCCCAGACAGAGAGCGGTTTATATCGCGATATGGCGCGGATGCAGATTGCCAATATTCTTTTGGATAATAACCAGACGGAAAAAGGACTCGGTGTTTTGCAAGAGATTATTAACGACCAGAATTCCGGCGACAAGATACGCGAGATTGCCACAGTTAAACTGGCCACATATAAAATTGATACAGCGCCGTTTGCCGAAGTTGAGGCTTTGTTGGCACCGATAAGCGAAAAAGGCGGGGCGTGGGCGCCGATGGCCAAGGAATTGCTGGCAATGTCCGCCATTCAGAATAACAACCCGGATAAAGCGCGGGCTCTTTATGAGGATTTATTAGTCAACAGTAACATTTCAGACGATTTCAAAGCGCGTGTCAACGATATGCTGGCGCTCATCAATGATATGCAGAAGGAGTAAAAATATGCATCGGCTTTACAGGGGACTTTGCGTTTGCGGTTTTGCACTGGCTTTGGCCTCCTGCGCGCAGGATAAGAAACTTCCCGAAGGCGTGCGCATTTCGGTTTTGGATGATGCGGCGGCACCGGTAACAGCGGCGGAAAGCAAGGCTATTACGATACCGCAAGCACACGTTAACGCTTCCTGGACGCAAGCGGGCGTTAATCCGAATCATATTATCGGCAATATTACGGCCGGCTTTACCTTAAAAGAAAGCTGGGGGGAAAATTTTGGCGACGGGATTAACAAGCGCGATTTGATGCTGGCGGCGCCGGTGGTGGCCGGGGATAAAGTTTTTGTTATGGATACGCGGGGAAAGGTCAGCGCGTTTAATTTTCAGACCGGCCAAAGGTTGTGGGAAAATACGCTGACAGCCGATATCGGCGGCTTTAAGGAAGCGAAAAGCCGGGCTTCGGGGTTGGCTGCCGATGAGCAGACATTGTATGCGACAACCGGTTTCGGCGGTGTTTTTGCCATGAATCAGGCTAACGGTGCGCCAAAATGGCGGAAGATTATGGAATCGCCGATACGCATTGCGCCGACAGTTACGGATAAAATGTTAATCGTGCAGACGGTTGACAACAGCCTTTATGCTTTGGACAAGAATAACGGCCAGGAAATCTGGCGTTTCGGTGTGGCGCACGAAGATACGGTAATTGCCGGCGGCGCTTCTCCGGCGTATGACGCGGCGGACAATGTGGTTGTGGCAGGTTTTTCCAACGGGGAAGTTGTCGTATTAAACGCGGCTATCGGCACGCCGCTATGGTCGCAGATGCTTGTTTCCAACAAACAGGCGCGCGCGACGACGGAAATTAACACCATCGGCGCTTATCCGATTGTGGAAGACGGTATTATTTACGCTATCAGCAACAGCGATGTTATGTTGGCGCTGGATATGCGCACCGGCGATAAAATCTGGGAGAAAGAAATCGGCTCCATGCAAAATATGCTGATGGCCGGCGATTATCTGTTTACGATATCGAATCGGAATATTTTGTATGCGGTTGACAAGTTTGCGGGCAGCATTGCCTGGTCGCTTGATATTCGCGATTATCTTGATGAGGAAGAAGCAGAAGCTGCCGTTTATGCTGCACCGCCGCTTATGCTCAACGGGGAAATTTTGCTCGCTTTTTCCAACGGTAAAGTTTTGAAAATTGATGCACGGCAAGGCGTGGTTACGGCAAAGACAGAGTTGGGAATTGACATAAGCAACGGTTTGATTGCGGCGCAACAAAAAGTTATTGCCGTATCCGATGATGCCGATGTGATTGTGTTTGAATAACCGGTGTGTCCAGTTTATTGCCGAAGGTTTGTATGCGCTTTAACAGATTAGAGAAACGGGGTTGTTATGGTCAGAATAGTTGAGTCCGGGACGGAGATTTATTTTTTGGACAAGCCGGAAGATATTTCTACGCATATAGAAAAGTGCGGGCGGACGTGTTATAAATCCGAAAATATGATTACCGAAGAAACGGCGGTTCCTTTTATCAGCGGGATATTAAAGAGCGGGCACGAATCGGTAATTGAACACGCAAATGTTATTTTTTCGCTGCCGGACATTGAAGAGAATCGCAAAATTTTGCAGATGAAGGATATTCGCGGGCTGAATATTTCCACCGAAAAAGACCCTAATGACGATGTTATGAAAATCATTGTTTCGGGAAATATGCGGGCGCTACGGGATTTGGCACGAACATACGATGTCCATGATTTTTTGCTGACTATCGGGAATCCGTTGTTTTATATCGTAGCGGAGGGAAAACGGCAATTTTCCGACGTAACCTTTGAGAGCGTGCAAACCTCGCGTTTTTCGGCGGCACACAATTACATTACGACACATTCGGTTTGCGATGTCGGCGCGTATAAAGATATTACACGGCACCGGCTGGCGTCTTTTTCCATAGAATCAACGCGGTTTTGTAATTACGCCAAAGGGAAATTCGGTAGCGAATTGACATTTATTGAACCGTGTAACATAGAAAAAGGGGCGGAAATGTATGCCTACTGGTCGCATTGTATGGAAATGATTGAGCAGACATATATGAAAATGGCGGCGCTCGGCGCAAAAGCCGATCAGCTCAGAATGCTCCTACCCCACTCAACCAAAGCGGATATGATTATGTCGGCAAATGTTCCGGAATGGAAACATATTTTCGCGCTTCGGTGCCATTCGGCAGCGCACCCGTCCGTGCAACAGGTCATGAAAAAAATGTTGCAGGCTTTTTATCAGCAATGGCCGAGTTTTTTTGCGGACGAATACAAGCAATTTATCGGAGAATAGCAATATAAAATTTTGCCAATACGGGCGAGTGCGAATCGGCTGATGATTTTGCGCTTGAAAAATTTATGCCTTTATGTTATATGCGTGGCTAATAGTTTATTTTTACAAACATAAAGGAAAAATTATGGCCTTGAAAATAGCGATTGTCGGGCGGCCGAACGTCGGCAAGTCTACTCTGTTTAACCGGCTTGTCGGGAAGAAATTGGCTTTGGTGCATGATTTGCCGGGGGTTACGCGCGACCGGAAAGAAGCGGCGGCCAAGCTGAAAGATTTGGCGCTGACGGTTATTGATACCGCCGGTTATGAAGAAGCGCCGGCCGGAAAGATGGAAGAGCGAATGTGGCAACAGACGCGGCGGGCGATTGACGAGGCGGACGCGGTGCTGTTTTTGTTTGATGCGCGGGCGGGAATGCAGGCCTACGATGAGCATTTTGCCGACCTGGTGCGACGGAGTAAAAAGCCGGTTCTGCTGCTGGCGAACAAATGCGAAGGAAAGGCGCAGGAACAAGGGATTTACGAGGCTTATAAACTGGGCTTAGGCGAGCCGATTATTTTTTCGGCGGAGCATAGTATCGGGTTTGACATGCTGTATTTGGAATTAAAGCAAATTGAGGAACAACTGAGCGCGGCAGAATCCGACGGCAGAGAATTTAGCGATGAAACGGCAGACGATATGGCGGCGGAAGAATCGGCAGAGAATTTGAAAAAGAGGCCGATTCAGATAGCGATTGTCGGGCGGCCGAACGTCGGCAAATCCACGCTGGTGAATGCCCTGCTTAACGATGAACGGATGTTGACGGGGCCGGAAGCCGGATTGACGCGGGACGCGATTACATCGCAACTTAACTGGAAAGGGTGGACGCTTAATCTGGTGGATACGGCAGGACTGCGGCGGCAAGCCAAAATTTCCGGCGCGATAGAAAAAATGTCGGTGGAAAGCACGCTTTATGCTGCCAATATGGCGCAAGTGGCGATATTAGTGCTAGATGCCGACGGGGTGTTAGACAAGCAGGATTTAACGATTGCGCGCAAGATTTTAGACGAAGGGCGGGCGCTGGTCATTGCGCTTAACAAGTGGGATATTGCCGATAAGAAAGAGGCGCTACAAAAACTTAACGACAAGCTTGAAACTTCTTTGACGCAGGCGGAGGGCGTGCCGACGGTTACGATTTCGGCTCTCAAGAAAAAAGGATTGGATAAGCTTTTGAGCGCGGTTATCAAGGTTTATGAACGTTGGAACGTGCGAATCCCGACAGCACCGCTCAACAAGTGGTTTCAAGATGTGCAGGAGCAAAATCCGGCTCCGCTCGGCAAAAACAAGCGGCGGATTAAGTTGCGTTATATTACGCAGGCGAAGACGCGGCCGCCGTCGTTTTATATATTTTCAAGCAATCCGGAAGGGCTGCCGGACTCGTATTTGCGGTATTTGACGAACCAGTTGCGGGAGAGCTTTGACTTGCGGGGAATTCCATTGCGGATTACGGTGCGGAAGTCGGACAATCCTTACGCGGGATAGTGGCTGTATTAAGGGCTTGTTTCGTCTGATTTGCGCACAGGTTTGTAGCGGCAGTCCGGCGGCGGGTAATGGTATGGTATGGTGTGCCTATGGCACTGGTTTGTGGATTGGTGGCCGCGCCACGGGCAGTGCGCGCCGCACGGCAATGAGGGGCTATGTGCAACTTACGTTGCGCGCCTCGCAATGACGGAAAAAGAAGTGTGGCACAAGCACCACGGAAGTGTGCGCTTTTGTGTCTGACGACACGGACGCTCACGATGATGAGAATGAAACAATATAAATTTTCAACACAAAAAAAAGAGATGCGCGAGGCACCTCTTTTTTTGCATTAAGCTATGCAAGGCTTAGAAGTATTTCCAAACCACAGCGGACTCATCCGCAGCGCAAGCTGAATTCGCATCCGTAATGGAATACGGCAAACCATGCTGTTCATCACCCGGAATGTGAACATTAGTACCTGCTGTTAAGGTAGAGGTTATGCCAGAAATGCTCCCAGCAGCAGCTGAACCAGCTCCAGATGCACCAGCGCCAATATACATAGCGGCTAAGCCGGAACCAATGTCCCCACCCCAGTCCGTGGTAGCGATAGAAACGCAAGAGGACTGCGGAATGCCGTCAAAAGTAATCGTGAAAGCCATTTCATCACTAGTAGATGATTGAGCCGCAGAATCAACATACACACCACCACCGAAAGCATTAGTTAATTTGAAGTTTGAGGCAATAGTACCAGAAGCAGAAGCCTGGTCATACATTTCACCCGGAATCAAGCCCGCCTGAACAGCAGTACCATTGCTCAAACCTTCATAAGTTCTCTGAGAAGAGAACAGGGTACGGATGTTCGTGGAAATCATCTGAACCTGATCACTAATCTTGTTGGTCTTAAATTTGTTCATAGCTTTGGAATAACCGGCAATACCACCGACGGACAGAACACCGACGATAGCCAAAACGCCGAGCATTTCAATCATAGAACGACCTTGTTCATTTACTCTCATTTTATTTCTCCTAAAATATATATCCTAAGACGTTATTATTTTTATCATTAAATTGACGTTTTTGCAATTATGCAAATAGTCATACTCTCTGACAAAAGTTATAACGTCGCTTTTAGCTAAAAGTTTATTACCGGAATACAGTTCTAAACTTGTTGGCACTTTAACAGAGAAATGTTTAACAAATCACTAAAACCGGAAGGATTTTTTGCGGCGGGGTGTGGATGGGGGGGCGTTGTGAGTGGGGCGATTGAGGGTGTGGGGCTTTTTTTGTGTGGGGGAGCGGATTTTTGAGGGAGGGGCGCAGTGGTAGGAATGCGGGCTTTGAGGTGGTGGGATTTAAGCCCTTGCGGGGCAAGTGCGGACAAGCCGCACTTGTCGGCATAATGTTTTGATGAGCCGGGGCTGAGCTTTTTGGAGTGCCGCGGACGGGCGCGAATTTTTGAGGAGGGGCGAATCGGGACAGCGGAGGCGTTGCGGGTGGGGCTGGCTGGCGATGGGGCTTTTTTTGTGGCGGGTGTGGGTGGATTTTTTATGGCGTGATGCGTTTGCGAACATGGGCGGCGATAAGCCCCGCAAGGCGGGGGCAAATACCTTGCGGCATTTGTTTGATAAATTTTTGAAAGGCACATTCAGGGTAATGGAGAAAAGACAAAGCAGTTGTAGCCTTCGGGGCAAATGCGGTAAACCGCATTTGTCGGCATAATGTTTTGATGAGCCGGTTTAGAGAGGGTGCTAATTGATTAGAATGTGGAATTATAGGGGACTTGTGAGGATTCAACGGTTGGCGAAGGGGGATATTAGGGCGAGTGCTGGCGTGGCTCTATCTGGAGAAGCAAATACTTCCCCAGACGCCTGCTACCATTTGATAGACAGGAAAATTCGGAGTTTCCGAATAATGATAATAATTTTTATTCTCATTATTGTACCCTTCAATAATATTGAAAGGGGAAACTACCAGCCATTTTTACTTGACAATCAAATAAAAATAGATTATCTTTAACTTACAGAAAGAAGTTAAAGGGTAGTTTAACCCCTTTCGTAGTTAAAACAAGTCCGCTCTGAACCAGCGGACTTTTTTTCTTATATAGTCAAAGCATTTAAAAGTCAACAAAAAGACGAATCGGAGAGCGTAGGCCTTAACGCGGCAAATCCGATGAGTGGCAGTTCAGCAATTTGCAAAGGCGTGATGTGTTTGCGAGTGTGGGCGGCGATACGCCCCGCAAGGCGGGGGCAAATACCTTGCGGCATTTGTTTGATAAATTTTTGAAAGGCACATTCAGGATAATGGAGAAAAGACAAAGCAGTTGTAGCCCTTCGGGGCAAATGCGGTAAACCGCATTTGTTGGCAATATGTTTTGATGAGCCGGTTTAGAGATGGTGCGCCGTTTCGTTCAGATGTGGCGCTATTGGTTTACGGATTGGCGGTAGCGGCAATACATTAAGCGAATCGGCCGAACGGTATCAGCGAAGCTGGGTGCGATACAACGAGGCGTATATGCCATTCTGCTTATTTATCAACTCATCGTGCGAACCGATCTCAACAATTTTGCCGTAGTTGACAACAACAATCTTATCCGCGTTGCGAACGGTTGACAAGCGGTGCGCAATGATAAACACCGTCCGGTCAGCCATTAAATTATCTATTGCCTGCTGGACAATCGCCTCGGATTTATTATCCAAGGCGGACGTCGCCTCGTCCAAAATCACTATCGGGGCGTTTTTGATAAACGCGCGGGCAATCGCAATCCGCTGTTTCTGCCCGCCGGAGAGCAATACGCCGCGCTCGCCGATTTCGGTATCCAACCCTTTATCCAACGTGGAAATAAATTCATCAAGGCAGGCGCATTTAACGGCGTTGGCGATTTCTTCGCCGGTGGCATCTTCCTTGCCCAACAAAATATTGTCGCGAATCGTGCCGCCAAACAGGAAATTATCCTGGAAAACAATCGCGATTTTATCCCGCAACGAATCTATATCAAACTCGCGAATATCGGTGCCGTCTATCATCACTTTGCCGCCGGTTACATCATAGAATCGGGGCAACAGATTGACCAATGTGGTTTTGCCGCCGCCGGAATTGCCGACAAGAGCTATCGTTTCGCCGATTTTTATTTTCAGATTGATATTATCCAGAACTTTCTTGCCTTTGACATAGGAAAAGCTGACATCTTTATACTCAATGCAATCTTTGGGCTTTTCCAACTGTTTCGGGTGCTCGCAGTTGATAATATCCGGCTGGCGTTCCAACGCGCCAAACACGCGCTCCATCGCCATTAACGCCATTTGCACGCTGTTGAAATTGTTGCCGATGCTTTTTATCGGATTATACAACATAATCAGCGCGGCAATGAACGAAACGAAACTGCCCGGGGTTATCTGGTGCGTAACAATCAGATACGAGCCGAGCCATATTACCGCGGCGACACCAAAGGACACGATAAAGTGCATTAACGGCGACAGCATTCCGGTGCGCTGAATCATCTTCATTCCGATTTTGAACACACTGTCCAACGTGTTGCAGAAGCGCTCCTTTTGATAATCATACAGATTATATGACGCAATAATGCGGTTGCCGTTGTATGTTTCATTGAAATGCGTCATTACCGCCGAGCCGGAAAACACCGACTTGTCCATCAGCGATTTTATCTTTTTACGCACGCGAGTCAGCGGGAACAAAGCGCCAAGCAGCACCAATGTCGCGACAATCGCCAACTGCCACGAATTATAAAACAAGACGCCGATTAAAGACAAGGAGGAAAACAAACGGGTCGTAAATAATTTCATATTATTCAGAAGGCCGCTGCAAGCCGCGTCCACATCATTATTAAAGCGGAAAATAATGTCGCCGGAAGTGTTTTTATCAAAAAAAGCGGCGTTGTAGTGCATTAACTTGAAGAAAAGCTTTTTCTTCACATCCATCGCGATACGCTGGCCGACCCAGGTGTTTAAATATGTCGCGCTGTATGTCAGCAGACTCTGGCATAAGCTAAATATAATTATCAGCAGAGGAATAAACAATGTTGATTTCGCCAAAGTGCTTTTCTCTACCATAACGACATCCATATACGGCTTTAACGCCCAGGCAATCACCGCGTCCATCGCGCCAATCGGGATAGTTATTAAAACGGCTATCAGCGCCCGTCCCCAATACGGTTTGACATACGGCAGAATTTTGCGATAGTTGACAACGAGATTTAAGTTTAAAAACTTTGCCTTTATTTTTTGAAACATTTGGTCTTCCCAACAGATATACACACGTTCTTTAACAGCCTTTTTTTATTTATAATTTTCCATATACAGCCGCATTGCACGGCAGGCTTCCCCGACGCGGCTTTTATGCTTTTAACAAAGTTTTTAACAGATGTAAACAGAAAAATCGCCGATATTCTGCGGCAAAATCAACTCTTCCGGCAGCCCCGGCCGCACAAAAAAAGTCGCCCTGTTAAGGACGGCTTCCTTTAACAGACTTGTCAATTTATTTATAAAATTTCAATTGAACCGGCTGCCGTGCGCCCGCGGTCATCATAAATTTCATAGCTGACACGCTGACCTTCGTATAATTTCCGCAAGCCCTTTTCTTCCAACTTGGTAATGTGGACAAAGACATCCTTGCCGCCGTTTTCCGGCTGAATGAAACCATACCCTTTGCGGGAATTAAACCATTTTACAGTTCCTGTTGTCATATTAACTCCTAACTTCAATATAAATCAGTTACGCCTACTCCGCCAGACTTTTCAGCCTGACGAGTTTATTATATTGCTATTTATTTTTTAGTCAAGATATAAAAACGCTTAATGGTTGTTTTTTGATAGAATATTTTGAATTTGCAATTTCAGATAGTCGCGAAACTCCGGATTCAGCCCTTTTTGCCGGCTTTTCTGCTCCAGCACATCAATAATTTCCGCCTGATATTTCGGCTTATTGACGGCGATTTTGCCCAGATACCAGGCGCTGGCTTCAAATATCTGCTTTTCATCGCTGCCCAGGCCAACGAGAATCCCCTCATACGTCGGCGAAAAACGCTTTTTTACCTCCGCGTGCGACAAGGCATACGAGGCTTTTTGAATTTTATGCGCCTCCGCCGGTGTCATATTATCCGGCTTATGACGCACCAAAAAGTCTTTGAGCTTTTTGAACATTGCCGCGCTGATACCTTTTGCCATTGCCCTACCCTCTTTATGTTTTGCCGACATTCTGCCCGCTGTATCAAAACTTTTATTAAGATAAGGGCGAATTTTGTTTTTTGCAACCATATTTTGCGAAAAACAAAAAGAAAACTATTGACACTTAAAATAAAGCATACTAAAAGAGAGCCGTTATCGTTGATTGCTTCATCGTCTAACGGTAGGACAGCGGACTCTGACTCCGTTAATCTTGGTTCGAATCCAGGTGAAGCAGCCAGTGTTTAAGCCTACGCCTTGTTGCGGTGGCTTTTTTTGTTTGCAGATTTTTCCTTATTTTTTTATTGACACAAAATAAAAAATATGTTTCTTTTGTTTTGTCAAAATTTATCATTATTTCTAACTTAAATTTTTATTTCTATGGATTTGAAAGAATTAAGAGAAAGGTATCATTTGCCTTTGTGCATTTTGCATCAGGCAGCTGTATTAAGCGACAATGAAGGAACATCGTTTGATTCCAATCTGAGACCGGCAATTGCCGCGTATGTATCGCAATTGCCCAAATTTCCGCTCAACCATACAGTTGTCGGGGTTGCCGAAAATAGCGGGAAAGTTGTCGTCGTCAAACTTTTAACCGAACGTCCGGCTTTTTTGCATGCGCCGTATCTGTTACAGATTGCCCATAATCTCGCCATAGAGGCTTTGGGGCAAAATAACTTGCAGCGGCGGAATCCGGATATGACTATCGCCGCTATCGGCGAAAGGTTTAAGATTGATTCGGTTTTAACCATTGCCGCCGACAAAGACGATGTTTTCGGTATTTATTGCCATAACGCAAGATATGCCTGCGTGGTGGAAATTGCGTCGGAGGCTCTTCCGGCAAAAGCCAGAAAACACGTTAAGACCGTTGCGGAAACAATCGCCAAACACGTTTTGTGGCATTATCATGCTTATGACAAACAAATCAGACTTGAAGACTTTATTTTGTCGCAACCGTATGTTTTGGGCGATGGATTTGTTAAGGTTGAAATAACCCATTCCGTTTGGAACGGGATAAAGTCTTCACTGTCTGTCGGTGGATATCTCGCTAAAAGCGCAGAACTTCTGATGCAGGAATTTCATGCAGAGAATCTGAAGCTCAGCGTTAAACGAATTGAAGTTGTCGGTTTGTAATAATCGGCATATTGATAACGGAGGAGGATTTTTCTCTTCCGTTTTTTTTGTTGACTCCGAGGAGATTTCTTTTTATTTTGAGGATAATTCTTAATTATTAACGCTAAAATTTTGTTATTATGAGGTTATCTACAATTGTTTTGTCCGGAGCCAATGAGCATACGGACGCAGAAGCGATAATTTCGCTTTGCAAAGATTTTTCCGGTATTTCCGAATTGGGTATTCAGGTTTCGGGCGACAAGGCTTATTACAGTTCGGGCAGATATTGGTGGTTGCAGTTGCTGTGCCACTTGGCAACGCCTGACATCCGTATAGCACTGCACCTGAACAAGGACTGGGTTGAAGATTTTTGCGCGGGAAAAATTCCGCCGGAATTGGAAACTTTTTTGGCACTTTCACATCCTGACGGTTCGCCAAAAATCAAACGTATCCAGCTTAATTTTAAAATCGGGCGGGAGAAAGCGCCGAATGTGCACACATTACTATGCACAATGAAACGCTATGCGCGCCACGATTTTATCCTGTCTTACAATGACAGCAACCAGGATTTTATCCGGCAAATCAGGGAGAGCGGATTTAAAATTGGCGCGTTGCTCTACGATTCATCTTTTGGCGAAGGAATTGCTCCGTCTAAAAGACCGGCACCGGTTTTTAATGATGTTTATCAAGGTTACGCCGGCGGGCTTTCTCCGGATAATGTGGTTGCGGAGCTGGAGAAAATTGATACCGTTGTACCTCCCGGAAAAAGCTTTTTTATTGATGCTGAAGGCAAACTCAAAGGCGAAGACGGACATTTATCGCTTGAAAAATGTAAAATTTTTTTGACTCGTGCCTATGCCTGGGCTTGGGATCATTCGGCCGATTTTTAATCATTTAACTATCCCTTGCGCTCTAACGAGTGCGGGGATTTTTTATGCCGATTTCCGACTTTTACCCGGCACCGCCGAAAGGACTTTTTTCATCAATGTGGAAAAAGGATAATCCGCCAGATTTTCCGACGCGGCGAAAAAGCCGTCGGGCAACGGCGCTCTATCGCTTTGCATGGTATATATCCGCAAAGTTAATTTGATATGGGTAAAGAGATGGGTTACGGATAAGCCGGTATCAACGGCGCCTGCGCAAGTTTTTCCGCTCTCATTCCAAGGAAATTCATAAAGCCCGGACAGCAGGCCTTTTTCCGTCCGTTTGCGGATAAATAATTCGCCGCGATTGTTTCGGATTAAGAAAACGGCTCCAGCCTTTTCTTTCTTTGCCGGTTTGCCCCGCACCGGTATTTGTTCCAAGTCCGCCGCCGTATGCGAAAGGCAATCCTCTTTCAGGGGACAGAGCAGGCATTGCGGATTTTTCGGCGTGCAAACCGTTGCGCCCAAATCCATTATTGCCGAAGCGTAATCGGCCGGGCTTTCCCTGCTGCTCATAGCCTGCGCCTTTTCGCGAATCGTTTCGGTTATTTCATCCAGTGGTGCGGTTAAGTGGTGTAAACGCGCCACAATACGCATAACATTGCCGTCAATTACGGTTTCCGGCTGATTAAAGGCCAAAGCGAGAAAGCTTGCCGCCGTATAGGCTCCGATACCTTTTAATTGCAAAACCCGTTCTTTAGAATCGGGAAAACGGCCGCCGAAATCATTAACAATTATGCGGGCGGTTTGGTGCAGCGAACGGGCGCGCGTATAATAACCCAAGCCCTGCCAAAGGTGATAAACTTCTTCCTCAGAAGCGGCGGCCAGAGCCTGAACGGTCGGAAAGCGCTGCATAAAACGGTGAAAATACGGAATAACGGTTTTAACCGTCGTTTGCTGGAGCATAAATTCGGAAACCAGGACGACATACGGATCCGGGTGAGCACAGCCCTTTACCCGCCACGGCAGGTCGCGTCCATTCTTTGCATACCAAGCCAACAATTTTTCCGCTATTGATATTTGCGCCATTGATTGTTTCCGATACAAAAAAACCTCCGTGCGGAGGTTTTGATAAATGGTGCTCTGGAGAAGACTCGAACTTCCACTGCCTGAGGCAACATGCACCTGAAGCATGCGCGTCTACCAATTTCGCCACCAGAGCAACGGCTATCTTATTAAAGGCTTTTTTTTCATTAGTCAATAGTTTTTTCTTAAAAATAAAATTCTTTTTTCAAATTGCGCCATACGCGTCAAGCAGAAGAAAACTTCCCAAAAGAATCCGATATATGACAAATGGCAAATATGTGGCGCGGCGTAACCATTGCATCATTAAAAAGATGGCTAGAAATGAAAAGACAAATGACCAGGCGACGGCCTGATAAGCCATTACCAGCCGCGCGATTTCACCGCCTTGCGTTATTTCATAAAATGCCAGTATTCCGGCCGCAAAAATTGCCGGCACCGAGAGCAACATTGAAAATTTTGCCACTTCGCTACGATTATAGCCTAAAAAACGCCCCATGGTAATTGTTATGCCTGAACGGCTTGTTCCCGGCAAAAAAGCCATACACTGCGCAAAGCCTATGCACAAAGCGTCAAACAGCGTGATGTCTTTTAAAGTCTTCCTGGTGCTGAATTTGGTATCAGCAAACCATAATATGATTGAATACACGATAAGCAACCAGCCGATGAGCTTGGTGCTGCGCGTCCATTCCGTTCCGACGTATTTCATTATTCCGCCGATAACTATGGCGGGCAGCGTGGCAAAGAGGATATAATAGGCCAATTTTACGCCGTCTGCCTTGAAATACGGGAGAAACTTGTGCTGCCACAACTCAACAAGCATTTGCTTTATTGTTCGCCAAAAGTACAGCACCACCGCTATCAGCGAGCCGATATGCAAAGCGATATCTATAACCTGCCCCTGGTCGGCATACGATGTATATTTGGCAAACAAAATCAGATGTCCCGATGAGCTTACCGGCAAAAATTCCGTCAGCCCCTGCACTAACGCCAGCCAGAATATATGCATATCAGCCATTATTTTTCTCCCTTTCGTTTAGGGTCAGCATAGAGACAAGGAGTTAAAAATCAAATAACGAGCCTTGCTTTTTTTCATCGTTACCGACTTTTTTTACCGACGGACGGGTAGGTGCCTGTTTTTCTGCCTTTTTATCCGCAACGGCGGTTTGCGGCGAAATGTATGCCGAAAGTTCGCCGTCGGCAAACCTTATCACCAGATGATGCTGCTTTCCGGCTTCGGATACGCTGTAAATGGTTTGGCTATTATCGCCCTTAATCCAGGCAAATCCTCTTTTCAGGACAGAATCCACCGATACGCCTTCAAGCCGATGGGTTAACCCGCTTAAACGTTCCTTATATTTTTCTATCAGCGTATTCACATACACGGGTTTGATTTCCGCCAAAGCCAACATTCCTTTTTTTTGCAACAACATATTTTTTACCGCGTTTTGCAGACGTTCAATACGATAATCCAGCTTTTGGATGTTTTCGTTTAATATCTGCTGTAAATTCGGAATGCCGCGGCTTAAGCCTTCTATGCGATTTTTATATTCTTCCAGACAACGGCGAATTGAGTTGCGCATCCGGTTGTCCAAAATATTTACCACCGACAATAATTCATCACGGACGGGAACGGCAAATTCCGCCGCACCGGTCGGGGTCGGCGCACGCTTGTCCGACACATAATCTATCAGCATTGTGTCCGTTTCATGTCCGACAGCCGAAATTAAAGGTATTTCGGAATCATAAACGGCGCGAATCACCACCTCTTCATTGAACGGCCACAAATCCTCAAGGCTGCCGCCGCCACGGGCGACAATTATGACATCCGGACGCTTTACCGGACTTTCCGGCGTTAAAGCGTTAAAGCCGCGAATCGCCTCGGCAACTTTTTCGGCAGCGCCCTCTCCCTGCACCGGGGTCGGCCATAACACAATATGACTCGGAAAACGGTCGCGAATACGATGGATAATGTCGCGAATAACCGCACCGGACGCACTGGAAACAACACCGATTGTTGTCGGCAAAAAAGGTATGGGCTTTTTATGGGCGACGTCAAACAGCCCCTCTTTAATAAACTGCTGTTTACGTTCTTCCAGGAGTTTTAACAAAGCACCCTGCCCTGCCGGTTCCAAACTTTCAATAACAAGCTGATAAGACGAACGCCCCGAAAAAGTAGTTATCTTTCCCGAAGCGATGACTTCCAAACCGTCTTCGATTTTAGTCTTCAGCGAAGAGGCGACTCCGCGCCAGCAAACGGCCGACAAAACCGAGTTTTCATCTTTTAACGATAAATACCAATGCCCCGAATCGGCTCTTTTGGCACCAAAAATCTCGCCACGCACCAAGACTCGGCTGAAATTTCCCTCCACATAACGTTTTATCTCGTTGGAAAGCTCGGTTACCGTTTTGAGCTGCGGAGCGTTTTCTTTATTTGCCTGCTCTTGCGAATCCATTGCAAAATCAAACGACATATCCAGCATTTTATTACTCCCCTATCCGGCCAGCAGGCTCTCGGCAAATTCATCGGCCTTGAATACATCCATATCTTCCGCCTGTTCGCCCACACCGATAAAATAGACCGGCAAACCGGTTTCCGCCGCTATCGCCACCAAAATTCCCCCTTTGGAGGAACCGTCCAGCTTGGTTACGATAATTCCGTCAACGCCGGCAAGTTCCTTAAATGTCTTTACCTGGTCAAGGCCGTTTTGTCCGGTTGTCGCATCAATGGTTATCAACGTTTTATGCGGTGCGTCCGGCATTATTTTTTTTACAACGCGGATAATTTTTTGCAACTCGTCCATCAGGCCTTTTTTATTCTGCAATCTGCCGGCCGTGTCAATAAAAACAATATCATCGCCGTTTTTCTGCGCCGCCGACAAACCGTCATAGCAAAGTCCGGCGCTATCACACCCCGGCGTGCCGGAATATACTTTTATACCACAACGCTCGCCCCATACTTTCAACTGTTCCACGGCAGCGGCGCGAAACGTATCGCCGGCGATAAATGAAATTTTACAGCCCGCCGCGGCAAACTTTTTGCCCAATTTGCCGATGGTGGTGGTTTTCCCGGCGCCGTTAACGCCAACCATCAGGACGACAAACGGCTTATGCGCCTTATCAATAACAAATTCCTGTTCCGATTTTTTTAATATTGAGCCAATGTCTTTGCCCAATTCTTTTTTTATCTCCGCAATATCACACCCTTTTTCAAAGCGGCGGGCGGCAAATTTGCCGATTATCTCCGAAGAAGCCTTCACGCCGACATCCGCCGTGTATAACAATTCTTCCAAATCGGCCAAAACATCCTCGGAAAGGCTCTCTTTGGTAAAAATGTCGCTAATGCCGCGGCTTAGATTCTGAGATGTCTTTTTCAGCCCCAAACCTAATTTTTGAAAAAAACTGCTCATTTATCCTCCTTTTGTAACCGGCGCAATCTTTCCGCCCGTTCCCGCCTTATATATACCGGCACTTGCGGCATTTTCGCGGCCGGTGTCCCGGGACGTTCCGAATACGGAAAAACGTGCAACTTGCCAAGGCCGGCCTCTTCTACCAGTTTAAGCGTGTTGGCGAAGTTTTCCTCCGTTTCGGTCGGAAAACCGCAAATAAAATCAGCGCCGAAAGTGCTTTCCGGCCGCACTTCCCGAAGTTTGCGACACAAAGCAATAACATCTTCCCGGCTATGGCGGCGCCCCATCCTCTTTAATATTAAATTATCTCCCGATTGCACGGAAAAATGAAAATGCGGATGAATATTCGGATAATCGCGCACCAGGTTGATGAAATCTTCATCAATGGCAGCCGGATCCAGCGAACCAAACTGCAATGACGGCAAATCCGGAAACTCTTGCAATATACAGGCGACCAACCCGCTGAAACTCGGTTCATACGAACAGGCATCCACCCCGGTTAAACATATTTCCTTAAATCCCTGTTGCAACAACACGCGTATTTGCGCCAGTATTTTTTCTTTTTCCACCGAACGGTTGGCGCCGCGGGCGTAAGGCACAATACAATAAGTGCAACGGTGGTTGCAACCCTGCTGGATTTCCACAAAAGCCCGCTCGCGCCCTTCAAAACCGGTTATCATATACGCATCATAACCCGAAAAGGAAAAAATATCCCCGACAACCGTTTTTTTATCCGAAACCAGATATTTTTCAATTTCGGTCTTTTCACGGTTGCCTAAAACCAAATCTACCTCCGGCATGGCGTCAAAACGTGCGGCGCTTACCTGGGCGGCGCAACCGGTAACAACAATTTTTGCCGCCGGATTTTCTTTCCGCAGCCGGCGAACCGTCTGGCGGCACTGGCGCTCGGCTTCTGCCGTGACGGCGCAGGTATTCACAACCACCAGATTATCATAATCTTTCAGTTTTTCTTTAAAAATCTCACTTTCATAGCTGTTTATCCGGCAGCCGAAAGTTACAACTTTTGCCATTTTTTATTATCTCCGTTTTTATCTTGGCGGATGATAGCAGGCAAATTGAATTTGTGCAAGCTGATTTAATAAGATATTTGATATTTTGCCGCGGCTTTTCCGGCGTAACCTTGCCATAAGGGTTGCAAATACGAATGTTTAAACCATGGCGTCCAGGGCTTATGTCCGGCAAAGTGCAAAATAACGGCATTGTCATACACTTCACGCGGCGTTTGCGGCACGGGTTCCTGATAAAACGTGCTTAAAAATGCGGCGTCCTTTTCTTCAAAAAACGTGCTGTTGCAGTTGTAGCGATAGGACAAAGGCCTTACTTTTCCGGCAAAGACGGCATTTAAGACGTCCTGATCGCCAAAAATTTCGTTATGTGTATTAAAATAAATAACAGCGCGGCGCATTATGTCGTCCTTGCGAATCTTATTCAAATTCAACAACATTACGCCACTGTTAAAATAAAACTCAGGATTAGCCAAATTTAACCCAGCAACGTGTTCAGGGAACTGATACATCAGACCATCCTTTACCGCCGCGGCGTAAGAATCACGCAAGCCGATAGTGTATACGCCGGTCAAGTCGCCCTGTACCAATGTGTCCGCGTCAAGATACAAGACTTTATCCACATCGGAAAGGTAATCGGCAATAAAAAGCTTTTGCAAGGCTGTGCCGAATGAAGAGAATCGCCCGAGATGGCGCATATCCAGATTTAACTTCTTCGCCGGATACATGGTTACGGTTATTTTATCGCCGGCAATTTTTTGCACCGTTTCTTCATCTTTTGCGGTAAAATTCTCGGCAATTACATGAATATGATAGCGGCTGTTTTTATTTTTATGCATTACTGCCGACTCCATGGATACCATCATATACGGCAGATAATTTGAATTTGCCATATAAACGATGTTTACTTCCGGCGTGCGCCATAATACCAAAACGAGGACAACGCCGCTTATTACCGCGGCCAGAAGAAACGCCCCTAGGAATTTAAGTTTTTTTACCATTTATCTCCCCAACAGTTCGTTATAATAGCGAAACCACAATTCTTTAAGAAAATCCGGCTGATACTTTTCCTGCCACGGCTTGTCGCCGGCATAGTGGATAATGGTTGCATTTTCATAGATATAAAAAGTATCGTCCGGCAACTCTTCGCCAAAATATCCGCTTAAGAAATCCAAATCGTCCGCTTCAAAAAATGTGCTGATGCAATTATAGCGGTAAGACATCAGTTTTAATTTATTGCCCATAACGATATTCAGAACATCCTGGTCGCCGTAAAAATCTTCATGCGTTTTGACATATTCCACCAATTTTGCCGACAAGCTGTCCCGGCGCTGAAGTTGCAGATTTTGCAGCATAACGCCGCTGTTAAAGTAGAAACCGCGTTTATCCATTCCGATTTCAGCCATTTCTTTCGGGAAACGATAATATATCCCGTCTTTGGCCACCGCCGCGTAAACTTCGCTTATATCCGTTTCATATAAAGGGCGCAAATCTTTCAACACTAATGTGTCGCCGTCCATATAGATAACTTTGTCCAGATTTTTTAAGATTTCCGACAGATAAATTTTGTGCATTCCTACTTTATACTGCAAGAACCTTTGCATATTTTCATAAGGAAGATCCGGCTCCTGCTGCGGAATAATTTTTATATTAACCGTTGCGGGAGCAATTTTTTTCAAACTCAGTAAAAACGCTTCATCCTGCGGCGTAATATTTTCGGCAATGATATAAAAGTTATAAGTGCTGTTTGCACATTTGTTTTTAATGGCGGAGAGCATTGACACCGCCGTCGGCGTGGCATAGCGGGAATCGGTTATCAAAGTTATGTTTACCTCGCCCGGCTCCGGCGAACACTGATTAGGCTGGATACGAATTTTTGCCGGACGTTGCTTTTCCGGTGTTCGGGCGGTAATTGTATTTTCGGCGGCAGCGAGGTCTTTTTTTTCACTCCACAACAAATATCCGACACTGGCAATTGCTACGGTCAGCAACAATACGGTTATGGCAAAAATTCTCTTAGACATACAGCCCCCTTTCTGACAATGTTGTTTTATAACATAAAATTTGTTAATTATTCGTGGATAAAATCTTTTCGGGTTGTAAATCTTTTTTCGCCTTTTATATTTAGAGTGTTATTTTTGAGAAGAGTTCAGGCTATGAATATTAAAGCAGCTAATTTTATTGCGACTTATTGCGGTTTGGGTTTATCCAAATTTGCTCCGGGAACCGTCGGCTCGCTCGGGACGCTTCCTTTGGCATACGCTTTGGTTTATTTCGGCGGTTTTTACGCCTTGGCCGCCGCGGCGGTGTTATTGTTTTTTATCGGCGCCAAAGCAACTGACGCCGTCATTAAGGAAAGCGGCGATTCCGACCCGTCCAAAGTAGTTATTGATGAAACGGTCGGACAGCTTTTGAGCTTTTCTTTTGTTGCCTATATCGCGCCGGAATATCTGCTTGATGAAGATTGCCTGCTTTATTATAGCGCCGGATTTGTTTTTTTCCGCTTTTTTGATATTTTGAAAATGGGACCGGTCAAATATGCGGATACACAAATAAAAAACGCATACGGCGTTATGCTTGACGATGTATTTGCCGGAATTTTTGCGGCCGTTTTGTTGTTAGGCATTTTGTGCTATATGGTTAATATTTAGTTTTGAGGTTTGAAAGAGGCGAGTTAGGCAGTTTTCGCTGTGGTTAATGTATTTAGCTACTTAGTTTATCTGTCTTTTTTATGGCAAAAGACGTTTTTTTCCTCAAAATCAAACAAACCCTGCCGCACGAGGCGTTTTGCTGCTTTGGCGTGCGGATATTTGCTTAAATTATATAGTAAATCCAAAAATAAACGGTTGGTGTATTTGGCTTCCGCCAATATTTTCAGCTTATCGGCCGTTTGCCTGTCAATTTTTTTAATCATAATCGTTTCCTTTCTTACAATAAAGAGCGGCAACTGCTTAACTCTTAATTTGAAGGAAGTAATTTGACTAACTCATTGATATATTTAAAGCAAACTTTTTATTTCATCAATTTCCAGCCATTTATTTTCTTTTTCATCTTTTTCCTTTTTCAGGTTTTCCAATTTACGGCTTAACTGATAGAACTTGTTTTCATCTTGCAAAAACAGTTCCGTATCGGATAATTCCCGTTCAATTTCGGCAATATCTTTTTCCAGTTGTTCAATTTCTCCGGGCAACACTTCGTATAAGCGCTGGTCTTTATAGCTCAGTTTTGTTTTTGAGGCAGATTTTGCTTCTTTATTATTTGAAATTACGGCAATATTTTTTGTGTTTTCCGATATTTTCGGACGCGATTGATTGTTTTTCAGGGCAGGCGCAATGTATTTGGCATACAATTCTTCATAATTGCCGACGTGTTCAATAACCGTGCCGTCGCCTTTCATATACAACATTGAAGTTGTTATTTTGTTCAAGAAATCACGATCGTGGCTTACCAACAAAATCGTTCCCTGATATTCATCCAGAACTTCCTGCAATAAATCCAGCGTATCCATATCCAAATCATTCGTCGGCTCATCCAATACCAAAAAGTTAGATTCCCGCGCCAGGGACAAGGCCAGCATCAGACGGTTTTTCTCTCCTCCCGATAAGCAGGATACGGGACTGCGCGCCTGATCCGGCGTAAATAAAAAGTCTTTCAGATAAGCAATAACGTGGCGGTAATGCCCGCGAACATAAATATGGTCGCCTTCGCCGCATAGCGTGCGCCACAATGTCTTTTCCGGATCCAGGCGGGTGCGGTTCTGATCAAAATACGCCATTTCCAGATTTTTTCCCAACCGGACAAAGCCGCTATCCGGCGTAAGATGCTGCGTCAATAATTTCAACAACGTGGTTTTTCCGGCGCCGTTGGGGCCGACAATCCCTATCCGATTGCCTTTTAAGACGCGAAGAGAGAAATCTTTTACGATATCTCTTTGGGCAAAACTCTTGCTGATATGTTTTGCCTCCAATACAAGTTTGGAGCGAATCGAGGCTTCTTTTATTTCCAAATCTACCGAGCCTAACCGCTTAATTTGTTCCCGGCGATCCTGCCGCAACTGTTTCAATCGGCGGAGGCGTCCCTGGTTGCGCCGGCGGCGGGCGGTTACGCCTTTATGCAGCCATTCCGTTTCTTCTTCAATTTTCTTATCCAAATTCTTTTCGGCTATAATTTCCTGATTGATTATCGTTTCCTGCCAAGTTTCAAACGCGGAGAAACCCTGATTGTTGCTATGGATGACACCCCTATCCAACCAGAATGTTTTATTGGAAATGTGGGCAAGAAATGCGCGGTCATGGCTGATGACGACAACAGCGCCGGAAAATTCTCCGACAATTTTCTCCAACTGTTCAATCGTTGTAATATCCAGATGATTGGTCGGCTCGTCCAAAAGCAAAATATCCGGTTCACTTATCAAAGCACGCGCCAACGCCGCCTTTTTCAGTTCGCCGCCGGATGCCGTCTGCGGGGCAAGCTCTTTATTTATACCAAGCATTTCAGCCAAGATGTCTGCCTTATATCCGCCGGATACCCTTTCTTCCGGAGCCAGCCCGGAAAGTACCACTTCCTGCAAAGTTTTATATGTTGAAAAGTCTTCTTCCTGCGCCATATACGCAACATTTAATCCGGGTTGGATAAAAATTTCTCCGCTATCCGGCTCTATTTTGCCGGAAATAATTTTTAACAGCGTTGATTTACCGCTACCGTTGCACCCGACCAGACAAATCTTATCGCCGCGGCAGATATTCATATTTACATCGGTAAACAACGGCCGGACGCCAAAAGTCAGGCTGACGTTTTTTAGTGTATATACAGGTGCTTCGCTTGCCATTTTTGTTAGGATATCTTTTGTTTTTGAATTTACAACTTGTCTTTTATATTTTATTTTGCGGGAAAGCAATAGTTTTTTGTATTGTTTTTTTCGGAGTTATTTTTAAGTAAAGGCTTTTCTTATGAGAAAACTTTGGATTGTTTGGTGCGGGCTATTGATTAGTGCGGCAACTGGGGTTTATGCGCAATCTTCCGCGATTGATGACAGTAGCCGGATTGATATCAGCGATAATGAAACAGGCAAGCTTGTCCGGGTCAGCAAAATCACTTCAACCGACGGCGGAGCGCCGTCTTTGCCGCAAAACAGCGATGAAAAGGAAAGTAAACTTTCTCCCGAGGAATTATGCCGAAAAGCCGATGCCGGCGATATTAACGCCCAGTTAGATGCCGGATATATGTATCTTTACGGCGTGGATGGCGAAAAAGTAGATTATGGCAAAGCTTTGCATTATTATACGCTGGCGGCGCAACAGAAAAATGCGGCGGCGCTTAATAACCTCGGTAGCCTTTACTTTAACGGTCTCGGCACACCGGTCAATTACAAAAAGGCCATTCAATATTTTGATGAAGCGACGCAGCTCGGCAGTAATGATGCCGCCGTTAATCTGGCGATTATTTATATGGGTTCCAACCCGGAAACGAAGACGCAAGATGATTTTCAGAAAATTTATGACCTGCTGAAACAGGCGGAAACGACAAACAAGACGGCAAAGTTTTTGGTCGGATATTCTTACTATCAGGGCTTTTTGGTTAAACAAGATTACAAAAAGGCCTTCTTGCTGATAAAAGCAGTTGCCGACGCACAATACGATGAAGCTCAATATGTCCTTGCTGATTTTTATATTAACGGGTTTGGCGCACCAAAAAGTTATGCACGGGCGGTTGAATATCTGGAAAAAGCGGTAGCACAGGGGAATTCCGCGGCGATAATGAAGCTTGCCGGAATTTTGGAAGAAGGTGAAATTTATCCCAAAGATACCAAACGGGCATACGTTCTTTATAATACGGCGGCAACTTTAGGCGAAGACAGCGCTGTCGGCAAGCGGGACGAGATAGAAAAAAGCCTTAGCTTAAATGATTTGCTGGCCGCTCAGCAGGAGGCTGAAAAATATGTTTCCACACCGTCGGACTTAACGGCTTTTATTCGCAAGACTTTCGGAAACAGCTTAAAAATTTACGTTGATATAAATATGGACGCTGATTTTGATATTATAGCGGATTAAATATAAAGACAAGGCCGAAGCACACAGCTGAAGCCACAACAACAAACGGAGAAAAGACTGGTGAGCATATCTTATATTTTGAACAAAATCGTTTCATGGTTGGGATTGTTTTTCTTTATTCTGGCCGCGTATATGATTTATCATCAGTTATCCCGCTACTCCATGGAAGAGCTTAAAACAGCGCTGTTTAATATTCCGCATAAGAATCTTATTTATGCGGCGGTCGCTTCCTTTACCGGATATATTGCGCTTTCAACATACGATTTTCTGGCGCTCAAATATATTAAGAAGAAATTGGCGGCGTGGAAGTGGATACTCACCGGGTTTGTCGGTTTTGCCGTCAGCAACAATGCAGGCCACGCCATTGTTTCCGGCGGCGCGGTTCGTTACCGTTTTTATTCCAGATGGGGAATTTGCCCGGGCGATATTGTCAAAATGGTTACCTTTTCGGGTTTTACTTATCTGGTTTCCTGCTTTTTTCTTATTATTATCGGCTATATTTTAACACCGGAACACGCATTCGGCGGGAATGAGTCCACGCAATTTTCTACATTTATTACCGTTTTGTTTTCCGTAGCGGGACTGGCAATTTATCTCTGGGGCAGCCTTTATTATAAAAAAGATTTGGTTATCAAGGGAATCGCTTTCAGGATGCCTAATATTAAGCTGGCGATTGAACAGGTTATTATCGGCAGTATTGATATTACGATGGCATCATTAGTCCTTTATTCCGTGCTGGTTTGTTTTGTGGAAATTGATTTCGTAACATTTTTAGGCGCATTCATTATAGCCCAAGTGCTTGGCGTTTATAGCCAGGTTCCCGGCGGATTGGGCGTTTTTGAACTGGTATTTGCCAATATTCTCCCCGGACAAGATAACCACGCCATCTTATTCGGTGCGCTGATAGCTTACCGGATTATTTATTATCTGTTGCCACTTATTTTTTCCGGTATTGTTTTATCGCTTTATGAATTTTTACACAAAGACGAAGATATTGTCGGCTAAACAGCTCACTATTTTAATTCAGACGTGCAATGCGGACAACGCGTCGCTTTGACCGGTATCTCGGTGCAACAATAGGGACAGGTCTTAACATCCGGCGTGGCGGCCTGTTCTGCTTTTTCCTCTTTTACCATTTTGGTCTGCACCTTGTTTATCGCTTTAATTAAAATGAAAACGGCAAAGGCAACAATCAGAAAGCTGATAAGCGCGTTGATAAACAATCCGTAATTTATGGTTACCGGGTCATTGCCATGCGTCAGATAGAGTTTCAAATCGGAAAAATCAACTTTTCCAAGCAGTAAGCCTATCGGCGGCATGAGAATATCCTTGACCAGAGAATCGACAATTTTTCCAAACGCGGCACCGATGATGATACCGACAGCCATATCTATCACATTGCCGCGCATCGCAAATTTTTTAAATTCGGTTATAAAACTTTTGAGCATTTTCTTCCTAATTTTTTTCTTTGCTATTTTTCAAATCCCGTGCTACTTTCGGGTCACGCAGAAGTTTCTCTATCCTGTCAACCTCTTCAAACGACGTATCCATACGGAAATTCAAATCCGGCGTATAACGCAGTTTTAATTTGGAAGCAATCAGCTTTTTCAGCCCCCACGCCTCAGCATTTAAATCATCTTCTATCTGCCCTAAATTTTCACCGTTTAAGGTCATAAAATAAATCGTGCAGAATTTCAGATCCGATGCCACATCCACGTCGGTTATGGTTATCATATATTCCTGTAACAGCGGGTTGCGCACTTCGCCTTTCTCCAAAGCGCCGGCGATGATTTTCTTTATCTCGCGGGCGATGCGGAGCTGGCGTTGTGTCGGCTCTTTAACGGTTTTGCTTAACATTGTTGCCTCCTCAGAGTTTTGCCGCAATCGTTTCAATTTCATAACATTCAATATAGTCGCCGACCTGAATGTCATTATAATTTTCAAAACTCATACCGCACTCATACCCTTCTTTTACTTCTTTCACATCGTCTTTAAAGCGTTTCAACTGCGCCAGGTTGCCATCGTGGATAACAACGTTGTCGCGCAACAGGCGTACCTTGGCTCCGCGTTTTACCATACCTTCGGTTACCATACAGCCGCCGACTTTACCGACCCCGGTAATATTAAAGACATTGCGGATTTCAGCATAGCCCAGGAATTTCTCGCGCAATTCCGGCGAGAGCAGACCTTCCAAACCTTTCTTCACGTCATCGGCAACATCATAAATGATGGAATAGTAACGGATATCAATACCGTCGCGGCGTGCCATATCGCGTGCCTGCGGAATAGCGCGGACATTAAAGCCGATAATAAAAGCGTCTGATGCTTTGGCCAACGTTACATCCGACTCAGAAATCGGACCAACGGCAGAGTGCAGAATATGAACAGAAACCTCACTGGTTGAAAGTTTGTTAATCGTCCCTTCTATCGCCTCTATGGAACCCTGAACGTCTGCCTTAATAATAACAGACAACTGTTTGGATTCGCCGGATTTAATTTTATCCAGCATTTGCTCCATCGCCGATTTTGCGCTTTTAACCAATTTTGCCTCGCGTTCTTTGCGAATACGATAATTGGTTACCTCACGCGCCTGATTTTCGTCTTTTACGATAATAAAGTTATCACCGGCGGACGGCGTTCCCTGCAAGCCCAATACTTCAACCGGCGTGGCCGGCGTGGCCTCAAAGACTTTTTTGCCGTTTTCATTAAACATCGCACGGACGTGTCCCCATTCTTTACCGGCAATGCAAACCGTGCCAACCGTCAATGTTCCGTTTTGCACCAAAACCGTTGCCACATTGCCGCGGCCTTTTTCCATCTTGGCTTCAATAACGACGCCTTCGGCCGGACGGTTCGGATTGGCTTTCAAGTCCAGAATTTCCGCCTGCAACAAAATCGCTTCAACAAGCTTGTCAATATTTATGCGCTTTTTCGCCGAAACCTCCGCACACAAGCATTCGCCGCCCATTTCTTCCACGGCAATCCCCTGCTGCAAAAGTTCAGTTTTGACTTTCATCGGATCAGCGCCGGGCAAATCAATTTTGTTAATCGCCACAACTATCGGCACATTCGCCGCCTGGGCATGGCGGATAGCCTCAATCGTCTGCGGCTTAATTCCATCATTAGCTGCAACCACCAAAACAACAATATCGGTAACTTTGGCACCACGGGCGCGCATTTCCGAAAAAGCCTCGTGTCCCGGCGTATCAATAAAGGTAATTTTCTGCCCGCTTTTCAGCGTAATCTGATAAGCGCCGATGTGTTGGGTAATACCGCCCGCTTCTTTGGCGGCAACATTGGTTTCCCTTAACGCATCAAGCAAAGAGGTCTTACCGTGGTCAACGTGTCCCATAACGGTTACCACCGGTGGGCGTGGAAGCAAATCTTCTTCTTTATCGGCCGGCCCGGTCAAACCTTCTTCCACATCGCTTTCGGCAACACGTTTGAACTTATGTCCCATTTCTTCAACGACAATTTGCGCTGTATCCGCGTCAATCGCCTGATTTATGGTCGCCATAACGCCTAAAGACATCAGTTTTTTAATCACGTCAGCACTTTTTTCCGCCATACGGTTTGCCAGCTCCTGCACGGTGATAATTTCAGGAATAATGACTTCCTTAATTATTTTTTCCTGAGGCGCCTGAGGCTGAGCCTGGGGTTTCGGCGCTTTTTTCTTAAACCGGCGGCGCGGCGCACCGTAACCATAGTCATCATCGTCATCATCATTAAACATATACGAATTGACGTTGATTTTTGCGTTGCGTTTCGGCGTTTCAAAACTGCGCTTTTGGATTTTTTTGCGTTCCTGTTCAAAAGTTTCTTCGCGACTTAAAGATTTTCCACTGTCCGAAGAAGACGATTTTTTCCCTTTCTTGTCGTAATAATCGTCATCATCTTCATCATCGTCATCATCAAAACTATCTTTTTTATGTTTGAAATTGTGAGATTTTTCTTCACTTTCGGCTTTAGCCGCCGCGGCCGCCGCACGTTCTTCCGCCGCTGCTTTGGCTTCCGCCTCTTTTTTAGCAGCCTCTTCCTTCTTTTTCAATTCTTCTTCTTTTTGCTTTTGACGCAACAGGGCTTTTTCTTCCTCTTCCTGTTTCTTTTTGGCATCATGCTCTTTGGCTTTTGCCAACAGTTCTATTTTTTGCGCCAGCGCTTCATCAATTTCCACGGCAGGTTTTGCCGGCTGCGCTGCCGTGCCGCTAAATCTTTTCTTTCTGACTTCTACCTGGACAACTTTCCGGCCTTCCGGTTTGGCGGCCATATTTGTCTTTTTCAACGTTAAGGTTGATTTTCCGGATAATGTTAATTTTTTGCCATTATCTTCTGTCATTCGTTATTTTCTCCGTTATACGATAAGAAGTTTTGATATTTTTTTAAATCCCTGTAAACCATCTCGGCCATATCGCTTTTTAAAACCGCGATATTTACCGTGTTTTCCTTATTTAAAGCCATATCTAATTCTTCTATACTAAATAAATTAAATATTTCAATACTTTTAGCAAGAAATGCGACTTTTTCTTTCCCGACCGTTCCGGCATCTCCCGCTTCTATTATAAATGCTACTTTCTCTTTTTTGGCCGCCTCTTTTAATTTATCAAATCCAGTTATCAACGTTCCGCTTTTGCGCGCCAAATTCAAACTTGCCAGCGCTTTTTGTTTCAGCAAATTTCCCACCATATCTACAAAATCTTCCGCAATTTTTAAGTTATGGCGGCTAACCTTATGAAATACCTTTTTTTCCAACGCTTTTTCCAGCAAGAGCCGACTGCAAGTAATGTACATTCCCTTTCCGGGGAGTTTTTTGCCGAAATCGGGCAACAGGGTATTGTTCAGCACCACGAAACGGAGCAACTCCTCATTCGGGCGGACAACGCCCCTGACTATACATTTTCTTGCAATCTGCTCTCTGGACATTTTACCGCTCTCAGTTCTTTTCTTCCTCGGTGAACCAATGTTCGCGCGCCGCCATAATAACACGGTTGGCTTCCACTTCGGTAATGGTATCCTTACCCAAAATCTCTATCAGCTCATCTGCGGCAAGGTCTGCCAAATCATCCAAGGTTTTCACGCCATGTTCGGCCAGGCTTAAAATCATATCCTGGTCAAGTCCGATAACGGTTTTCAGGCTATCATCAACGCCCAAGGTTTTGCTCTTTTCGGCAAATTCTTCATTGCGTTTGCGGACGAAATCTTTGGCGCGCTTCTGCAATTCGGTCGCCAAATCTTCATCAAAGCCATCAATAGACGCCAATTCCGACAAGTCAACCATGGCAATTTCATCAACCGTTGAAAAGCCCTCGGAAATCAGAACATGGGCAATCATCTCATCTACATCCAGCGCGGAAACGAAACGTTCGGAGCGAATCCGGTTTTCATTGGCGCGGCGCTCGCTTTCCTGTTCCTCGGTCAAGATGTCAATATCGGCATTAACCAACTGCGAGGCCAGCTTGACATTCTGCCCGCGGCGCCCGATAGCAATGGAGAACTGGTCTTCTGCCACAACAACTTCAATACGATTGTTCTCTTCATCAATAACGACTTTGCTGACTTCCGCCGGCGCCAATGCGCTGACGATAAACTGTGCCTTGTCCGCCGAATACGGCACAATGTCAATTTTTTCGCCCTGCAATTCGGTTACAACCGCCTGAACACGGATACCGCGCAAACCGACGCAGGCGCCGACAGGATCAATGGACGAATCTTTAGCACGAACGGCAATTTTGGCTTTTGACCCAGGATCACGCGCCACACTCATAATCTCTACCAGGCCATCGTAAATTTCCGGCACTTCCGAAGTAAACAGCTTTGCCATAAATTCGGGGCAAGTGCGGGAGAGGAAAATCTGCGGCCCTCTGGTTTCGCGCCGGACATCCAGAACATAAGCGCGAACCCGGTCGCCACTCTTAAAGCTTTCCCGCGGAATTATCTCATCACGGCGGAGAATTGCCTCGGTCTTGCCCATATCAACGATAACGTTGCCAAATTCAACCCGCTTAACCGTGCCGTTGATAATCGTGCCGATTTTTCCTTTATACTCCTCATATTGTTTATTGCGTTCCGCCTCGCGCACTTTTTGCATAATAACCTGCTTGGCGGTCTGGGCGGCAATACGCCCGAAATCTATCGGCGGCAGAGGGTCTATGATATATTCGCCTACCTTAATCTCCGGATTGATGCGCTGAGCCTCGGCAAGCGTCAACTCCGTCGTTTCGTTTTCTATCTGGTCTACAACCGCACGATAACGCGCCAAAGTAATCGCACCGGTTTTGCGATTGATATTGACGCGGATATCGTGTTCATAGCCGTATTTTGAACGTCCGGCCTTTTGAATAGCCTCTTCCATAGCTTTGAAAACATCTTCACGGTCAATATTCTTTTCTCTGGCTACGGTATCCGCAACCATCAGAATTTCCGGTCTGGGCATATTTACGATATTTTCCATAGTATCCTCTTTTTTTAAGTTAAACAAGTTAAGCTTCAAACGGTTTGCGGGATTTCATAAATTGTTCCCACAGCTCGTCGGTGATTACGATTTTTGCCTTGGCAATATTTGCAAAGGCGACAGAATAGTCTTTATCCTCCATATCTATGGTGATAACATTATCGGCAGAGATATTTTTCAACGTCCCCTTAAAGCGCTTTCTCTTTTCTACCGGTTCAACGGTTTCAACCTTCACGGCGTAGCCGATATAGCGCAGAAAGTGCTCCGGCTTGGTCAACGGCCGGTCTAAACCGGGAGAGCTGATTTCCAGCGTATAACGCCCGTCTATCGGGTCTTTTTCATCCAGCACGGCAGAAACGGCGCGGCTGACTGCCGCACAATCATCCACCGTCAGCTCCTTGCCGCTTTCTTTATGTTCTATCATTATCTGAAGCGTCGGGTCTTTTTCGCCGATGGTCATTATCCGAACCGTATCATACCCCATTTGGTCTATTACCGGTTCCAGAATATCCGCCAAATAATGTTTCTGCATTATTTTCTCCTAAGTTTTCTAACAAAAAAGCGGGGCATTTGCCCCACTTTCAAGTTTTTTTATGAAAGATTATGTTTTGCTTATAACATAAAAAAATTTAAAATAAAGCTTTTTTTTCATTTATTTCATATTTTTTATGCGCACCGGGTTTCAAAACAAGCCGATTTTATTTCAAAAACTCGTATTCATAAGCCTTGAGTGCGATTTTTGAAGCCAGTTTTTTCTGAGCATGGCGCAAATCGGCGATAAGCCGTGTATATTCATCATCCGCACTGTCTTTGTTCATTTTGCCGTTGGCGTCACGCCCCTGAAAAAAGGCGCGAATATCATAAAAAGAAGCATTCGGCATAGAATCCGGTTGTTTATGATAATATCGCCAGAGTTCCCTGCCGACTGCCATAACTTTTTGCCCGGCTTCTGAAAAAACAATATGGTTGTCTTTGATATAACCGGTCATAAAATGGCTTGCAAAAACGTCTTTGGCATTTACCACGGTTTCGGCAAAAGGAATCCAATGATTTATTCCCTGTTCGGCGGATATGCGGTTTTGGCCGTGGAAAAGCGTATAAACCAGACAATCGGCTTGAAATTCCGTATCTTCCTGCCAGCCATCTTTAGGATATAAAAACTGGTCGCGGTCGTTTAGCCATGTTGCCTCCAGGCAATGGCGGACGGAGAAATAAATGCAAAATTTTATAAGATTGTCCTGCGTTATATTTAAACAATAGCGTTTTTGAGGTTTAGATAGAATGGCTAATTGGCTATTATGTTGAAAATCAGGTGAACAACTTACCAAATATGCTATTTTTTCTTTGTTCTCTAAATATTTAATAATCCATTTATTTACGCTGCCGCGGTTTTCATCAAAGGCATAAAATTTCTTTTTTTCCAACCGTTCGCCCTTACGGTCATAAACATCGGACAGCATTTGTGTAAATTTTTCTTTTTTATCCGTGTTCCAAATCATAAAACCGATGGGAAACTGCCCTTTAACGTTGTCAAAAGTATCGGCGGGGACGACAAACATCTTTTCTATTTTAGCTTGAAAAACTTCGCGAAATATGGCGAAGTTACCGGCTTGCAATATTTTCAATTTGGAAAATTCCGCCAAAATGCAGCCGGACAGCTCCTTATAAATTCTGATAAAAAACTGGGCAAACAGTTCGTTGCTCGCCTTGCCGAT